>NZ_CP101717.1:2523344-2838762 GCF_030643825.1 Salinispirillum sp. LH 10-3-1
TCGATCCAACGTTCAGACAACACCCGCTGGCCGTTAAACATCCCCCCTTGTCGATACATCTCCCCAAAGCGCAGCAGGTCATTGGGTGACATAACCATGTCGTTACCACCAAAATAGAAGCCTTGTGGGTCGCGCAACCAAGGATTCACAGTTATACCCAAAGGGTCGCCCAGCCAGTCACGTGCCAAGGCTAAGGTGCTGCGACCGGAGGTTTCAGTCAAGGCAACCGACGCCAAGTGCGTACTGCCCGTAGAGTACAGCATACGTCCGCCGGGCTCGTCGACAAAAGGACGGCTAAGAGCGAAGGCAACCCAATCACTGCTGACCACCCAGCGGCCATAATTGCCGCCTGACGTCCGTTCAAGCCCTGCTCGCATCGACACTAAATGCTCGAGCGTAATCTTATCGATACCCACGCTGGCATTGGAAGGAATTCGACGTGGTATCAGCTCTGGCACCGTTTGTTCCATGGTCACCACATCGCGATCAACCGCCGCACCGACAATCGCCGACAACACCGTCTTCGACAGGGATTTGATGTTCGCCGGCCGATCAACGCCGGGGCCGCCGAAAGATTCCGAGATTTCAATCTGTCCTTGGTAAGCCACAACCAGAGAGTGCAGGCGAGAAAATTGGCTAGCTTGTGCCACCGCACGTGCCTTCAACTCCGGATTTAAACCCTCAGCACTGACCGTCGTCACTGCTAGGCAGGCCATGATCCCCAACAACACCTTAAGTCGAATCATACGTTGCCTCTTAGATTGGAAACCACGCCTTTAGCGGCATGCTCATTATGGGATTGCATAGCGGGTGCTAAACGAGTCTTACCTGCCTAGATCAATCCTGCAAGTTACTATGCAGACAGAAAACACCAATACAGCACCCGTAACCCCACTTTTATAGCGTTTTCATCTTTCAAAACCCACCTATACGCCCGATTAGTCTTATAGCCCAGATATCGTTGTGTAAACTTTAAGCAGGTGCACTGACAGCGGAGCTTGCTGATGAAACGATTCTTCTACTTGGCGAAGTCCTTAGACAATGTTGAAAACATTTCTCATACGATGGAAAAGAACGGCATTGATTACTGGCATTTTCATGTGCTCAGTAAAGATGAGGATGGCGTTATACGCCGACGCCTTCACACTGCCAATATCTTTCAACGGTTGGATATTGTACACAGTATGCAACGAGGCATGATTTGGGGCTTATCGGCTGGGCTGGTCATTGTACTGGGCGTCACCTTGATCTTCAGTGACCTGAGACAGGAAGTACACCCGCTGTTCTGGATGGCCATGACCGCATTCTTTGCGATGTTTGGTACTTGGGTCGGCGGTCTGTCGGGTGTTCATTTTGAAAATTATAAAATTCGGCGCTTTCACGACCAAATCGAGGCAGGCATGCATCTGATCATGATCGACGTGCCGCGCGATCAGGAAGACGATGTGCGTAATCTAATGGCTGAATTCCATCCCGAAGCGAAATGGCAAGGTGCAGAAAGCACTTGGGATAACCCGTTCAAGGGTGATGACGGAAAGGCGCATTTTATTAAGTAATACCTATAAATCCGCACCTAAGGGTTTAAGGAAGCAGTAACCCGAAAACAAAAAAAGGGGCTTGAAGCCCCTTTTTTGCATCACACAACGACCTTAGTTCATCATGTTTTGCACGCGTTCCAACAACTCAGGATCATTCTGAATGGCAAATGCGATGTTGTTGTACGTCGCCACCTCCAAACCAATGTCCTCGACTGCTTCTACCATCAATTGACCGGCTTCTTCTTGCAATGCTGCAGCGTCAGCGGGGTCTTCAACCGTCGCCAAACGTGCAGAGTATTCGTTACGAATTTCTTCAATATCAGTCTGTACCTCCACGAAGAGCTCCAGCTGCTGCTCATTAAATTCTGCATCCATTTCCTGGGCTGACACAGCTGCTGCGCCACCCATACCGATCAACAGGGCAAACATCAGGGCGATTAGCTTTTGCATAAGATTTCCTCTCTCGTTGCTTCACTTTGGGTTCACTTAACGACATCGCACAGACCATGCCACCTTTGCTAGATAACTCATAAGTAACTGTTTTTATTGACTTAATCAATATTTTTCGGCGTCCACGCCAGGTCACCCCTGATTTGACATCAACCACATCAGTGTGTCATTTTGACGCATGTGCCAACAATGCTTGTAGGATTTTGATGCCATTTCCCTCTATCTGGACCAGCCTGCGCGCTGTGCTGCTGTGGCAGGTTGCCCTGCCTATGCTCGCCCTACTGGCCCTGATTCTAGCCGGTGCGCTGGCCGTAATCAGCGAACTTAGCGAGCAGCGCTTACAGCGCGACTTACGACAGGTTGCACGGGCCATTCATCTCCCCGTGTCACAGGCGTTAGAGCGTAAAGACTTCGCCCAGTTACAGACGAGTCTTGAATCGGTATTTGATATCAGCGAAGTCTATGGTGCTTATTTATTCGACGAAAACGGGGGGCGCTTGGTAAGTTTTGGCGCGGTAAACCCTACTCAAGCACAAGCAGATGAAGCGCTGCAGCTGACCGAACGCGGCGAATTCGCTCAGTATGAACGCATTCGCGGGCGCAATGTGTATTCTTTCTTCCTGCCACTCTTCGATACCTCTGGACAACCCAGCGGCCTCTTACAGGTCACTCGCTTACGCGCCGACATCGAACGTGAGTTGACCCAACTTAAGGCGTGGTCATGGCTCGGCTTCGCCGCCGTCGCGCTGCTCATTCTTGGCACCTTAGCGCTCACCCACCAACGCAGTGTTGGTCGGCCCTTGCAGGCCTTACTGACCAGCATGCGCCAAGTCAGTGCCGGGCAAATCAGCCATCGTGCCAAGCCCGTGGGGCCACAAGAAATCCAAGAGCTGGCATCAACCCTGAATGGCATGCTGGACGCCATAGCAAAAGCAGAGCAACAAGCTGCTGAACAAAGAAAGGCTGGTGAAATACTGACCGAAAAGCTACGACAAACCGAAACCCTTGCAGCCTTGGGTCAACTGTCCGGGGGTGTAGCCCACGAATTAGGCGCACCACTGACGGTGGTGGATGGGCGGGCTCGCCGTCTCTTGAGGCATACGACTGCCCCGCAGGATGTGGCCGAGCTGGAGGACATTCGTGAACAGACACGCCGCATGACGGCCATCGTTGAACAGTTGCTCAGCTACGGCCGCAGCTCACGCCACCAGCATCGTCCTATTGCATTGACGGACTGGCTGGAACAAACGCTGCAACACAACCGCGCTGCCTTTCATGCAACGCAAATTCAGGCCGGGCCTGAGGTATCCGTATACGGTGACGCGCTGAGCCTTGAACAGGTACTCAGCAATCTCTTGCGTAATGCCTGGCAGGCACCAGAGGTCAACCAGGTCGCGATCCGCTGGTCGGTAACGGACGGCACACTGCAGCTCTCTGTGGAAGACAACGGCAAAGGCATAGCAACAGACCAGCGCGAGCGGATATTCGAGCCGTTCTTCACCACCAAACAACCCGGTGATGGAACCGGGTTGGGCTTGGCCATCGCACAGCGGGTGCTGCGCGAGCACAATGGCCAGCTCAGGGTGTCCGACAGCGCATTGGGTGGCGCCTGCTTTACGCTGACCCTGCCGGTGCATCGAACAGATCAAGGTACGCATCATGAATAAACCAGCCTTACCCATTCTATTGGTCGAAGACGATGAAGCGCTCGCCCGCCTGATCAGCGACGAATTGGATACCGAGGGGTGGTTGTTGACCGTATGCCATACGCTGCAAGCGGCGAATGAATGGCTGGCCTCTCATCGTCCCAGTCTGGTCATCACGGATTTACGATTGCCGGACGGTAATGGCATGGAACTGGTGAACGCCCTGACCGCAGATGAGCGTGCCGACCGCCCCAGCATCATTGTTATTACTGCCTTTGGCAGCGTGCGCCAAGCCGTCAGGGCCCTTCAAGCAGGGGCTAACGACTTCCTGACGAAACCCTTAGATATCGATCACTTCATGCTGTGCGTACAACGCGTGTTGCAACACCGCAGCCTGCACGATGAGCTGAACCGCTACCGGGCACTATCGCAAGATGCCGGGTTCCACGGTTTGTTTGGCCAAAGCCCTGCCATGCGGCAACTGTACGAACAAATCCGGGTGATCGGCCGCGCTCAGGGGCCCGTCTTGATCAACGGTGAAAGTGGAACCGGTAAAGAGTTGGTGGCACGTGCCTTGGTGGCGGAGAGTGATCGCGCTGACAAGCCCTTTCTGGCTGTCAATTGTGCAGGGATTCCGCAAGAATTGCTGGAAAGTGAATTCTTTGGACACGCTGCTGGCGCCTTCACCGGAGCTCGTAAAGCACGTAAAGGCTTACTGCAAGAAGCCAATGGCGGTACGCTGTTATTGGATGAAATTGGCGAGATGCCCCTGTCTCTGCAAGCCAAGCTGTTGCGTGCTTTGCAAGATGGCTCTATACGCCCGGTCGGGCAAGACACCGAAGAACAGGTAGATGTACGCATCATCGCTGCCACGCACCGCGACCTCCGCCAGCAGGCGGAGTCAGGCGCGTTCCGTGAAGATCTGTACTATCGCCTCGAAACCTTCGCTCTGCATGTCCCAGCCTTGCGTGATCGCGGTGACGATCGCGAGCTGTTGGCGCAGCGCTTTCTCAATCAGCTCACCATTGCACAAAACAAACCGCAGCACGGATTTTCTTTGGCAGCGCGCCAGCTGATCAATGACTACCCGTTTCCGGGCAATGTACGAGAGCTACAGAACGCCGTAGAGCGTGCCCTGGCGTTCTGTCGCGATCAGGAAATCACGCCTGAGCACTTGCCCAGCCGTATGCTACAGACAGCAACACTAGCAAGCACCGAGACTGTGCGGCATGGCCCCAACCGCGACGCGTCGAGCCTACTGCAAGGGCCCGTGCTGCCCACGCTCGACGAGTTGCAGCAGCGCTATGTGCATATGGTGCTCGATGAAGTACAGGGCAACAAAAGGCGCGCTGCAGCCTTGTTAGGCATTGGACGGCGCACCCTGTATCGCTGGCTGGAAGCGAGCGATACAGCAGACGAGTAAATCAGCTCGCTTGTTTTTGCGCAATTTCACGCAGGGCGTTGACGAACACGGCAGCGGGCTGGCCGCCCGTGATGGCATACTGGTCGTTGATGATAAAGGTCGGCACCGAGCTAACCCCCATACGCCGCAGTTGCTCTTCTTCGCCGCGCACTTCTTCGACATACTGATCCGAGTCCAGAGCAACCAGCGCTGCGTCACCGTCCAAGCCTGCCTGCTCTGCAGCACGGCGCAATACACTCGGATCACCCGGGTTTTCGTTGCGCTGAAAATAGGCTGCGAACAACGCTTGTTTCAGTGCCGATTGCTTTTCCGGACCTGCGCTATCCAATGCCCAACGCAATAGACGATGAGCATCAAAGGTACCGTAAATTCGCATATCCGGCGAAAAGTGAAAGGCGAAACCCGCTTGTTCACCGATGTCTGAAATCCGCTGACGATTTGCTTCACTGTCCGCTGCGGTGCTGCCGTATTTCTTAGCGAGGTGCTCACCCAGATGTTCGCCTTCCGGCACGATATCCGGATTTAACTCAAAGGGTAGCCAAGATATATCTGCGACCACCTCCCCTTTGAGCTCCTGCATGGCCTGCAGCAAGTGGGCGTAGCCAATGGCACACCAAGGGCAAACGACGTCCGAGGCTATCTTGATATTTAGAGTCGCGGTCATGCTACTGGCTCCCAAAAAGTCCAAATCAGTTACGGGCATTATACGACTTTACAGCACGATTAGATGTTTCCTTCTGTCACTCATCCGACGCTCGGTAAACTTCCGCTATACTGCACTGTCTTCTTAACCCATCAGTCTTGGATGCAACACTTGAACGGAACCATTTCATGACCCGCCAGCAACAGGTCTTGCAAGATGACATCGGCACGCTGATAAGACGGCTGTCGGGGCCAATGGCACTCGGCATTCTGGGTATCATGTTGTTTACCTTGGTCGATACGTGGTTTATCTCCCTGTTAGGTACTACTGAACTGGCAGCGGTGAGCTTTACCTTTCCGGTAACATTTGCGGTAATGAGTCTCGCCATGGGCTTTTCGGTCGGTATGGCCGCAGTACTGGGGCGCATTTTGGGTTCTGGTCAACAGCGCCGCGCGGCCCGGGTCACCACCGACGGACTGCTGCTGTCCACTGTGTTGATCAGTCTATTGGCCTTGCTCGGAATCTTAACCATCACACCTTTGTTTACTCGCATGGGTGCTGACGCACAGACATTGGTTCATATTGAAGCCTATATGCGCGTCTGGTATCTCGCTGTACCTCTGCTGGTGATACCCATGGTCGGCAATGCCGCCATTCGAGCAACCGGCGACACCAAAACACCGAGCTTAGTGATGTTGCTGTCCGGTGTGATCAACGGCATTTTAGACCCGCTGCTGATCTTCGGGTTGGGCCCCTTTCCTGAGCTGGGCGTTCAGGGCGCGGCATTGGCAACGGCCATCAGCTGGTCGGTGACGCTGCTGGCAGCCTACTATGTGTTGCGCTATCGCGAGCATTTACTCACCTTCTCGCTACCGAGTTGGAGCGTTCTGTGGAGTAACTGGCGCGCCCTGTTGCGCATTGGTCTTCCGGCCGCCTTGTCGCAGATGATGATCCCCATCATAAATGGCTTCATCGTCAGTTTACTGGCTGTTTATGGCACCACTGCCGTGGCTGCCTATGGAGTCGGTACTCGCCTCGAAGCGCTGTTCATTGTGCTGGTGATGGCCATCAGTTCGGTGGTGCCTATCCTGGTTGGTCAGAACTTGGGCGCCGGACACTTTGCGCGCGCCCGCCAAGCCTTACTTTACTCCACCCACTTTGCGCTCAAGGTTCAGGCCCTGCAGTATGGCGTTATTTTCATTCTGGCCCCTTGGGTTGCGGCTATTTTTTCACGCGACCCAGAGGTGATCGAGTTAGCCACTTTCTATCTGCGTGTAATGCCGCTCTGTTATGGATTATTGGGCGTTACCTTTATGTTTACCCAAACATTGAACGCTCTGCATCTGCCATTGGCCAGCATGGCCATTAATCTCGGTCGTCTGTTCATGGTGAATTTACCGTTGGTGTTGCTGGGCAGCTGGCTATTCGGTGCCAAGGGTATTTTCATCGGGGTCTGCGTAGCGCACTGCTTGATGGGGTTAGGGCTGTATATCTATGTCCGCTGGTTCTTGGTCAACAGCGTATTAATGGGCAGCAAAAAAGGGCCGCAATTGACCATCGACACGCAGGGGCCAGAGATCGCGGTGCTCATCCAAGCGCGCTCATTGTCGGCATTCGATTTACTGCTGCCTGCCTTGGGTGAAATCCCCAATAACCACCCCGACCGCAAAGTACGACTGGAGCTGCATGCCCCCAGCGCGCTCTTAGAGACTTTTGAGCAACGCTTGGCGGCCTTGCAGTTGCCGCACAGCAGCATCCATCGGACTGTTTTAGCACCCGACTGATTTCATCGGGGTCTTAGACGGCCTGGGCGATCCAGCCACCGGCACGCCAGCCAACCATCATGGCAATGGCATTGGTGTTACCAGACGGAATGGTTGGAAATACCGATGCATCCGCTACCCACACGCCCGGCACATCACGCAACCGTAGCTGCGGATCAACCGGGCTGTCTGCCGACATACCCATGGCGCAACTGCTGACCGGGTGGTAGATGGTGTCCGCGTTGTCGCGCAGCCAGTCCTCAATATCTTCGGATTTGTCCGAGCGCGGCAGATTCATCGGTGAAATACCGTAATCGGGCCAGTTTTCCGCGCTGAACAACGGCAACGTGTGCTGTACGGCTTTTATCATGCCGGAAAGATCACTGGGCGCGGTCAGAAAACCGGGGTCGATCAACGGCATGGCCTTCGGATCTTTGTTGGCTAGCCTGACTTCACCACGACTTTCCGGGCGCAGCAAGCATACGTGACAACTGATGCCTTTACCCCAGCGCCAACGGCGCGCGTGATTCAACAATGGCCCAGCCACCAGGTGCCATTGGGCATCTGGCCGCTCTTCACCATTGATACTGAAAAACCCACCGGCTTCGGCAAAGTTGGTGGTCAGTACGCCACGGCGACGGCGTAAATACGGCCATACCCCAGCGGTTACTCGCGCCGCCACGGACGGCGCCACACCTAGGGTTTCGCCCCGCTTAACCCGCCAGACCAAGGACGCATCAAGATGATCGCGCAGCCCTCGGCCAACATTTGGCAGGTCGCGCTCAACGACCACTCCGGCCTGCTGTAACCACGCACCGGGGCCAAACCCTGAGCGCTGCAACAGCGCAGGTGTCGCCAAAGCCCCTAAACAGACCGCAACACCGTGTCGCGCCATGACATCAAACGCCTTACCCCTGCGCACCAGGCGTGCGCCCACCACCCGCTGTCCATCCCATAATAGGCGGTCGACGTAAGTCCGGGTCAGCAAGTTGAGACGTGATTCGGGAATATCGTGCAAAAAAGTGGCGGCGTGACAGCGTTCGCCGTTGCGTTGGGTCACCTGATATAAGCCAACGCCCATCTGGGTTGGCCCGTTAAAGTCGTCATTAGCAGGGTACCCTGAGGCCACCGCTTGACGTACGAAGTGCTGACTGACTTCTTGCGGGTCGCGCAGGTCACTGACCCCCAGCATCCCACCGCTGCCATGCCATTCATTGGCGCCACGGCTATTGTCTTCAAGTTGCTTGAACACCGGTAACACTGAATCCCATGCCCAGTCACTGCCGGCCGCTGCTGCCCATTCGGCGTAATCATCGATCTGTCCGCGGCTGTAAATCATGGCATTGATGGCACTGCTGCCGCCCAGTACCTTGCCACGCGGTTGATAACCACGTCGCCCACGCAACTCGGGCTGCGGCACGGTCTCATAGCGCCAGTTCAAATGCGGCGTGGGCACCGTAAAAAGCCCGCCAAACGGCACTTTCATGGCCGGGCTGCTGTCTTTGCCACCGGCCTCCACAAGGCCAATATTCCATGCCGTATCAGCCGCCAATCGAGCGACCAGACTGCAGCCCGAGGAGCCGCCCCCCAGTACTAAGAAATCGACGGTGTGTTTCGATGAAGTCGAATGATTCAGTGGATCGTTCATTTTTTGCCACCCTGCATTGCCTGTTTGCGACGGGCTTTCTTGTTTTGCGATGCAGTGTAGCACGCGATTTTTAAGGGGTTACACTGTGCCAACCAGTTTCTTTCATTTGCTACAATTAAAAGGAAAGACTCAGGCAGGCAACCGAGTTCTTCGATGCTTTATGGCATCAATACACCGATTAAACCCCGCAAGCCGTGACCTACCGTTTCATGGTTTGTCTTCGTCTGACGTCAGGGAGGCGTCAGACGGACATCATGCAATACCCAACCCATACCATCTGGTGTAGCGCGTCGCGACAGACGGGCGTGCCCTACCTGCACTCGGTCCAATCCGGCAGCAGCTACATCCAACCCGGGCACAGTGATGAACTCCGGCGCCAACACCCAGTCCCAGACGCGCTCCGCGCGCCATTGAAAGCGCATCTCAAGCGTATTGCAGTCAGCACTGACGCAGAATACCCCCTGCACATCCTCTAACCTTACTTGGGCCACTGGCCAACCGCCATCCACCATGTCATCAAGCCCTTGCTGCGACAGATAAAAGGCCCATGCGCGCTCTTGGCGCTGCACCACCGCGCCTTTCACAATGTCACGGTGCGTGATGGTGGTGGGTTCCGTCCTGACCCAGCCGTGGGTTTCCAAGCGCAGCAGTTGGGAAACTACAGGTTCATCGGTTTCACCGGCGATCTGCGGCAGCCTCGGGAGCGCGACGGTCACCGGCTGTACAAAATGCGAGCGTAATTCTTGCTGCCCCAGCAGCCACAGCGCCTGACGCTGCGGTGTCGACAATTCTTGCGCCAACGCCCCGCCAGCCCACAGTAAGCTGGCCATCAGTGCAACAATGAAGTGTTGTCTTAACATGCGGTGCGCTACCTTTCTCGGTCACCACCGTTCATTTTTCAGCACGGTGTTATTTCCTATCAGTGTAACGAACTTTGTACCGAATGCACTCCCGCCCTCGTTCATCCAGCGGCTTTTTTCGTAGGACAATCAGAATGATTTTGCTAGGCTTTCAGGAGCTTCCTGCGACAACAACGACAACAATAAGCGAGAATGAGCAGTATGCAACACCCTCTGAGTTACACCTCAGGCACCAGTGCGCAGCCCCTCATTGGGCTAACCATAGGTGCCATGTTGGATCACATCGCCGCGACCTACCCCGATCAAGATGCATTGATTGTGCGCCACCAAGACATCCGCTGGACATACCACGAACTGCTGCACGAGGTGAACACCTGTGCTCGAGCGTTGCTGGCCATTGGCGTGCAACCCGGCGATCGGGTCGGTATTTGGTCACACAACTGCTATCAATGGACGCTGATCCAATTAGCTACCGCAAAAATCGGCGCCATTCTGGTGAACGTTAATCCCTCGTATCGGGCGCACGAATTGGAATACGCCCTGAATCAGTCGGAAACGCGTTTTCTGTTCACTGCAGACAATTTCAAGGACACCAGTTACCGCGCAATGCTGAATGAACTCGCACCTGAACTGACAAACAGTGCGCCCGGCCAATTGAGTGCTGCCCGCATGCCCCATCTTAAGGGTATCGTGAATTTCTCCACCGAGTCTTTTGCGGGCATGCAGCGCTGGCACGATTTTATGGAACTGGCGGTACAGGTCGATGTATCGACGGTTGCCAAGATTCAAGCCGGTCTGTCGATGGACGACCCGATCAATATTCAGTACACCTCGGGCACCACTGGCTTCCCAAAGGGCGCGACGCTGTCGCACCACAACATTCTCAACAACGGCTATTTTGTCGCCGAAAGCATGGGCTTCACCCACCAAGATCGCTTAGTCATTCCGGTACCTCTGTACCATTGCTTTGGCATGGTAATGGGCAACCTAGGCTGCCTCACCCATGGCGCGGCCATGATTTACCCGGCAGAAGGCTTTGACGCCGAAGCGGTATTGAAGACTGTACATGAAGAGCGCGCCACGGCGTTGTTTGGCGTGCCCACTATGTTTGTGGCCGAATTGGAGCACCCTGATTTTGCTCACTACGACCTGACCTCTCTGCGTACGGGCATCATGGCGGGTTCGGTCTGTCCGGCCGAAATCATGCGCCAAGTCACCCAACGCATGCACCTGACCGAAATTCAAATCGCTTATGGCATGACGGAAACCAGCCCGGTATCCACACAAACCTCGGCACAGGACCCGCTGGAAAAGCGCGTCACTACCGTCGGCCGTACGCAACCCCACCAAGAAACCAAAATCATCGACCCGGCCTCTGGCCAGCTCGTGGCACGGGGCGAAGTCGGCGAACTCTGTACGCGCGGCTACAGCGTCATGTTGGGCTACTGGAACAACGACGAGGCCACGGCAGAATGCATAGACGCCCACGGCTGGATGCACAGCGGTGACCTGGCCACCATGGACGAAGAAGGCTACGTGAAGATTGTCGGGCGCATCAAAGACATGGTGATTCGCGGTGGCGAGAACATCTACCCGCGTGAGGTGGAAGAATTCCTCTACACGCACCCGGCCGTATCGGAGGTGCAAATCACTGGTGTGCCGGATAAAAAATACGGCGAAGAGCTGGTGGCTTGGGTGAAATTTCATCCCGGCATAACCGATGTCACGGCTGAGGATCTGCGCGCCTTCTGCAAAGGCAAGATCACACACTTCAAAATTCCGCGCTACTTTAAGTTCGTGCAGGAATTTCCCATGACCGTTACCGGTAAAGCCCAGAAGTTCAAGATGCGCGAGATCTCGACGCGGGAGTTAGGTTTAGAAGATGTTTAAACTTTAGATAAACGACCTTTATCAACACCCAGTGACTCAATAGACGTCTTTAGCCCAAAATTACCCCTAGGGTTAGTTTTTTCGCAACCCGCTTCTTTGTATTATCTCGACCAGTTGAGGCACCTCCAAATGTAGGGCGTGGGGCGTTGGGTGTGGGGTGTGGGTAATAAACTGCGGGCCATTGGCTGGCCAAGGAAAACGCATGACTACTGTATTGTATCAACATAAAACACTGGAGCATCAGTACGACCGACTGCGAGCCAGACACCCGCTGTTTGTTATCAATGGCTACAATATACTGACCGATGACCGCTACCTTGAGCAATTTCCACTCTACGAAATTCAGTACAAACAAGATCTCCTGCAACAAGGACTGGAGCGTATTCCGGCCGTCTACCAACGTCGAAACGCCGACCGAGCGCGTGAAGCGGCAGCTATCGAAAAAGATGTCCGGTGGTTGGGTCAACAAAGACGCACCTTGCAACAGAGCATAGCCATCGTCGATAGCCAGCTTTTAAATATGCAGCACTTACAAGAACCGCGCATGGCAAGTCAGATGGGTCAGCCTATCAACATTCGTTATGGCGCCTTTCCAAACCAAAAAATCGATCTGTACGAAAACGAAATTGCCCTCATAGGTGACCATGTGTTGCTACCCAACGAACGGCGAAATACGCCTATTTTCAACGAAGAGCCTGTCTACCGAGTCACCGCGCACCTTGATCCTATAGTTGCTGGAACTCTTGTAGAGCTTAAGGAGCCGGTCATGACGACGAGATAGAAAGAATTTGGCGAGAGCCGAAAAGGAGCCCGATGGTGGATGAACTTTGACGAGCAAACCACCAACGGGAGACAGACTACGAATGGGTATTCGTATGTTGTCAGGGAGGAGTTTAACTAAAGTCCAAACATTCTCAATGGAGATGAATGAAATGAAAGCTTTAAATGTACAGCAAGTTGAGCAGGTTAATGGTGGCTGGGCCGGTATCGTTGTAGCCATTGGAGCAACTGCAGTAGCTGCAAATGTAAGACACAACAACGTTACCAATAATGCAAT
Source organism: Salinispirillum sp. LH 10-3-1 (assembly GCF_030643825.1). Classification (GTDB taxonomy): domain Bacteria; phylum Pseudomonadota; class Gammaproteobacteria; order Pseudomonadales; family Natronospirillaceae; genus Salinispirillum. Next base: position 2,536,263 of record NZ_CP101717.1, read on the forward strand.
CCGGGCATGCGGTGAAGGAAACGTTAAAAGTGCAAGTATTTGGGGATTCAAATGTAAATAGACATGTATGGCGGGGGTAATCCCCGCCAAACTATATTTGAGGCGACAATGAAAATATCACATTTCGTAAAAAGAAATAACCGAAAGGCTGGCGTGTTTTTATTGATAATTCTTGCTTTATCAGCCAACCACTATCAGGTTAAAACGTTAGCTACACTAACATGCGGAAAAGAGAACATCGAATCGGTCACTCCATTGGGGTATGTGTGCAAATAATCTCATAAACAGGGCTTTTCATTTTACCTAAACATTCCGGAATGGATGTTGTAAATCAATATCTGATGGTAGTGTTCAGAATTCTGAACACTACCTGTGAGATTGCTGAATGCATCGGCACACACGCCTCCACGTGTCGCGAGAGCTAAGGCTCAATATCGCCGCTGACCAGTTACTGAGCGGTCCCGTGGTCGACAACAACGGCGGATAAGGCGTGGCGTCAGGCGGCGCGGACGTTTACAATGCGCCTCCTAAGTTATTGCCGATCCTGAGAGAGTCTATGTCGCCATTCAGTGAAGTCTTGTTACGTTGGTTCAATCCTCAGGCAGCACCGCGTTGCCTGCTGTTGAATATGGCCGACACTGAAGTCGCTGCGCATTGTTTGGCTGAGAACATCCCAGTGCAACATACCCACTTTGCGCGCGAACAGCATGTGGCGCATGAAGAACAGCAGGTTGCCGTGCTGACTTTTCCGGAGCAAGCCGCTGGACTCACGGACGTCTGTTGGCAGTGGCCCAAAGCGAAAGAAGAAGCCGTGATGCTACTGGACTGGCTTGCGCCCCAACTTGCCGACAACGGCAGCGTATGGATCGTGGGTCACAATAAAGGCGGCATCAAGTCAGCAGCCAAGGTATTGGAAGCACGCGGCTGGCATGTACAGAAAAAAGGCAGTGCACGCCATTGTGCTCTGCTGCGTGCGACTCGTGCCCTACCTGCTCAGCCGTTCGATCTGGAACGCTATTGGTCGTCAGCCACCCTTCCCGATGATGCGGGAACGCTGTGGACACTGCCCGGCGTGTTCAGTCACGGCCGAGTTGATCGTGGCAGCCAGGTGCTGTTGCCGTTCTTGAAGGATCTGCGCGGCCCAGTATTAGATTTCGGTTGCGGTGGCGGATTGTTGTCGCTGGTGAGCAAATTGAAGGCGCCAGAGTTAGAAGTGACAGCACTCGACCATCATTGGCTGGCCATTCTGAGTACGCAAAAAACAGCGTCGGAGAACGGCATTACGCTCAAAACCTTGTGGAGCCACGGCTTTAATGAGGTGACGGAACGCTATGGCGCCCTGATCACCAATCCACCGTTTCACACCGGCATCGAAACGGATTACGACATTGCCAGTCGGCTGATCGCCGGTTCACGTTCGGTGCTGAAACCGCGCAGTCGCTGGTTAGCCGTGGTGAATGTGCACTTGCCGTATGAGCCATGGATTGCTGAACACTTCACCGCCCCGACCAAGCTCATTCAGCAACACGGCTTTGTGGTGTGGGAAGCGCAAACGCCGCGCTAGTAGTCAGCGTTAAACGCATCTTCTACAAACAGGTAGCCCTTGCTGCGCACGGTTTTGATACGCCGGGGGTGGTCGGGGTCGTCGCCTACCTTTGGTCGAATGCGCGATACCCGAACGTCGACGGAGCGGTCTTGACCGTCATACTCAATACCGCGCAGGCGGGTGAATATTTCTTCGCGCGTTAAAATCGTACCCGCATGGCTGCACAACAGCCAGAGCAGATCAAACTCTGCGCTGGTCAGTTCAATGGTTTCACCATTCAGCCAAGCTTCACGCATGGTGTTGTCAACGACCAAATCACCAAAATCCAAGCGCTCATGTTGATGCGAGGCGCGCTTGGTGTCGCCATTGACCCGACGCATGACCGCCGCCAACCGGGCCGCCATTAAACGCGCCGATACAGGCTTGGCAAGGAAGTCGTCAGCCCCCATGTCTAGCCCTAATACTTGGTCCAGCTCGTCAGCGCGCACCGACATCAAAATAAAGGGGCCCTGATAGTTCTGCCGCGATAGCTTGCACAGCGTTAACCCGTTTTCGCCAGGCAGATCCACTTCAGCGATGACGGCACTGGGTTGATGCTCAGCGATACGACGCAACGCCACCTTACCATTCTGTTCTTCATCCACTTGGTAGCCTTGGCCGGAGAAATACTCCACCAAGCGTCGACGATTCACGTCGTCACTGTCGACAATCAGCAATGTCTTGTTTTTCACTTTCACTGAATCTTCTTTCACAGCCATACCCATTGTGAACTTCTCCCGGATTCAGGCCAGCAGCAACGTTCTTTTTGAACCGCCACCCTACCCCGATACTGCAAGATAAAGTTATCCTTCCCTTACTTTAGTCTGAACCGTGAAAAATGCTTAATTCATTGCAATATTTTGTGACATTGTTGCATCACTGCTGCAATACTTTACACCCGTTGCCATTCATGTGGCTCTGCTGCTGCCGCAACCATCAGTGATCCGACACTGCCATAGATGCCGCCGGACAAGCTCGCAACGTTGCTGATGAACTGCACGCCTTCACGCGCACACGCCGCCTTTAATTCAGCAAAGCCCTTCAGCGAACGCAATTCTTCGAGTTTCCCAGAATAGTTAGCGGTTACGATCGGCGCTAACAAGCGCCCTTCTGATACCAAGGTTGATACGTGCCCGAAAACCGCTTGGGCGGCTTTCTCAAAACCGCGAATTTTGTCGGCTTGGTGCGATCCATCATTGACCACACATAGAATCGGGTGAATACCCAGCGTATTAGCGACCAGAGCCTGACTCCACTTTACACCACGCTCACCGCGCGTCTTAGAGCGCTCTAAAGCAACTAAGGGACTGCGTGGTACCACATAGGTATGGACGTTGTTTGACAACTTATCAAGTTCGCGCCGCATGGCCACCGGATCTTCGTTGGTTTGCATACGACGCACGGTTTCCGCAGCCAACAACGCCTGCCCAGCAAATACCGTTCGACTGTCCATGACGCGGATAACCGCTTTGCGCTGCGCCGTCATGCGTCGCGTAACGGACGCCGCAGCTTCATTGGCGTGATCGTAGGTCAAGCCTTGCATCCGGTTAACCGTTTGAATCCAGATATATTGATACCCTTCATCGATCAACTGCCACAATAGGCGCTGAAATGTTTCCACGCTTGGCGCTTCAGTTGAGACCTGATTCTTGCGCGTCAACACACCCGACTCAAAATGCTCCAAAGCAACCCGGTCATCGCACGGGTCAGGAAACTGGCTGCCATTAATGTTGATGGTGATCGGCACATGGTGGATATGGAAGTCACGCATAAACTGTGGTGGTAGAGCGCATACAGAATCGACGACGACGGCTACTTGCGGCATAACAACTCCTCCTTTAGTAATGAGCAACAGGCAAACGCACCAAGAGTGGCACTCGGTGTGTCTGGAGAATGTAATTTTTTATTACTGGTAGAGTACCGATAAAACCTACACTTGGGTATAGGCCGACCGAGATTGAACTCTGATCAAAACTGCTCAACTTACCGAATTCTAGTGCATCACTCGGCCACGATGGCCTATTTGATACTTTAGCGCTGTGGCATAATAGCCACATCTCATGTCATCCCATCGCCGTGGAGCCGCAAAGGTTATTATGAAAAAATCTGCCCTAGTTTTACCGGTACTGTTACTGTTAGTGGCCTCAGTGGTTGCCCTCACCGTGATGCAGTTTCGGCCAGCAACAACGACTCAAACACCCACTAACTCGACGTACAGCCATTTGGGTGGTGACTTTGAGCTCGCGAGCCTGAATGGTCCGGTACGCTTGGCGGATTTTGAAGGCAAGGCAGTGATGCTGTTTTTCGGCTTCACCAACTGCCCTGATGTATGCCCTACTTCTATGGCCGTTATGCGTCAGGTATTTGAAGCCTTACCTGAGCAACAAAAAGAACGCGTGCAGGGGATATTCATCAGTGTCGACCCCGAGCGCGACGATCTGGAACGTTTGCACGCCTACACACAATTTTTCCACCCTAATATCGTCGGTATCACTGGCACTAAAGAAGAAATTGACGCTGTTACACGGCAATACGCCGCCAGTTACTTCTTTGAAGAAACGGATTCGGCAATGGGCTACATGGTACAGCACACCGCACGTACCTATGTGATCGATACACAGGGTACCATTGTTGACTTGGTGGGTGAGGATGAGCCGTATACTACACTGCTCACCAAGGTGCGCAGTTTACTCTAGGCAAACTCTGCTCGTTTCGGCGAAAGTATACAAAGTGTGAACACATCCGTAGCACATTGGATTAAGCTACGGCAGAATGCGAACTTCTACTGACCATGATAAGGATGTTTTTATGCGCCTAACAAATTCTTTTCTGCACCGGACGGCTCCACTGAGTGCAGTCTTTTTGGCAAGCAGTGTCCTGGCTTTCGAGCCAACAGCCGAACCGAATTATGGGCAACATACGTTGTCCGGCGATGCAACGTCGAGCTTCTCTTTAGCGCTACGCGCCGGAGGCAACTATGACGCTGGCAATGTGGGCGGTGCAGCACAGTATTGTGTTGGCTTCATTTCTGACGCCCCGGATGCAGTCTTTGTTCTGCCGAATAATGTCAACGCTGACACCCTGTTTCTGAGTACCTATTCCGCCAGCGACACCACTCTAACGGTGATTGATCCAGCGGGTGACGTCCACTGCAATGACGACGCCGAAGGGCGGGGCCTCAATGCTGGATTGGCTTTCACCCCGATGGCTGGCGAGTACAAAGTATGGGTAGGCATTCATTACCCGGACGACTTCCCAGAAGCTGTGCTGCGAGCTGCCTACACCAGCCCCGTTCTGGGCCCTAAACCCGGCGTGCGTTTTAGCTTAGATTGGGAAAACACACCGACGTTCGAGCATCTGACACTGGCTGCAGGCTTTGGCCCAGAGCCGCTTGAATTCGACATGATCGCTGGCGGCAGTGACTTGGTGCCATCGTCGCTCGGTTTTGATTGCTACGGCTATGTGTATGGCGCCGCGCCTGACTACACGGTAGCCTACACCGGTGGTGGTGACTTACACATTTCTGCATGGGCCGATGCTGACCTGACACTAATTGTGCGAGGACCGAACGACATTTGGCATTGTAACGATGACTACGAAGGTCTGAATCCCGGACTGTCGATTACCAGCGCGGTCGAGGGGACTTACGCTGTTTGGGTAGGTACCTACGGTATAGATGAACCCGACGCCATTCTGCAATTCAGTGAGGTACGTCCGTTCCAAGAAAATCGTAGCCGCACCCCCAGCCGCAAAGGCAACTAAGATAGAAAGCGGCTTAACGGCCGCTTTTTTATGCCCATATTCCGGGTAAAACAGCGTACACTGCATCTTCCTGAATTAAGCCGACAGCAACCCCATGCCCGAAATCTCCGCACCTGATACTCAGTTTCATTGCGCCACCGGTACCTTTACGCTGCACCGACTACCGGAACGCCACCACCCGGCACTGCGGGCGTGGGATGCTGCGGACGACTACCTGATTCAAACGCTGCACGCCACCCCTAAGGCGCCTCTGTTGCTGGTGAACGACGCCTTTGGTGCTCTGGGTGTGGCGCTGCATGCTCGCCAGCCAACACTCTGGTATGACAGCGCTGTTGAGGCGGACGCTCTGGAGGGTAATCTGCGGCGCAATAACTTGCCTGATCTGGTACGCGTTCCCCAAACGGAGTTACCGCCAAACTCGGCAGCACAGGTTGTGTTGAAATTGCCGCGCAGCAGCGCCCTGCTCGACTGGCAGCTTGCGCAACTGAATCAGCACCTGCCCGTCGGCACACCGATTCTGCTGGCTGGCATGCTAAAACACGTCACCCCGGCCGATCAGAAAGTCATGCAAGCGCGACTTGGTAATCTGCAAGCCTCACGCATCGTCCGTAAGGCGCGCTACTGGCAAGCGGAAACAACGGATGCCACCGACCTACCCACCACGCAACCTTTGGTCATCGACGACTTTCAGTTAACCCTGCACAATCATCCTGGCGTTTTTTCACCACGCCGTCTTGATCCTGGGGCGGCCTGCCTACTGCAGCATCTGACCTTACTCGATATCGCGGACCTGCCAGCTCAGCCACGTGTGATTGATTTGTGTTGCGGGAATGGCGTGCTGGGGCTGGCCTGGTTGCGTTTACACCCGGAGACACAGATGACCTTTTGTGATGCATCCGCTGCGGCCATCAGTAGCGTTCAGGCCTCGGCGCAACATAACTTGGGTGCTGAGCACCAATGGTTTGTGGTGCTGCGAGACGGTCTGCAACACGCCGACCCGGAGAGTGCTGACCTCATCCTCTGCAACCCGCCGTTTCATCAGTCCGATACCGTGACCACTGACGTCGCCCAAGCCCTGTTCCACCAAGCTCGTGGCGTCCTGACCGCCACCGGGAGTATGGTGGTGGTGGCGAATCGGCACCTTGGCTACCACCAGTTAATGAAATCCTACTTCCGCTCGGTTACGACCTTGAGCAGCGACAAGCGGTTTGTGGTATTACTGGCCAAGGAGCCACGCCCCCTTAAAGGAAACGCCTATTAAACAGTGAGTTCACCGCGCGCTGGATAATCTTTGTCGATCACAAAATCGATGGTTTTCAGCAGCGCGGCAAAATCCGGGCGTACAAACGGCATGGACTGCACCGAGCTGTAATAAAGTGTACCGTCCGAGCGCACCAAAAAGAGCCCGGGCTCCGAAAACTGCGCAGGCTCCTCAATGCCTATTGAGGTCTTGCCCTTCCCCGCCGAAAGAAACAACCCCCATTCCGACGCCTTCGCCAGTGGCAGACCGTAGCCGAGCCGCAATCCATCCAACTTAATCTTGTCCTCAGTCGCCTTTGCCCGCTCCAAACCATCACTGCTCAACGCCAGTACATTAACGCCACGCGCTTCAAATTCACTGCGCAGTTCATTCAAGGTGCGTAGGTAAGCCATGCAGATAGGGCAATGATGGCCGCGGTAGAACACCAGCATTGTGAAGTGCTGTGGGGTTTCGGCGGCGAGGTCAAATTGGCCGCCATCGGTCAATGACACTTGCAGTGCGGGTACGGGTTGGCGTGGTAATAGGCTCATTAAGCAATCCTCCGGTGGTATGAATACGTAAAAGAACGAGTAACATGGCTCTTTGTACTTTACTATAATGTATGTATTGCTCCATTAAGTTCTAATTAGCTATCTATTCGTGCTTTTTTGGATTACCCCATGGATCGTCTGACCACATTGCTCCGCTTGTCATCACCACAGGTCACCGAGGACTTGCAGGTCGCCTCTGGCTTTCTGGTTCTGGCAGAACAGGACCAAGTCGTGCGCTGGTGTCACCAGGTAAGCTCAGCCCATCCTTTCTTGGCCATACGCTTCCAACATGCGCACGCGCCATTGACTCAGGCCCTGCCCGACAACCTAGGCATCAGTTGGGCCGAAGACAGCGAATTGGCGGCGCTGGTCCGACTGCTCACGGCCGAGCTGATGAAGGAGCGCTGTGGCGGTGGCATGATGCGCCAGCATCTCGCCGAGCTTATGCTGATTCGCTTGCTGCGCGATATTTTAGAACACCAGCGTGCGCCAGCCGGATTGCTGGCGGGGCTCGCCCACCCTCAGATTGCTCGGGCACTGGTCGCTCTACACGACCACCCAGAACACGGTTGGACGGTAGAACGCTTGGCTGAACACGCCGCCATGTCGCGCACGGCATTCATTGAGCATTTCCGGCGGGTGCTGGGTGAACCGCCCGGTAGCTACATCGCCCACTGGAAACTGATGACCGCGCAGCGTCTTTTGGAACAAGGTGGTACCGTCGCTCAAGCGGCGGTGCGCGCAGGGTATTCCGGGCCTACTGCATTAACCCGTGCTTATCGCGCGCGCTTTGGTTGCTCACCCAAACACCACAAGGCCACGTTGAATCACACGCGCGACCGCCAACCGTTGCAGGAGATCACCCTATGAGCCACAGCGTTAGAAAGCCGCGATCTGACATGCGCGGCGTATCCAATATTGGACTGCTGATGACATTGCTGGCGTGGTTCGCCGTAGCGGGGTTGCTCGCGCTGGCCTTTCAGGATCAATTAGAGCGGTTTTGGAATCCCAATCCACAGGTACGTTCAACACACCAAGGCTCAGCGATCGAAGTTGTCTTGCAACCGAATCGCCAAGGACACTATGTGGCGACAGGGCGTATCAACGACGAACGCGTCGTGTTTATGCTGGACACCGGTGCAACGCAGGTGGCCATCCCGCCGGGTGTTGCCGAGCGCCTAAACTTAGAGCGCGGCCGGGCCTTTCAGGTACAGACCGCCAACGGCATCGCCACTGCCTATGCCACTGAAATTGCTACCTTGCAATTGGGTGATATCCAGTTGCGCCAAGTCGGCGCGCACATTTCGCCCGGGCTTGAAGGCGAAACGATCTTACTGGGCATGAGTGCCCTGCAACAGTTGGATTGGAGTCGACAAGGCGGTGAACTGCGTTTGCGTTACAATCCCTAGCCCCCATAGATTGACAACCATTAATCGGCTTTTAGATAGCGCTGATACTTACCGGCTTTTAGACACTGGGTATCTAGCCACAGCAGGCTGTCGAGGCAACCACCAAAATTGGCATCGACATGATAAGCACAAAACCACAGTCCCCCGGGTTCACACAGGTCACTGTATTGCTTATACAGGGTGGGAATACTAACACCCATGGACTTCAGGCTGGCTTTCAACTGTGCCAATTCCGTGTCGTAATCGGCATGCCCGAACTGCACCCGCTGCTGATACTTGCGAGGCATTCGATACGGGTTTCTCGCGGTCGCCAAGGGTGATCCCGGCCAGCCAAAATGTGTATCATAAAAGCTAACCAGTAGCGCACGCGCCTTGGCAGGCAGGGCCACACTGACCGATACAGGGCCAAACAAATAGCGCACTTCCGGGTGCACACGTAGAAATGCACCAATCCCCTGCCACAGATAATGCAAACTGCGCGACCCCCAGTATTTAGGCTGCACAAAGCTGCGCCCCAACTCCATAGCCTGAGACAACTGGCTCACCATGTCGGCACTGAAATCGAACAGACTATTGCTGTAAAACGCGGTCTCATCACGACTCGACATGATCCTGTTGCCCAGCCCAAACCGATAAGCACCGACAATCTCTTGCGCCTGCGCATCCCACAATATCAGGTGTTGGTAGTAGAGATCATAAGCGTCGATATCCAGCGGTCTACCGGTACCCTCATCCACCGCACGAAACGACAACTCACGCAACCGCCCTATCTCGCGCAGCAATGGCGTTTCACGAGAGGTAGTCCACAACAGTATCTCTTTACCGTCTCCGGTCGTGCCTAAGCGTCGCGCCAGGGCAAGTTCATACATTAAGTCATCAACGGAAACGGGGTCGATCAGCGGTTTAACCAAACGCAGCCAAGGCAAACGCCGCCCTAAACGACCGGTACGCTGCTTTAGCCACAGCGCAGGGTTGGGGAATTTTTCAGCAGCAGGCGAGTGCTGAGTCACTGAAGAAACAGACATGATTCCAACACCGAGTTTTGATGAGTCTTCATCATAGGTTGTGTTGGTGACTGTTTGATGGCGTCCATATTACCAGATTGTGGCATGCCAAACGGTCCACTTTAACGTCGATTGCCCGTCACCGATTAACCGCTTGCTCACGCAGCCAAGCCACTGACAACTGCCGCCAACCCAATGCCCAACAGGGCATTGGATTGGCCTTACCTTTTAGCGCCAGCTCACCGACAAAATGGCACGGCAAGCGCTCTTTGACTTCGGCGTAGGTCGCTGCACAGAGCAGAATATCGACCGGCTGGCCATGTTCGGTTTGCGCGTCCTTGGTGGCGCTTTCCAGGCGGGCGGCGGTGTTGACCACATCGCCAATGGCGGTGTAGTTAAAGCGCCGAGGTCCGCCAATGTTGCCCACCACGCCGTCACCGGTGCTGATACCAATACCCATAGTCAAACGATGCAAGTCGTCGGGCGGGAACTGACGGTTGAAATGAACCAGAGCATGTTGCATTGCGGCCGCCGCGAGACAGGCATGGTAGGCATGTTCGGGGTCTTCGAGCGGGGCGTTAAACAACCCCATGACGGCGTCGCCCATCAACTTGTCGAGCGTGCCACGATAACGCTGCAACTCGGCAATCATCACCCCAAAATAGGCGTTCAGATGGGCAACCAGATCCTCCGTCGCTAACCGCTCCGTTAGGGGGGTGAAGTTACGTAAATCGGTGAACAGTAAAGTTAATGGTTGGTGCTTGCCGCCCAATTGCAGGGTGGCGCGCTTACCAATGATCTCTTCGACCAATGCAGGTGCCACATAGTTACCGAACGCTTGGCGTAGCGCAGCTGTTTCCGCCCGCTGTTGGAGAAACCGCCATAGCTCGCCGACCACCGCCATGACCAACAACAGCACCAACGGGTAAAACACCGCCAACCAGATATTGAACTCTGTATAGAGCAGTATGCCTGCGCCATAGGTGCCAACCAACAACAGCCCATAACTGACCAATCGATAACGCATAGCGGACAGACACATCACCCCAGCCCAGCAGGCGAGAGCCATCAGCAATACCAGCAGCAGCCATCCTCCCGTCACATCAAACAGCAGATTGTCGTCCAACACATTGGCGACCAGGGTCAGGTGCATCAAAGGGCCAGGGAATTGCCCCACGGGTGTAGCCCGTAAGTCGCTGACCCCCGCTTCACTGACGCCGACAATCACATAATGACCACGCAAGCGCTCCGGCTCCCAGTCAGGGCTCAGCAAGTCTAAAAAGTTAAGGCGCTGATAGCGCTCTGGCGCATAGTAATTTAAACGCACCGTGCCTCGCGCATCGATGGGCAGAGCGCGATCGCCCAATAACGCGGTGCTGGCACTCAGTTGCAAATCTTCCAAGGCACCCAGACGCCACATCTGCACCCCTAAATTGGGCACCACAAGATCGCTGACATGAAATGCCAACGGGTAGCGTCGAATCAATTGATCGCTGTCTTCTCGGGTGTTGAGGGTGGCCAGCAGGGTGTAGGACTCCATGATGGGAGACACTGGCAGCTCTATCAGCTCGCTGCTCAGCAAACGCGCTCCAGCGCTTTGTAAAAGGGACGAGTCGAGCAATATATCGTATTCTTCAGTGCTCATTTCTGTGGCTAAGGGGCCATTCAGAAAAGCACCACCCACGCTGGGCAGTTGGGCCAATGTCTCGGCCAATATGTGGTCATGCGCTGCAGTTGTGGGCTCGGAGAACAGGATATCGACCCCGACCGCGGTGGCTAAATGGAGCTGCGCAAGGCCCTCGGCAATGACATCACGCGGCCATGGCCAGCGCCCGAGTGCACGCACGCTCGCATTGTCCACCTCGACAAAGACCACATTGCCCGGCGGATCACGACGCTGCCATTGGTAGAAGTTGTCGCTCACGGCGTTCGACAAAGCCGCCACCATGGCCGGTGGTCGCCAAGCGATCAACAGCCAGACGGTGCTCACCAGCAGCACGGTGACGGCCAACCCGACTCCTGTACGCCAGGAGCTCATCGACGCCGCTGCCACGCCGACAGGGTTCGCTCTAATGAGATCAAGGAAGCACCGATGTCCGCTTCAATGGCCTCAGGCTCTTCACCCACGGCCAGCGTGAGTTGCCGCCCCGGCACCAGCTCCACCAGCTGCACAAAGGCTTGAAACTGGGCGTTATGTTGAGCCCGGTAGTCGTCGAATGACTGCCGAAAGGCTTCTTGGTAATTGCGAAACGATTGTCGATGCTGTTGCAGGAAGTTCTGAAACGACGGCGGGCCGGCTTCTTCTGCGGCATAATAGGCCATGTCAGCACCGTCTTGGCGGGCCACCTCCACCTCGCCTTCAAACAGGGCGATGTCCTGCCGTTGATCGCCAGCACTCACAATAAAACGCGTTCCCTTCACACCGATCACCACCAATGGCGTGCTTACCTGCAAGCGTTCGCCGCTACGGGGCACCACATCAAACAGCGCAACGCCTGCCGCCAGTTCCACCGCGCTGGCCGATTGCACCCTAAGGATTGCCTGCTCGGCCAATACCACGTGGTCATCCGCAAAGCCTATCTGCGCCTGCCCTCTGGCCAGAGTATGGACCTGATCACCGGGACACAGCGCCACCGGCAACTGAGCCACACGCACGGGGAACGGTGAGCCATCCGGCACCAGGCGCACATTGCCCTGTGTGCGCTGCAAGGAGGCGACGGCTTCGTCACAGCGTTCATTGCCCGACTCTGTTGCCATGCTGATGGCCGATAACAGCACACCGATACACAGCCATATTGAGCCAATCGGCGTAACACCCACATGGGCGGTCTGTTTCATTCCGCATCTCCTTATGACGCAAAAAGTACTGCCTTCTATCATAGGCTAAAAAATGGTGACGGTAGAATGTATCAGCGTGGCGAGCTACTCTATCATTATGCTAAAAACGATACTCTATTCACTGTTGGGAATTGCCGGAGCACTGATCGTATCTGTGGTCCTGGTATTCTGTTCGCCTGTACTGTTGCACCACTATGGCAATGCATTGATCGCCGCCAGTGAAACTCGTGTCGAAGCCAACACCCGCTTCACAACCTTGCGCGCACGCGACGTACAGCGCCGCTTGGAGATAGAGTCCGTCAACACACTCGATGATATCCGCCAATGGGCTGAGCGTTCAGGGGTAACCTATGATGAGCGCTCGTCGCTGTTCTTTCGTGGGCTGGACCTGATCGACTACCCGGAGCACTGCACCAACACTTTATTCAGCGAACACCGCTTTGGCCACTTTTACGTGTACAAGTCACGCCAAACCTGCCCCTTGAACGGCACGGAGCACAGCTCATGAACCGCCGCGTGTTGCTGGTACTCTGGGCGTTGCTGATTGTAGCTGGCCTAACGATCTATTGGGTGTACTTCGCAGACAACCTCGACACCACATTGCGCGCCTTGCAAAAAGCCGCCGCTGAACACTATTTATGGGTCACCACAGCTTATGTCATTTTTCTTGCCATTCGTGGCCTCACATTAATGCCCAGTACACCTTTGCTGTTTGCGGGGATATTACTCTTCCCCGACTGGTTGGCTTACGCACTGAATATGGTGGGCATTCTTATCTCCTCCTGGTTGGTCATCATGGCGGTGCAATACACTGGGTTCGGTGCTCGCTTGGACCGCCTGCGCACGCCGCGTGTAGCGCGCATGGAAGAACGGCTGCAGGCGCACGGTGCGCCGATCATCGTGACCTGGAGTTTCTTCCCCTTGGTGCCGACCGACCTCATTGTTTATATCGCCACTTTGTTGCGCTTTTCCAAGCGCACGATTTTAGCCGCTGTTATGGTGGGCGAGGCAACGCTGAACGCCATCTATGTATTCGGCGGCTCCGCGGTGGTACGCAACCTACTCACGTGATTTACCCCTAGGCAACACTGCGTTTCGTTTCTGCTGAGATACAACTGGTCTATACTGCGGGCTTTATTAAGTCTTCTAAAAAAGGTCACGACTATGAAAGCCATGCGCAGTCACGAACACGGTGATGTCGAAGTACTGAAGCTAGAAACCGTTGAACAACCCAACATCAACGACGACCAATTGTTAGTCGCCGTTAAAGCGGCGGGTGTGAACCCTGTGGATACCTACATCCGCGCAGGCATCAACAACTACAGCGCGAACTTCCCGCACACTCCCGGCATGGACGGTGCCGGTGAAATCGCTGCTGTGGGTAAGAACCTGAGTGGTTTTACGGTGGGCGACCGCGTTTATTTCAACCGTAACCTGACCGGTTCGGCGGCTGAATTTACCATCTGTGACCCCAACAACTGCTTTCCATTGGCGGACGCCGTGAGTTTTGAAGAAGGCGCTGGCATTGGCGTGCCTTACACCACCGCCCACCGTGCGTTGTTTGGCCGAGCGCAAGCCAAGGCCGGTGAAAAGGTACTGATTCATGGCGCAACCGGTGCTGTTGGTATTGCCTGTGTGCAATTGGCGAAAGCCGCTGGGCTCACGGTGGTTGCCAGTGCGGGTACCGATGCTGGCGCCAAATTACTCGCTGAGCAAGGCGCTGACGCGGTGATTCGTCATGACGCCGATGGTCATCTGGCGCCCTATTCCAATTTGGATGACGGCTTCAACATCATCATAGAAATGTTGGCCAACGTGAATTTGGACATGGATTTGAAAGCGCTGACCCGCCAAGGCCGTGTGGTGGTGGTGGGGAACCGCGGTACGGTAGAGATCAATCCGCGTGATCTGATGGCGCGTGATGCGCAAGTGATGGGTATGGCGGTGATGAACATGACGCCTGCCGAGCACCAGCAAACCGCCAAGGCTATGTACCCGTTGTTCGCCGCAGGCTTGTTAAAGCCCGTGGTGCGCAAGGTGTATGCGCTGGAAGAACTGCCGCAAGCGCACTTGGATGTACTGAAATCCGGTGCGCTGGGGAATTTGGTGGTTAAGGTCGGCTAAGTCTCGGACAAGGCCTTGGGCTTTCGGGGTATGCCTACAGCGCTCCACGGCAGGCCGGGAGGTACCGAGAAAATGCTTAATCATTTTCTCGCCCTGCGGGCGCCTAGTGGCGGTGTCAATTGCTGTCGCAATTGATCGCGCTTTTAGGCATACACCCTACGCCCAAGGCTCGAACGCACGGCACCCTCTTAAGCTACTACTACCAGCGCAACGGGTAAGCTCCTGTAGCCGAAGACGGCCTGCCGTGGAGCGCCGAAGGTACATACCCGAGAGCCCTCTCCTTAAGGCAATCTCAGCCGAAGCGAAAGCTGGACGCGGTAATCCCACCTCGCCAGTCCTTCTCGTGGTAAACGCATTCGGCGGCCTCATCTTCTGCGGCTCCGACGACCACGAACAAAGGCACCAAATGATCTTCGCGCGCGTGGGCAATGCGCGCCGCTGGAGCTTGTTCCCACTGGTTGAGCCGCGCCGTCCGCTCTGCTGTTGAGCACTGAATCAACGATTTTTGCAACCAAGCATCGAAAGCCTCAGACGGGGCTTTTCCTTCTGGGCCCATCAAGCGCAGATTGTGGTAGCTGAACCCGCTGCCAATGATCAACACGCCTTCGTCCCGCAATGGTGCCAACGCCCGACCAATGGCTAAATGGGTTTCCGGATCGTAGTCGCTGCGCATGGACAGCATCACCACCGGCATGTCGGCGTCCGGGTACATCACGGACAAGGGTACAAAGGTGCCGTGATCATAGCCTTGCTCATCATCCAATGCCGTTGGTTGCCCTGCGGCGTCCAATAGAGTTTTAACACGCCGTGCCAGCTCGGGTGAGCCGGGCGCGGGGTAAACGATGTCATAGGTGTAATCCGGGAAGCCGAAGTAGTCATACACCATGCCCGGCTGTTCAGCCGCGCTGACCCGCAATTGGTTGGCTTCCCAATGCCCGGTAATCACCAAGACGGCTTTGGGGCGTTCAGGCAATTCGTCAGGCAGGGCTTTGAGTTGCGCTTCAAGTACAGCAAAGCTTTCGCGCATGGAGCCGTCCATGTACGACCATGGACCACCGCCGTGGGATAAAAAATAGGTAGGGAATCGAACAGTAGACATGACCAATCTCCATTAATGCAATTGACAGCATTATAGGAGATTGGCCTCCGAACCATAGCGAAGGTCTTTCAACGCTTCGTTCAGTTTATTTGATGGCGCGCCTTGGATAGTTGATAAACCGCAGCAGACTTAGTGTTCTTAAACGGCAGAGGCGATAAGCTGGCTAGGCAAAAAAGCTCGAAAAGAGTCGAGCTTACATTATGTAAGTGAGCGATTTGAGAGCTTTTTTAACAACGCCAGCTTGAGAAAAGGCCGTTTAAGACAGCCAGACCTGTTGGTGGTTCACAAACTCTCGTATCCCATGCGGCCCCAACTCGCGCCCTAAGCCAGAGCGCTTAATGCCACCACTGGGTAAACGCGGGTCGGTTTTCACAATGCCATTCACCGCTACTTGACCGACTTGCAGTTGATGCGCGATGCGCTCACCACGGCTGCGCTCGGTCCAAACACCGGCCGCTAAGCCGTATTTGCTGTCATTGGCTATGCGAATGGCTTCCGTTTCGTCTCTGGCTTTTTGCACCACTGCTACTGGGCCGAAGGTTTCTTCTTGGGCACAGGTCATGTCGTTGGTGACATTGGTCAGCAAGGTCACGGGATAGAAGAAGCCAGGGCCGTCGGGAAGTTCACCACCTAACAGGCAATGCGCCCCTTCCGCCATCGATCGCTTAACCTGGCGATGCAGGTTTTGCCGCAAGTCTTCACGCGCCAGCGGACCCACGTCGGTACTTTCTTCTTTAGGGTCGCCCAGTTTGAGTTTCGCCAGCAATGGCTCAAGCAGCGCGATAAACTCGTCGTGCACGCTGGCTTCCACGATGATGCGCTTGGCGGCAATGCAGGACTGCCCGGCATTGATAATGCGCGATAAAGCCAATGTTTCTGCCGCTTTTTGCAAATTGGCGTCGGCCAGCACGATGGCCGGGTCGGACCCGCCCAGCTCAAGCACCACCGGCTTAATTTCACTGCCCGCAATGGCCGCCACTGCAGCACCCGCGCGTTCAGAGCCGGTGAGTGACACCGCATGAATACGCGGATCACGAATCACGGACTCCACGTCGGCCGTCGCCATTGGCATGTTTTGCATGATGCCCGCTGGCGCTCCTACTTGCTCAAATAAGTCAGCGATGGCTTTGGCACAAGCGGGTACATGTGGGTCGTGTTTCATCACACAGGTATTGCCAGCCATGAGCGCAGGCGCACAAAACCGAAAGGCCAACCAGAATGGTGCGTTCCAAGGCAATATGCCCAATACGGTGCCTAGGGGTAAATGTTGCACGTAAGAATGACTGGCGTCTGAAGGCAGTGTTTCCGCCTTCAGATAAGCTTCTGCGTGCTCGGCATAATGGTCAGCACAGAGTGCGGCCTTCAATACCTCTGCACGCGCTTCTTTAATGGGCTTGCCCATCTCCAGCGTCATTAGGGGGGCGAGTTTATCGACGTCATCGCGCATGCGTTGCGCCACAGCACGCAGTACGTCACCCCGCTCGGAAAACAGCAAGGCCTTCCAGCCCGGAAATGCCCCTTTAGCATCATTTAATACGGCTTCGCGCGCACCGGCACTGAGTTCTGGGCTGGTACCCAGCACTTCACCACTGACCGGACTGATCACAGATACAGACATGATCACTTACCTCCTTTTTGTACCTGTTTGGTGGGCTGAGCATCACCGCTGGCGATATCACTGGCCACCCTCAATTCAGGCCCTTTATGCTCGGCTGCGGTGGTCTTCTTTTCCGTCTTAGCCGCGCGCTTTACGCTGAACTCAGGCTTGACGACAAAGTCTTCATCTAGGGTGAAAAACGATTTGCAGCCATCCGCTGTGACGTACAGGGTGTCGGATATCCCCATGGTTTTATCGCCCTCCACACCCCACATCCAAGGTATGATGTGAAAGGTCATGCCTTCTTCCAACACGGTGGAATCACCCTGCTTCAGGCTGACGATGTAACCCTCGTCCCAACTCGGCGGAAAGGCAATGCCGATGGAATAACCCGAGCGGGTAATCAAACTGCCACCGATGTCGTTCTCTGTAATGATGGCACGGACCAAGTTGTCGGCGTCCGATACGGTCAAGCCGGGCCGCATAATGGTCTTTAACTGCGTCAAGGCCGTCTTCATCTTTTCTTGCGCTTTGTAGAAGGTGTCGGTCATGTCACCGAGAATGACGGTGCGCATCATGGCAGTATGATAACGCCGATAACACCCACCGACTTCCAGAAACACATGCTCGCCGGGCTGCACAATGCGGCCTTCCCAGGTGGCGTGGCCGATCATGGTGCGTGGCCCACTGGTGACATAGGGCATAACGGCAGGCGGTTCACCACCGGCACGGAACATACCGGCGCTGATCGCCGCACCGATATCGTTCTCTGTCGCACCCGCCACCGTGGCTTCAAAGCCCGCTTTCATGCCCGCTTCGGTGGCGCGCGCAGCCTTTTGCATGATGTCGATTTCGACCGCCGACTTGGTGATGCGCCCTTGCTCCACAATACCGAAGCAGTCGAGCAGGCGACCGTCGGTAAAGGTGGTGTGAATCGCATCCTGATGGTAGGCCGGGAAGAAGTAGCTGTTACGCTCATACCCGACGTGTTTGCCGTTCAGGCCAAATTCACGCAGCGACTGCACCAACATTTGAATGGCATCACCGGTATCTGGATACGGGCGTGTCAATTCCACCCACGTCCGGGCATGGACGTTGGACTCTTCCAGCTTACGGGTGATCATGAAGGGTTCGCCTTCCAACGGCACCACTAAGGCCTGAAAGAACGAATACCCGGTGGTTTGGTAGTCCGTCAAATACATCAGGTTTTCGGGGTCGGTGATCACCACCGCATCCAGCAGGCGCTTGGCCATGCGTTCACGCAGGCCGTCGATCCGTCTTTTGTATTCCGCGAACGGAAAGGTCATATCATCGCGTTCGAGCATCAGGCCTCCAAAGCGCTGTGCAGCGCGTCTGTGAACAAAGACAGTCCTTCCAAAAGATCGGCATCGGGAATGGTCAGCGGGGGAATCATTTTGATCACCTTGCCGCCAGTGCCGCAGGCACCGAGCAACAAGCCGCGCTCGAAACATTGCGCGGCGACTTTTTTCGCCAAGGCACCGTCACCCAAATCCAATGCCTGCATCATGCCTTTACCCCGCACCTGAAACGCGCCCTTGCCATAGCGCTCAGCCAGGCCGTCGAGATGCTCTTGCATTTGCGCGCCTTTGCGTTTGACGTCTTTCATCAGGTCGTCGTTGTCGAAATACGACAGGCCCACTTTGCCGGCAACGAACGACAGCCCTTGCCCACGGAACGTTCCCGTGTGCTCGCCGGGCGACCAATGTTTGTCGTGCTCGGGCTTCACCAAATTCATTGCTAGCGGCGTACCAAAACCACCGATGCCTTTGGCGAGCGTGACGATGTCCGGATCGAGGCCCATGCCGTCGAAGCTGAAATATTGCCCGGTGCGACCGCAACCGGCTTGAATGTCATCGAGAATCAACAGAGCGCCCAGGTCGTGTGCCAAAGTTTGGATAGCCAACAACCATTCTTTGCTGGCGACATTAACCCCGCCTTCGGCCTGAATAGGCTCAACCAAGAATGCCGCAGGTGGTTCCAGACCACTGGATGAATCGGCGTACAAAGCACGCAGACGGTCGACCGCCGCAATGCCACAGCCTTGGGTACAGCCTTGGCAGAGTTTCTCACAACCGAAAGGCTCATGACGCACGTATTCCAGCGGCACGCCCGCGGCGTTACGGAAATAGCTGTTAGTGGTGGCTGCCAAGGCACCCAACGTCATGCCGTGAAAGCCATGCGTGAAGGCGACAACGGTGCGACGTCCGGTGACTTTGCGCGCCAGCTTCAGCGCGGTTTCTACCGCATTGGTGCCGGTGGGGCCCATGAACTGCATTTTATGGTTCATCCCGCGCGGTTGCAGCACTGTTTTATGGAAGGCTTCGAGGAAGTCGCGCTTCGCCGTGGTGTAAGTGTCCAAACTGTGGGCAACACCGTCCGCTTCGATGAATTCGATAATCGCCTTCTTCATCAACGGGTTGTTGTGACCAAAATTCAGCACGCCCGCCCCCGCAAAGAAGTCGATGTAGCTTTTTCCCGCCTCATCGACTTGTCGGGCGTTCGACGCTGACTTAAACACCGTGGGGTACAAACGGCAGTAGCCACGAATTTCTGATTCCAACTGTTCAAAGACTTTCATTGAAGTCCCTCCTCGACATTGACAGGTGGTGAACCACCCTTATGACGGCTCAACGCAGCGACAATGCGGCGCGGCCGAATTATTGACGACTGACACAACATCAGTCGGTTTGGCGATACTGAAACACAGAGTGATCAGTTCGATCCGCTGGGCAGGGGAGCACCCACCAAGCGAGAGTAAAGGCGTGTCACCTGTGCGATGAGCGCGTCATTGAAGTCGTATTCCGGGCTATGGCACGGGCGCTGATGCTCATGCAGGCCATCATCGGCACCGATCAGAGCAAAGGCCCCGGGAATTTCCTGCAAGTAGTAACTGAAGTCTTCCGACGCCATGATCGGAATGGGCGTTGTTTGACTGAGCCCGTGTTCACCCAGTTCCTCCTGCACCGCGCTACGAAAGCGCTCAGCTTGCGTCGGATGATTGACCGTTGCGCCGTAGCGCGGGTACACCGTTACGTTGCACGTCAAGTCATAGGCCGCGGCAGTGGCCGTGGCAATGTCCTGTATCTGTTGTTCTAGGCGTTCGCGAGTATGTGTTTGCGCAATGCGAAAGCTTCCGCCAATACGCGCTGCATCAGGAATGACAGTGGCAGCACTGGGGGCTTCGATGGAGGTCACACTGAGCACTGTGGCGTCCTGCGGCGGCAAACGACGCGCCACAATTTGCTGCAAGGCGACGACAATGGCAGCAGCGCCCAACACCGGGTCACGGCACACCTCTGGCTGGCTGGCATGCCCCCCCTGCCCCTGTACTTCTATTTCGAAAGTGCCATTACCCGCCATCACCGTGCCGTCAGGGCACACGGCTTGTCCGAGTGGAATGGCCGGCCAATTGTGCCAGCCATAGATTTCATCGACACCTGCCAAGGCACCGTCTTCGATCATGCGCTTGGCACCATGCCCACCTTCCTCGGCGGGCTGAAACACCAAGGTAACAGGGCCGGACAGTTGGTCTTCATGGGCTTTCAGCCATTGTGCCGTAGCCATTAGAGTAGCAGCATGACCATCGTGACCACAGGCGTGCATACAGCCAGCAGACTGCGACGACCAGGCTTTACCGGTGCGTTCTTGGATGGGTAAGGCATCAATGTCGGCGCGCAACGCAATATGCCGACCGGGCTTGTCACGCGCCAGCCAGCCAAGGGTACCGGTATCAGCGCAGACGCGCCATTCGATACCCAAACGTGTAAGTTCATCGCGAATTCTGGTTGCGGTCTCCCGCTCCTGCCAGCTGAGCTCCGGGTTCTGATGCAAGGTATGACGAAACGTTACTGCATCACTGATGAGCTGATCCCACTGTACTGTCACTAAGGCCTTCCCCCTTGTGCTGCAGATTGCCTGCAACTTGATCTCCGAGATGCCGCTAATCGGCAAAAACGCAAAAACCAGCGGCCCACATAGAGTGGCTGCTGTTGACTGATTGGTTAGGTGTATCGGTACAACATTCGATTTTTATCACTTACTTAAACGTAGCAGAGGAATCAAGGGCTTGCTGAATTTATGTCCAGACTTACGGGGCCTTTACCGAAGTAAAAAGCGTCATCTTGACGAAACAGGCCGAACACCGCTGTCATAAATACTTCATCGCAGCGTCATATTCTGCGTTCGGCGGTGTGTTAGGTTAGGCAAAAAGAGGAGGGTGTCGGTGAAAGTCGTTGCCAGTTACAGCATTAAAGGCGGCGTGGGTAAGACCACTACAGCAGTAAATTTAGCGTGGCTGGCGCATCGTGCGGGCATCAGCACCTTGCTCCTTGATCTGGATCCACAAGGCGCGAGTTCTTTCTATCTTCGCCACGACAACAAGGGTTCCTTACAATCCAAACAGTGGCTGACTGGCAAGACCGACTTACAACGTCACGTTCTCTCGACCGATTATGAATGGCTTGATCTAGTGGCCGCCCACGACTCCTTTCGCGACCTAGACATCGAACTCGCTGCGCTCGACAGCAACCTGCTGCGACAGCTGATTCGCTCGCTCAAGAAGAAATATCAACTCATCGTCGTAGACTGCCCGCCTACGGTGAATCACTTATCGGCGCAAATTTTTCGAGCCGCACACCGTATCCTAGTGCCCGTCCAACCAACAACGTTGTCCGAACGCACGTTTGCCCAACTCAACGCTCGACTGACGGAACTGGGTGTTAAAGACAGCAAGCTCCTGCCGTTCTTCAGCATGGTCGAAGCCCGCAAGCGACTGCATCGAGAGGTCATGCATGCCTTCAGTGCCCAATACCCTGCAACGCTGCAAGCCCAAATTCCCTTCAGCGCGGAAATTGAGCGTATGGGTTTAGAGCGCGCACCCTTGGGTACATTCGGCGGCAAGCGTGCACCTGCCCGGGCCTATGAAGCACTTTGGCGCTTGGTCTTAACAGAAGCCCGTATTCCTGTTATATAAAGTTTTTCTTACATTATGCTGAAGCGCGCTAAATGATTGAAAACAGCTGTGTTTTTACGTGCTACCAGCAAGTTCTACTGACCCGCATTCTCTTGCGCGGGCCTTTTTCCTCCGCTATTCTCTTTCTAGCTCGGCCTAATCATCGCTGATCGAGGGGCGCCCTTAGGTGCCGCTAACGCGCAGAACGCACGGGATCTTGTGCGATCAGACCAATTGCGATCATAGAATGGAGTTGCCAGAAAACATGCTATTTGCCGTCCTTTCAGGCTTTTTTCTTGCCGCCTTGGCGCCTTCTATTAAAGGCATTGCCAAAGACCGCATAGGTTGGGTACTCGCCCTTTTACCGGCCGGCTTAACACTCTACTTTGCGAGTTACATACCCGCCGTCAGCAGCGGCACAGTGATTTTCCAAGAGTGGGCCTGGTTTCCCGGCATCGACCTTAACCTGAGCTTTATGCTCGACGGTCTTTCGTTGATGTTTGCGTTGCTCATCAGCTTCATTGGCACCTTCATTCTTATTTATGCTGGCAGCTACCTGCACGGTCACAAAGACCTCGGCCGCTTCTACGTTATCATGCTGTCATTTATGGCTTCCATGCTGGGCGTAGTGCTGTCCGATAACCTCATCAGCCTGTTCGTTTTCTGGGAATTGACCAGCATTACCTCGTATATGCTGATTGGTTTTAACCACGAAGACGCGACGGCACGAAAGTCTGCGCTGCAGGGTCTGTTCGTTACCGTCGGCGGTGGTCTTGCACTGATGGCCGGGCTCATCATGATGGGCACACTGGCGGGGACGTATCAAATTTCCGAGGTGCTGAACAATGGAGATGCATTGCTGACCAGCACGCTGACGGTCGGCATGATTCTGTGTATTCTGGGCGGTACCTTCACAAAGTCAGCACAGTTCCCTCTCCACTTTTGGTTACCTAATGCCATGGCTGCACCCACACCGGTGTCGGCGTATCTGCATTCTGCCACCATGGTCAAGGCCGGCATTTACTTGATGGCGCGACTCAATCCGGCGTTGGGAGAGCATATTCTCTGGACTACTATGCTGTGCTTATTTGGCGGCATGACCATGTTTGTGGGTGCTTACCTCGCGTATGGCGCTACCGGCATCAAGAAAGTACTGGCCTACTCCACCGTAATGGCACTGGGTACCCTAACCATGCTAATCGGCATTGGTACTCGCTACGCGATGATTGCTTTTGCCGCGTTCTTACTCGGCCACTCGTTGTATAAAGGCGCACTGTTTATGATCGCCGGTATTCTGGATCACGAAACGGGCACCAAGGATCTTACCAAGATGGGTGGTTTAAGGCAGAAGATGCCCGTCACCGCCATTGTAGCGGCGCTCGCCGCTCTGTCGTTAGCAGGCTTGCCGCCGCTGTTTGGCTTTGTTGGTAAAGAGCTGATGTTTGAGGCTGTGCTGTCGGCTGAACTCTATGGTGTGCTGTTGCTCGGCCTGGCGGTAGTATCCGCGATGATGGTGACGGCCATTGCACTGGTTATCGCCATCAAACCGTTTTATGGACCGCTGCAAGAAACACCAAAACAACCACATGAAGCGCCTCCAGGTATGCTGGCAGGTCCGATTGCCTTAACCTCGGTATCTCTACTGTTTGGTTTACTGCCCTTCGTAGCCAGTGATTTGCTGGTGATGGCGGCTGTGCAGTCAGTGAGCCCTGAACCCATTACCTATACCTTGGCACTGTGGCATGGTTTCAATCTGCCTCTGGCGCTGTCCGCGCTCAGTTTGCTGGGTGGCATTGGTCTATTCGTACTGTGGCAACGCAACCGTGAGGGCGTGATGCGCCTCAACGAAAAGTTGTCGAGTGTTGGGCCGGAAGTTGGATACTTTAAGTTTATGGATGCCATCACCGGTTTCTCAGCTTGGCAAACGCGCGTCTTGCAAAACGGTAAAATGGGCAACTACATGATTGTCCTCGTTATGACGACGGTCTTCCTCGTGGGCTATACCCTATTAAGTCAACATACTTGGCGCTTCCCGGCACTTGGCCGCGGCATCAATTTCTACGAGTGGGCCATTGCGCTGTTAATGGTAATGGCGGTGTCCTTTGCCGTGCTGACGCGCAGTCGCCTAGCCGCCGTAGCCTGTATGGGTGTTTTGGGCTTTACCGTTGCCCTGATTTTCATTCTGTTCAGCGCGCCCGACTTGGGTATTACACAGGTATTGGTGGAAACCCTGACCGTTATATTGTTGGTATTAGTGCTCTTTAAACTGCCCGGCTTCGCGCGCTACTCCACCCGTTTCGAAGTCTGGCGTGACGGCATTGTCGCCGTATCCATGGGCGTGTTGATGACCTTAGTGGTATTGGCAGCCATCGACATCCAGTATTTCGAGCCGATTTCCAGCTACTTTGTGCAAGCCAGTTACCCGGAAGCCAAAGGGCGAAACATAGTGAATGTGATCTTGGTGGATTTCCGCGCACTCGACACCATGGGTGAAGTTTTCGTACTCGCCATAGCGGCTCTGGGTGTTTACTCCATGCTGAAGCTGCGCGCAGAGGATAAGGCATGACCGACAAAAAGCCCCAGACCATAAAGTCCAATACGGTCGTACTGCACACTGCGGCCACTTTCCTTTTACCGCTGCAGTTTCTATTCTCGGTATTTCTCCTGCTGCGTGGTCACGATGAGCCAGGTGGTGGCTTCATAGCCGGTTTGGTGGCGTCTGGCGCCATCGTACTATACCTGTTTGCCAACGGTGTTTCTGCGACGCGAAAGCTGATGCGCATTAAACCGCAGGATCTATTGGGACTGGGCTTGGTGATGTGTTTGGCTTCCACACTGCCCGGCTTTTTCGTCAATGGCGAATTTATGACTGCTCTTTGGTGGGAGTTCATGCTGGGTGAATCGGAAGTAAAACTGTCAACCGTTCTAATCTTTGACATCGGTGTCTACCTTGGCGTTGTGGGGACTATTCTCACCATCGTCGTATCACTCACAGAGGCTGAAGAATAATGACAGACTCTAGAGCTAGGAGAGGTGCGCAATGGAAGTCTTAATGGCTTTTGTAATCGGCTTACTCTTCGCGTCGGCAGTGTACATGATGCTGCGACGCTCTATCGTTAAGCTGGTTATTGGCTTAATGATACTGAGTAACGCCGCTAATTTACTGATATTCACCGTCGCCGGGCTCACGCGCGGTGCGCCGCCGCTGATCATGCAAGGCACACAAATGCCTGACGGCCCCATCGCAGACCCTTTACCGCAGGCCTTAGTGCTGACGGCAATTGTAATCGCCTTGGGAGTGTTAGCTTTTGCTGTTGTACTCATTCACCGTGCCTTTGAAGTTGTGGGCAATGATGACCTTGACCAGATGAAGGATACTGACACTTGAATCCGGAAGTCGCATTACCTATTCTGATTCCGCTTCTCAGCGGTGCCTTCTCGATCTTATTCGGACGCTCCATTCGTATCCAGCGATGGATTTCCGTGGTGGGTAGTTTTGCGTTGCTGCTGAGCACCCTGTGGCTATTCCACTCAACCCGCGAGGCTGGTTTTGTGGTAATGCAACTCGGGGGTTGGGCTGCGCCCTTTGGCATCACCTTGGTGGCCGATTTATTGAGCGCGACGATGGCTGTGATCACGGGTGTGATTGCCCTCGTTTTGGCGGTGTATTCGTTGCCGAGCATTCCCAGAGGGCATGAGAAATTTGGCTACTACCCTCTATTCCATTTGTTGCTAGCAGGGGTTGCTGGCTCATTTTTGACCGGCGATATTTTCAACCTTTTCGTCTGGTTTGAGGTCATGTTGTTGGCATCGTTCGCCTTGATGACTCTGGGGGGTGAGCGCGCCCAGATGGAAGGTTCAATTAAGTACGTCACATTAAACCTGTTCTCATCGGCCCTGTTTCTGTCGGCGATAGGCTTACTGTACGGCACTGTCGGCACCCTCAATATGGCCGACATTGCGTGGAAACTCAGCCAAGTGGAACATTCCGGCATGGTGAATGTGTTGGCAATGCTGTTCTTGGTGTCCTTCGGCATCAAGGCTGCAGCGTTTCCGCTGTTTTTCTGGCTGCCAGCCTCTTACCACACCCCACAGTTGGCGGTCACTGCTTTATTTGCTGGCCTGCTGACTAAGGTCGGCGCCTATGCCATCTATCGAATTTTCACTCTCATCTTCATCGGCGATACCGATTACACCCACACAATATTGGTTTGGGTAGCGGTGCTCACCATGATTACGGGCGTATTGGGTGCCGCCGCACAGTTTGAGTTTCGCCGTATTCTGTCGTTTCACATTGTCAGTCAGATTGGGTATATCCTGCTCGGCGTTGCGCTTTATACGCCACTGGCTATCTTGGCGGGTATTTACTACACGGTGCATAACATCGTCGCCAAGACGAATCTGTTCCTTATCAGCGGTATCACCTATCGGCTACTGGGCAGCTACGATCTGAAAAAGCTGGGTGGTGTTTACAAAGAGCGACCTGGCCTGTCCATTCTCTTTTTGATTTCCGCCTTAGGCTTAGCGGGCTTGCCGCCGCTGTCGGGTTTCTTCGCCAAGTTTTTATTGGTCAAGTCAGGTATCGAGATCAGTGCCTGGGGCGCTACTGTCGCTGCTCTGGCCGTGGGCTTTATGACGCTCTACTCCATGATGAAGATTTGGGCCGAAGTTTTTTGGAAAGCCGCGCCGGAAGGTGTCGATACAGCTCGCCTGGAAGGCAAGGTAGAAGATAAGCAGCTGTGGATAATGCTCTTACCGGTTGTAGCCCTGGCCGCTATGACCGTATTGTTGGGTGTTTTCGCGCAGCCCGCATTCGAGTTGGCAGGCGATGCCGCAGAGCAACTTCTGAATCCTCACTTGTATATTGAAGCCGTACTAGGAGAACGTCCATGATTGGGTTTTTCTGGAATGTCATGTTGGCACTGGCGTGGGTTACGCTGTCGGGCAACTTTAATGGCATCAACTTGCTGTTTGGCTTCACGCTGGCCTACGCTGGCTTGGCGCTTATGCAAAACCAGCTGCCCATTCTAAAGGGCTACGCACAGCGGATTCCTCGCACCATAATGTTTTTCTTCTTTTTCGCCAAGGAACTCATCATGGCGAACTTTAAGGTGGCATTTGATGTGCTGACACCTCCTTTGTACATGCAACCTGGGGTGATCGCGATGCCTTTAGAGGCAAAAACGGATTTGGAGATTGCGATGGTCGCCAACTTTATTTCACTGACGCCCGGCACCCTGAGCTTGGACGTATCGAATGATCGCCGCGTACTCTTCATCCACGCCATGTTCTTGCAGGACGAAAAAGCATTGCGCGAAGAATTACATGACTTAGAACGGCGCATTCTAGAGATAATGCGTTGAGGAGAACTCTGTGATCAACCCCATCATTATCAACATCTGCTACCTGATGCTTACCCTCGGCCTTCTACTGGCGTTTCTGCGCCTCACCAAAGGGCCTTCCTTGCCGGATCGAGTGGTTGCACTGGAATTGATTGCTACCATAGTGGTAGCCATCATCGGTGTGCATGCGATTGATACCGGCGTATCCAGCTTTCTCGATATCGCCATCGTTATGGCTTTAACCGCCTTTCTAGCGGCTATAGGTTTTGCTCGCTTCTTGGAGCGCGGAGGTCCACGTGATGATTGAATGGTTGATAAGCGGTCTGGTCCTACTCGGATCAGCCTTAATGTTGCTCGCGGCCATTGGTGCGCTGCGCCTGCCTGACCTTCCAACACGGATGCACGCAACCACCAAGTCCGGCGCTCTGGGTACCAGTGTTGTAATGATTGGCGTCGCTTTCTATTTTGCTGATGCGCCGATAACATTCCGCGCCATGGCAATTATCGGGTTTATTATGCTCACGGCACCGGTTGCAGCCCATGTTATCGGGCGCGCTGCGTACTTTGTTGGTGTCCCTCTATGGGATCGTACAGTGAAGGACATATTGAAAGAAAGTTATGACCCGAAAACGCATTACCTGCGCAGCGGGTTCGAGGACATCGACAAACAACAGGAAGAACGGCAAAAGCAGGATACTGACAAACAGTAGGTTTTGCCCTTGGGGTCTTCAGGCGAAGACCCTTTTCTATCTAAGGCGCTGTGCTACCCTCCTCACCATAACGACTTTTCATCCCCAAGCGTAACATGCGGTATAGCAGCGGCCGCGGCGTGTAGCGAATAAGCCAACTGAGAAACCGGTAATGTAAGCCCGGAGAGCAAATGACTCTCTGACGGCCTAGGTCACGTAATGATCGATCAACTACCCATGCGGCAGGAAACGCCTTTGCTGGGCCTCGACGATGGTAAAAAGTGTCCGGATCAATCCCCATACGACTGTGAAAATCCGTAATCACAAAGCCTGGACAAAGCGCTTGAAATGAGATGTTAGTACCATGGTAAGTTAAGGCCATGGTTTCAGTGAATAAGCGCACAAACCCCTTGGTCGGCCCATACAGCGGACTACCCGGTGTTGGCATCCAAGAGGCCAACGAAGCCACATTGATCAAAAAACCCTGTGTACGTTCCAAAGCTGGCAAAACAGCTTGTGTCAGCATCACCGTTGCGTCGATATGCACCCGCATCTGCGCGCGATGCTGTTGCGGCGTCATCAAATGAAAAATACCATCATCAGCGTACCCTGCATTGTTGATCAAACCCGCCAGTTGACCGTCAGCCCCAGCACGTTGCACTAAGTTGTCGAGCTGCGCCTCATCTGCTAAATCGACAAACTCACACTCAACATCGACACCGTGGTCACGCCTTAACTCGTCAGCAAAGGCTTCCAATACGCTCATGCGTCGCCCAGTCAACCAGAGCGCACAGCCTCGCGAGGCAAGCGCTCGCGCATAAGCCGCACCAATACCACTGGTTGCACCAGTAATCAGAACCTTTGAGCCTGCTACGATGGTCATCTACTTATACCTTATGAATGACTAGGCAACCTTAACATAAGTATCAAACGACTGGAAAAGCCAAACCATGCAAAGGAGTTATCTGCTGCACTGATGATAATTTTATCGATCCTGTGAAACCTTTCCTTTTATGCTGCGTACGCTCTGCTATAGTCATGGTATTAAGGCATCCGGACCAATGCCTACCTAACAATAAAAATAACAATGGGTACTTTTGTGAAGAACCTGACCCACTATCAGGTGTTACTGCATAGAATGCTGCACCAAAAACTACAATGGCTGGACTACTACGGTGATGAACATCGTATAGAGGCGTCTGAAGCTTGCCGCGAGTTTGCGGAGTTGGTCGTGCACAATCGAGAGCACACGCCGGCAGAGTTCTTAATCCAACTGCACGACGAGAGCTTACGCCTCGCCAATGATGCAGGTATCCGCACCGTTCGCCGAGACACGCTAGGCACGCTGTTCAGCCGCGCCAGAGATATTTATGTTGCGCTCTACCACAGCGATCCTATTCGCACCTTACCGTCTGATCACCCTCGCTTTCCTTGGGAATGCTACGCCGAACCGCCACAGGACCCGGCAGCCATCGACATAGACGCACTGACAGCACCCTTAGCTCCCCCCATTCATCATGAACAAGCACAGCTTGCCCATACCCTAAGCACGCCCCAATTTGTCCTGCCCAGCCTGCTTACTTTGACTTTACTGCTGCTGATGGTGATCTTCATCACACTTTGAACCAATATGAGCAGTCCAATTAGCTCGTATTTCTGTAACTAGAGTACGCCTTTTCTAATTCACGGAGATTTTTTCCTTTGCGCCTTCAAGCCCCTACCCTTGCGACCGACATAGTCACCCAAGATATTTTCGGCAAACCCTTTAAATTGTCCGATTTACGCGGCAAACGCGTCATGTTGTCGTTCTTTCGCGAAGCCGCTTGTCCTTTCTGCAACTTTCGTATTTATGAAATGACGCACCAGTATAAAAGCTGGCAGAAAGCGGGTCTGGAAGTGGTAACTGTGTTCACTTCACCCGCCGAAGATGTCCGTAAGCATGTTGCACGCCATCCTCGGCCCTTCCATATGCTGAGCGACCCTGATCTAACTCTGTATGAAGAGTACGGCGTAGAGCATTCTGCCAGCGCCATGCTACGTGCATTTCTGTTCAACCTGCCGGAAATATTTCGTGGGTTACGCACTGGCGGCTATTTCAGCCTTAAAAATAATCCACACAAGAAAATTGTACCGGCTGATTTCTTACTGAACGAGAAGGGTGAGATTGTGGCAACTTGGTATGGCCGTGATACCAGCGACCATATACCATTAAAGGCCATACAGGCATTTATTAGCGGAACCTCTGTCGAAGCCGCATTGAGCGTCTAACAGCCCTGCAGGAACATCATCACAACGCATAGGTAACTCTATTTTTTACTATGACACCGACTCAACACCCTAACACCAGTGCACTGCTGATCGTGGAGTTCCGGCTACGCTTAGATGGAAGCCAGACGACAACAGAGCGCACCCAACGCTTAGCCCCTCTATTGCGGCATTGGGGAAAATTACCTCACATTGCCATTAACGAAACGTCCGCAGGGCTTGATACCGAGCGTGCACACTGTACTATCGTGATCCTAAACAATGATGCGGGTGCCGCCAGAAAAAACGCTGACGACATCCTCGCCTGGAGCGAACGCAACCTGAATGCGTGGATCGAGGATTTTCAGATTTCTACTCAATAACACGGCACAAACAGGCACCATGGACTTCAAGACACTCGAGAAACAACCTTTGCACACCGAAGTCCCGTTGGACGAACTGTTGGCAAAGGTCAAATGGAATGAGGCTGGGCTCATCCCTGCTATTGCTCAGCAAGCTGACACCGGCGAAGTATTAATGTTAGCCTGGATGAACGAGCAATCCTTGCTTGAGACGCTAGACACCTTGCAGGTTTGTTACTGGAGTCGTTCTCGGCAAGCGTATTGGCGCAAGGGTGAAAGTTCCGGCCATCGCCAGCGTCTGCGCGCGGCCTTTCTTGACTGTGATGGCGACGCAATACTATTAAAAGTCGAACAGTCTGGCCCAGCCTGCCACACTAATCGGCCCGGCTGTTTTTACATCGCCCTATCTGACCATGCCGGTAAGATCGTCACAGAGCCTCAACAGTAGATCTAGACTGGCCAACTATCCGTATTTTTAACCACACTTTATCTGGAGATTATACTGGATGCGCTGGCCAACCTGCGTGAGCATCGCCTTCTGCCTTTTACTGGGTGCCGCCTCTAATGCCACTGCTTGGCAAATTGACGAGGTAAGGTTATTGGTGGCCGAGCAATACGAAGCTGTAGACGACAACATGCTACGCTATCGTTATCAAACACTGGCAACCATTGTACGGCCAGGTAAGGAGACGGTAGAGCAGGTAACCGACTTCGACCCCAATCGTGAGCCAGGCACTAAAGAGCAATTGATCCTAGTGGATGGTGGAGAACCTGATGCCGACTCTTTGCGTGAGTTCAGACGTCGGCCTCAGCCCGACGAACGAGAAGAGCAACGCATTCGCTTAACTATTCAATATGACACTCTGGAGCTGATTGAGGAGCAGGAGCACCAACTGGTGTTTCGTTTCCAGCCAGGGTTACAGGTAAACGGACGGGAGGACAGCGACGGCGATAAATTCACCGGGCGGTTAGTCTTTAATCGGCGAAATAGCCATATTGAACGCGTCGAGATGAATGCCACCGAGGAGTTCAGCAAACTGTTGTTTCGTATTCGTCAGTTCGACGTGCTGGAAAAGTTTTATTGGTTAGATGGTCGGCTGTTGCGACAAACGTATTATCACGACATGGATTTGCGCAATGCACTGATCAATGCGTCTAACGAAATCACAATGACCTTCGAGTATCCGGATTTACAGCTCGCGAAGCACTGATGAAAACAAGGCGCAATGCCCGCAATGCCCGACTCGGGGCATTGCGCGCTACACACTAAGTATTAGTGATCTGCGTTATCTCCTTCGTGCACATGGCCGTGCTGAAGTTCTTCTGCTGTGGCATCACGTACCACTTCTACAGAACCAGAGAAAGACAGTGATTTACCGGCCAGAGGATGGTTACCATCCACTACAACGACGTCTTCTTCAACGGCCGTCACCTCTACCTGGACAGGACCACCGTCGGTCTGCGCGTTAAACACCATGCCAACTTCAATTTTCTCTACACCTTGGAAAGCTGCGATCGGCACACGCTGAACCAATGCATCATTGTGGTCGCCATAGGCGTCCGCTGGGGCAATTTCTGCAGCAAAGGTATCGCCTTCTTTCAGGCCAGCCAGCGCATTTTCCAACCCAGGAATGATGTTGCTATGGCCATGCAGATACCACAAAGGACCGCGACCCTCAGAGGAATCCACTTGTGTACCGGTTTCGTCTTTGACCGAGTACTGAATGGCCACGGCTTTGTCTTGTGCAATCATGAAATGATCCTATTTTGGATATGGATTTCCGCCAAAAATGGCTATTGATTGCCCATTCTACCATATCGAATAAGAGGGATAAAATGACGCGCCACTTTAGACATCCGTGAGCGGGTTGTCGGCATAAGGATAATCATCGGACTCTAGGCTCTCTTGATAGCTCTCAACGCGGTCGGCCGCAATGTCCGTGCGATAGAACTGCGCGATATGGAACACAGCATCGCCCTCATTTACCAACGGCAACTTGAGCTGTCCTATCACGATACCACTAAAAGGCGACCAGATTTCTTCCTCTGACTCGCCGAACGGGTCTGACACAACACCCAGTAGCGTTTGATCTCTGGTGACCCGTGCCCCCTCTTTAACGAATGCCCGGAAGATTCCGCTCTGTGGCGCTCTCACCCACGCGCTGGAGCGTGCCATCATAGGTTCTGGCGGTGCTGCTTTACGCGATGCTGGCAGCATACCCAGCGACCGCATCACACGAATAATACCTTCCACTCCGCCACGAATAGACAACTCGTCGAAGCGCAAGGCCTCACCGGCTTCATACAACAGAATGGGGATTTTTTGCTGATTAGCGGCTTCACGCAAAGAGCCATCGCGCAGTGCTGAGTTAAGAATTACTGGGGCCCCGAACGCCTTGGCCAATTCCAGCGTTTCAGGGTCATCCAGATTGGCGCGAATTTGCGGCAGGTTATAGCGATTGATTGCGCCGGTATGCAGATCAATGCCGTGCGTTGATTGGCTCACAATTTCGTTCATAAAGAGGCGCGCTAAACGCCCCGCCAGAGACCCCTTGTGTGATCCTGGAAAACTGCGATTAAGGTCACGTCGGTCTGGCAAATAACGACTGTGGTTAATAAAGCCGTGTAAATTCACTACGGGTACAGCCAACAAGGTTCCTTTAAGGCGCCTCAAAGCAGGCACTTTCAATAGGCGGCGAATGATCTCAACGCCATTGATTTCGTCACCGTGAATAGCGGCACTGATGAACAAAATTGGCCCATTCTGGCGCCCACACAACACTTGTATCGGCAGTGTAATAGGGGTGTGGGTATAGAGTTTACCGCCTTCAACTTCTATCGTTTTACGCTCGCCGGGGCGAACCTCTACCCCGCCGACAGTGATGCTTTGATTTCGTCCGTGGCGTGCCGGTACTGCTTGTGACATCTAGCCGCTACCCTTAGTCTGCGTGCGGTTCGGCTTCGCATTCTTCTCGATGAAGTCAATTATAAGGTCGGCCACGTCTTTGCCAGAGGCTTTTTCAATGCCCTCTAGCCCGGGCGACGAGTTTACTTCCATGACGACCGAACCATGATTGGAGCGCAATAGATCGACACCACAGACGTTCAACCCCATTACCTTAGCCGCACGAATCGCCGTCGCGCGCTCTTCTGGTGTAATACGACACAGCGCAGCCGTACCGCCGCGGTGCAGATTAGAGCGGAACTCGCCTTCTTTCGCTTGCCGTTTCATCGCTGCGACGACTTTACCACCCACCACAAAAGCACGAATATCCGCACCCTTGGCTTCTTTGATAAATTCTTGCACCAAAATGTGCTGTTTCAGCCCCATAAAAGCTTGAATAACACTTTCTGCAGCTTGGTTAGTCTCAGCCAACACCACACCCACACCCTGGGTGCCTTCCAACAACTTGATGACCGCAGGAGCGCCGCCGACAATACTCAATAAATCTTCGATATCATCAGGGGAGTGCGCAAAGCTGGTGACCGGCAAGCCAATCCCACGGCGCGACAACAGCTGCAAACTGCGCAGCTTGTCACGTGAACGTGATATCGCGACCGATTCATTCAGCGGGTAGACGCTCATCATTTCGAACTGCCGTAATACGGCGGTACCGTAGAAGGTAATGGATGCCCCGATGCGCGGAATAACCGCATCAAAACCATCCAGTTTCTCACCCTTGTAATGAATCTCCGGGTTGTGCGACGTGATATTCATATAGCAACGTAACGCATCGATCACGCGTACCTCGTGCCCTCGTTTCTCAGCTGCTTCAACCAAGCGACGTGTGGAGTAAAGTTTAGCGTTACGCGATAGAATACCGATCTTCATTCAGAAGCTCCCAATGTGGCGGTCGTCGTGGATTGTGGTTCTATTACTTGCAGATAGGATGATTCAGAATCGACATAAAAGCGTCCACGTAACGCCTCACGGCCTAAGAGCATACGAAACATCATGGTATCCCGACTGGTCAGCGAAAGTTCTATAGCGTAACGCGCTGCACCGACGACGACGTCGGTTTTTATAAAATAACGTTCTGTGGTGTTGCCTCCGGAGTCGGTCACTTCACGACGGTCAATAACCGGAGCTTCGCACCAGATCTCTGTCTCCACATCATGCTGATGCGGGTGCACGCCAAATCGAACCCATTCTTGGCCGCCGCGCATGAATGGCTCAACAGAAAATGCATGCAATGCTGACGTTCTTGCGCCCGTATCTACCTTGCATTTTAAGGCCTCAACGCCAAGGTCCGGCAGACTGACCCACTCCCTCCAGCCTACCATCATGCGTTCGTATTCCTGTTTCATTGGTTTATCAACCATCTATCTGCTTTTCCTGAAAACTTTTCGATATTCATTAGCACTAACTACCCTATCAATATACGGCGCTCAGAGTCCAAGAATGACACAACCAATGGGCGTATTCTAAGAACCACAGGGAACAGTATGGATGAGGAGTAACCGGTTAACAAAGATTCGGCCCAAAACGACCGACAATAAAAGCGGAGTAGAGCAGATACCCTGCACTAAGACAATTAATTTCTTTAACGCTGAAAAGAGCCGGGCAGCACCCTGCCCGGCTTAACCATCAGTGGTTGGCTGAGGGGTGCCGCAACAGCCACCGATACAATCGGTGACTCCGTGATGCGGCACTTTGTACATAATCAGAAAACAAGGCACCACTATCAAGACCAGTACCGACCCATAAGCCAGACCAAACGCCAGCGACGTCGCCATGCTGCGCACTAACTGGGCCTGTACAGAACTTTCAAACAGGATGGGTACCAGACCGGCTACCGTGGTCATGGTCGTCAAGACGACGGGCCGGAACCGCTGGCAACAGGCTTCGACGATGGCTTCGTGGCGGTCATAGCCTTCCACCAGCATCTCACGATATCGAACAATCAGTACGATAGAGCCATTGATCACGATTCCCGCCAGACCAAACAACCCAAAAATGGATAAGAAAGTGAGGTCAAGACCCATGATCCAATGGCCTGCTATTGCACCCGTCATGCCCAATGGTATAGACAGCATGACCGCAATCGGCCAACTGTAAGATTGGAACATCCAAGCGAGAATCAAGTAAATTAATGCCGCCGCAACCCAGCCAGCGAACACCAAATTATCCAACAAATCAGCAGCATCTTGACCCGTCTCATAACGTGCCGACAACCCATATTGGGCCAGTATGTTCGGCATGATATTGGCCTGAATATCGGCCTGCAGAGTTTGCGCACTGATATCATCACTGATGGGATCGGCTGTTACCGTTACTGATTGCTGGCCGTTAACCTGATAGATCGCACTCAGCTCTTCACGCTCACGAAACGAGGCCAGTTCGCGTAAAGGTAACTGCTGACCACCCGGCAAACGAATCATCATCCAGTCGACAACGTCTAGCCGTTGACGGGTAGCGCTGTCTAAGCGAAGACGCAAATCAACCTGCTGCCCAAATTGAGTAAAGGACTGTACGACCACCCCGTCCATCGCCATAGCCACCTGACTGGCGAGGTCCTGCTCAGAAACACCCAGCGCGCGCGCCTGAGGAGTCAAAGTCAAAATCAGCTGGCGATTACTGTCTGGCAGGCTGTCATCGATATTGCGCAAGTCACCACGTTGCTCTAACGCCCGCTTCAGCACTTGAGTAGCGGCAACCAGGTTATCTGGGTTGTCGCCGACCAAGCGCAAATTAAGCTGGCTGGATGACGCACCGCCACCGCTTTCGCTGTTGATGCGCAGACGCTCCAACGTTTGTGGACGGGCGACATCCGCTTCCCAATAGGCCAAAAATTCGCTATTGGAGAACGCACGGTCATCACGTAAAGGCAGCCTCGCCATGAAAAACACGTAGCGTGCATCGAGGTCATACTCGTAATACAAGTCTTGCACCACTGGCGCGCCGTGTTCGACACTGAAGTGTTCATCTGTTGCTTCAAGGCTGCGTTTCATCTCCCCCACAAAGGCCTCGATAGCCTCAGGGCTGGTGCCTTCAATAAAACGAGCATCGGCCTGCACCCGATCATCCTCAACCTCTAGGTCCATCGAGAAGGGCACCACGCCACCCCAACCAAACCCAGTGACAGGATAAACAACGCCATTGCTGCGCACACGGTAAACAACCTATGACGCAGCATTTTGCTGACAAAGGGGCGATACCATTCGTCGCGCACTCGTATGACAAAGCGATCGATTTTCTTGCGCCATTTGCTCGGTTGGCGATCACTGCGCCGGGCGAAGCTATGGTGCAAGTGACCCGGCAGTATCAAGAAACACTCGATCAATGAGGCAACGATGACCGCAATGATGACCACAGGAATCGGCCGCAACAACTCACCAAACATGCAGGCAAAAAGAGCAGTGGTGAGAACGCAGCAATGGTGGTCAACGATGATGCCAGTATGGGCGGGAACATATGGGTCGCAACGCCCGCCGCATCATGATGATCTGAGCCCTGCTCAATGAGCGACTGAGTTTCTTCTCCGACCACAATGGCATCGTCGACGATGATACCCAGTGCCATCAAAAGAGCGAAGATAGAAAAAAAGTTCAAACTGCCGCCGGTGAAATACAACAACGCCATGGTGCCCATGATCGCCACTGGTATGCCCATGGCCGTCCAGAAGGCCACACGAATATTCAGAAATACAAACAGCGTCAGCAAAACGAAGATCAAGCCGAAAATACCGTTACTGACGAGCAAGTTGATATTGTCGATGACGAACTCTGAAGTATCGTAGAACACATGCACGCCAATGCTGTCCGGCAGCGTTGAGGCTACTTCGGCGTACCAGGTACGATAAATCTCCGCAGTCTCCAACGAGTCCATGCGCGATGATCGAGATAGTTGCAGCATCACCGCTGGTTGGTCTTCGAAATACATGCGCAGAGAGGGATTCTGACTGCCGTCGCGGACGTCTGCAACGTCACCTAAGACTCGATTAGTACTGACCGGCAAACGGGACAGTTCGGCGGCCGTAATAACTTGATCACCGGTAACAAGATGCGCCGGTGCTTTGTTCGCCAGCCGTTCCGGCGGCGTAGCGATCGTTAATAGCCCTTAACTCACGCGCCAGGCTATCCAGTGACCAGCCATGGCGGGCCAGCACTTCAGGAGTGATCTCAATGTTGAGCTCAGGCTGCTCAAGCCCCCAAACCTGAATCTCTGGTATACCGCGCTGCTTGAGATTTCGCTCAATGTCGTACACCAATGGCCGCAAATCTTCCAGTACGCCATCGTAAGTCAGCATTAAGAAGATCACTGGCTCTGAAAAGCTGTATTCGCGCACGGTAGGCTCTTGACTTCCGGACGGCAGCACAACACTGTCTACTGCCTTACGCAAATCCGATACAGCCCGATCAAAATCTGCCCCGGCGCGAAAATAGACGTTGATCCCAGCACTGCCGTCGCGGCTGTTGGACGTAATCCGGTCCACCGCGTCCAGTTCCAAAATAGCTTTTTCCAGCGGCACGGTTACGCGGTCCAATACCGCTTCCGCTCCTGCAGCAGGCCAACTGACTATAACCCCCGCAGCACCTGGCGTAACATCCGGAAAAATCTGTGTATTGAGGCGCGACATCCCCAACACGCCGAGCAGTATGATGAACAACATCATCAGGTTAGCGGCGACACGGTGACGCGCAAAATATGACAGCAGCTTAGCCGGAGCAGCCGGCTGGCGATATTGTGTCGTATTAGAGTCAGAAGACGACATTGGCTTCGCCTCCCGGAACCGGCAATGTCTGAGTAACCTCAACCCGCATGCCTGGGATGATATTAGCTAAACGCGATACCAAAATCCTGCCATCAGCGGGTAGCCCATGTGCATCTACAAGCCACTGCTCTTCGCCGCTGCTGTCATTCACCCCTAACACGGTGACCACGACGGATGACAAACGCTGCTCTTCGTTGACAAGAAAAACACGATTTCCAGAATAAAGCGCCGATGTCGGAATCAGCATCGTGCCTTCAATGGCAGGCCAGTACACCTTGGCGCTGCGGGTTTCTCCCGGTGCCCATTGCGTGTGCGGCGGCAGAGAGAACCACGCGTAGCGCCCAACCTCTCCTTCAGCAATCGTATCTGAAGACTGCACAATGGGTCTCAATTCGCCGCCGATGGCAGCCTGCAGCGAGTCCGGCACCCCATTAGGCAAAATGACTCGCCACGCTAGGCTGTCGGGTGAATATAAAGAAACCAAGGGCTGACCAGCTTGAATGAGCTGCCCTTCTACCGCATTCACATGACCGACTCGAGCGGCAAAAGGTGCCTTAGGTGCCGCTCTGGCCAGAAGATCTTGCTGACGGGCCAAGGCAATGTTGAGTCTCGTGCGCTGCGCTTCAAGCGAAGCCAGTGATGCCGAGTGATTGTCTATGGCGAGCTGTCGTTGGCGCAACGCTTGCCGCGCCTGTGTAAGATTCATTCTCGCCTGCTCTACCGCTGCCTCGGTGGTTATCCCACGTTGCAACAACCCCATTTCACGGGCCAATACGGTTTCGGCCTGCGCCACAACATCAGCGTCATATTCAAGCATGTCTCTATCTGCGGCGTGCTGATTACGTGCCATAAGAATACTGGCATCGAAGTCTCGTAGGTCCGCTTCAATTTGCGCCAAATCCCAACGTGGCGACTGCGTATCGAGCTCTATCAGTGGGTCACCCGCAGCAACCCAACCACCCTCGTTAACCAATACCCGCTGTACATCTGCAGCAACTGGAGCGGTCAGCTCAACCCTCTGTCGGGCCACTACTCGGCCAGTCCATTCAGCGCGCGGCGCATGAGCACCCGACGATACGGGCAAAACAACGACCTGCAATAAGCGCTCAACCTCTTCTTCAGGCGCAACACCGTTGTTATTACCCACTAACAGCACGGTGACAATGATAGCGCTCAGCGGTAGCAACAAGGCTACGCCGATGCGTATGAGACGACGCTTCATGATGACTCCTTATCAATCAGTTATTAAATCTGTAAAGCGCATTGTCTGTGGCCGAACGGCCATATAGGCAGTGACAAATGTCTTCCATACAAGGTATTTACGTTTTAATGACGCAGCAACGCGCTACCATAGCCGCAATACTGGCTCATCTTGCGCCTGCAGTTGTTCACGTAACACCTGAATATGTTCACCCCAATAGCGCTCAGTGCCAAACCATGGGAAGTGCATAGGAAAGCTGGGGTCCTGCCAACGTCGTGCCAGCCAAGCGCGTAGTGCAGGCTGCGCAAAGCGCGTAAAGGCTCAATCAGTGCCAATTCGCTGAAATCAAAATCTCGGAACTGGCCATAGCCATCCATGATGGCGCCCAGACTACCGGTCTGTTGCTGCCGATCACCCGCCAGTAGCATCCATAAATCCTGTATCGCCGGGCCATTACGTGCATCGTCAAGATCAACAAAGTGCGCGGCTTCGTTGCGCCAAAGGATGTTGCCCGGGTGACAATCGCCGTGCAGACGCAACTTGCTGTAGTCCACGGCATTCATGCGCTCGCGTACCCGTTCCAACAGCGGACGAGCTACGGCTTCGTAGGATGCGCGCACAGCACTCGGAATCATCTCGCCGGAGAGCAAGAACTCAATACTTTCCTCGCCAAATGATGCTACCGTTAATTCAGGACGATGCTGGAAAGTTGTCTGTTCACCCACCGCATGCATGCGCCCCATTAAGCGACCTAAAACCTCTAGGTCGTCGTCATTTTCCAAGTCCGGCGCTCGTCCACCACGTCGTGGATACAAGGCGAACATAAAGCCTTCGTGCTCAAACAGCGTGTCGCCCTGTGCATTGCTCAAAGGCGCTACGACCGGAATATCGAGCGCCGACAATTCCAAGGAAAAGTTGTGCTCTTCGATAATTTGGTCTGCCGTCCAGCGTTGCGGACGGTAGAACTTGGCAATGACCGGCTCGCCATCCTCGATCCCAACTTGGTACACGCGGTTCTCATAGCTGTTTAGGGGAGCAATACGTGCGTCACTGAGAAACCCCTGCGACTCCACCGCATCCAACACGGTATCTGGTGTCAAACGGCCATAAGGGTGATGTTCGGACATAGGTCATCCATAATCTAGAGTAATGAGGGACGCAGACTAACGCAGGCAAATGTTTTTGTCTTTACTAGACGACGCTGTCGCTTGCTGATCAACGTCAAGACAACAGCACAGATAGGCGGATAAGGTGGCATAGTGACGCTCCGGTCACTATAGTACGAATAGATCATACGATGGTTCTCTTATTCGCCATCTGACCACCTCATGCATGCTTAGGGAGTTCATTATGACCAGTTACAGCACCGCCAGCCAAGATTGGCTCTGGGATGACAAGAAGGCACAACCCCATGTGCGCCACTGGCCTGCCATCACCAAGGGTACTGTGCATATTCATGATGTCACAGCGCTCGGTGCACTGAAGAAACTGACCGCTGCACAGCAAAATAAAGAGGCTTGGCTTAACCTTTATAGAGACACCGTTACCGCAGAGAAAATCGAGGTCGCCGTTGACACATTAGCGGACATGATTGATCACAACCGTGCCGATTGCCTAGGCGATGCTGTTAACGTAAAAGGCCACAGTGCTACCCTGTTTGCCCTGGCTCGCGGCGAGGTCCTGACGGAGGTCTCTCTGGCCGCTCGCTTGGCCATGCTGTCAAATGGTTTGGCGACCTTGGAACATCGGCCAGAGGGCAACGCGCGTGCCGAAGCACTGAGCCACTACACAATCGCAGATCTTCAGTTACTGGCAGCCCAAACTGACGGAATCAAAAAGAACCAGAAGAAAGCAGATTTGATCAAAGACATCGTTGCAGCCGACGATGTGGGCGAGCTTGAGCTACCACTCGGCGAGTTGGTTGGTGCTCCCCTCGCCAACGAGTGGCTAGAGCAGTTGGTGGCGCGCTATGTACAGGCCCTTCATGACGCCTTGGCTGATCCCGTCTATCCAACTGTGTTCAGAGAAGCCGTCTGGCGCCAAGCCAAGGCGCAAGCAAACGTCGATGCTCTGAAACGTGCACTTGAAGTTGAATACTGGGATGTGCTGGAAGAAGGTATTGAAGATACCCCGGTTGATCCGAGCGAACCAGAGCCAGAGTTTGTCGACCATACGCCAGACTGGCAACCGACTACGTCTACCAAGCGTAATGATACACCACTGGTGTGGATTGCCGTGGCCATCTTGTTTGTTGCTTGGTTGCTGATTAAATAACGGATGAGCTTAGCCGATCTTATTTACCTTCTTGAGTTTGTAGGGATCATGGCGTTCGCCATCTCCGGCATGCTGGAAGCACAGAATAGGGATATGGATCCCGTCGGGGTATTCGCCATCGCCTGTATTACGGCGTTTGGAGGCGGCACCCTGCGCGATGTCATACTGGATCATCAACCAGTTTACTGGATATCACATCAAGAATTTCCCATCATCATTTTGCTGCTGACCATTGCCTTCAGCTATGTCCCGCGCCTGCGTGCTATTCCCGCTCGCGCCATGATCCTTCCGGACGCCATAGGCCTGGGAATCTTTACCGTATTAGGGACACAATTGGCCTTGTCGATGGGGACACCGGCCTTCAGCGCTTGTCTACTCGGAGTTATTACGGGAACCTTTGGCGGACTGGCACGAGATATAATCTGTAACGAAGTGCCTTTCATATTCCGCAAAGAGCACCTGTACGCGTCCTGTGCGCTGGCAGGAGCGATGACCTTTTACGGCTTAACCTTTTTGGTTGAAGGCGACGCCATACCTATTCTGGTGGCATTAGCCGTAACGGTGGTCATGCGCTTGTTATCGGTTCACTTTGATTTACGATTACAGCGGCATTGAACTTTAAACGACACACCCAGCGGCATGGCCTGACGACCATGCCCATTGGAAATTGTACCCACCTAGATGCCCGGTGACATCCAATACCTCGCCAATAAAGTACAGTCCCTGATGAAGATTACTCTCCATGGTACGGGACGACACGTCTTCCGTACTGACACCACCCAAGGTAACTTCTGCAGTTCGGTAACCCTCGGTGCCGGCTGGTTGAAAACGATATGCATGTATCCGCTGTCCCAGCTCGAACACTTCTTCCTGGCGTAGATCGGCGATAGACTTGCGCTCACCCGACCAATCACTGACCAACCATGCCACAACTCGCTTGGGTAACTGCTCGCTTAACCAGCTCCGTAACAGCTGTCGACCCTGTGTTTGCCGTAACCGATGCCATTCATCGAGCAGATCATGGCCCGGCCACCAATCAATGGTCAAAGCCTCGCCTTCCTGCCAATAGTTAGTAATCTGCAATACTGCTGGGCCACTTAGGCCACGATGAGTAAACAACACATCGCCAAGCCAGCTACGCGACGCTACAGTGAGCTCCGCACGCAAGGATACACCGGGCAATTCAGTCCATGCGCCTTTATCCGCTGGTGCTGCGGTGTAAGGTACCAAGGAGGCACGATAAGGCACGAGAGAGTGGCCTAGACTGGCTGCAAATTTTTGTCCCCAATCAGTAGCCCCCATGGTAGGAATCGGAGGGCCCCCGGTAGCGACGACTACCGAGCTGGCCTGAAACCCCCCGGAGGAGGTTGTAACCCGCCACGTGCCATGTTCATACTTGGGGTACTGCGTGGAAGTCTTAAGTAGGATCTTGACCCCAGCCTCCTCTGCTTCACGCAACAACATCTCCAAAATATCTTTACTGCTGTGATCGCAAAATAACTGACCAAACTCCTTCTCGTGATAAGGAATGCCATGCGCAGCCACCAAAGAAATGAAATCCCATTGGGTGTAGCGACTCAGCGCTGACTTACAGAAGTGCGGGTTATTGGACAGGAAATTTTCTGGTTCGATTGTGAGATTCGTGAAATTACAGCGCCCACCGCCGGACATCAGAATCTTCTTACCAGGCTTATTGGCGTGGTCCACCACCACAACGGAACGTCCGCGCTGTGCAGCGGTGATCGCACACATTAGTCCTGCCGCTCCGGCACCGATGACCAATACGTCCACGTGTTGCACGGTTTTTCCTCTTTGAGTAAATGAGCGCTAGGGATGGCGGGTGTAAACACACCGCCCTACGGCGGGTCGTTCGTAGGGCGGGTATTAATACCCGCGTAGCGTGATCCGCCGTGCCCACAAAGCAAAAACCCCGAGCCATTGCTGACCCGGGGTTTGCCGTATTTAAGAGCTTGACGATGACCTACTCTCACATGGGGAGACCCCACACTACCATCGGCGATACCTCGTTTCACTGCTGAGTTCGGGATGGGATCAGGTGGTTCCAAGGCTCTATGATCGTCAAGCAAACTGGTCGAGTGGTGCCGGTGCGTCGTTACGCTACCCACACGCTCTCTGTTCGTTTGCCGTCACCGATAAGGTTTTAATTAATTTAATTAATTTAATTAATCCTTATCCGCAATCATGCGTTCTGAATATGCGATTAACACGTTTTTGATCACTCGATCTTTCAATCGCTCGATCTTTGCATGAATTCAATCATTCAAGCACCGGTCTTCGGTACTGCCTCGTACCGACCTTCTTGTATCTGTTTCTCAACACTGTGTAGGCCCAAACGCCTT
This sequence comes from Salinispirillum sp. LH 10-3-1, assembly GCF_030643825.1. GTDB lineage: Bacteria > Pseudomonadota > Gammaproteobacteria > Pseudomonadales > Natronospirillaceae > Salinispirillum. The sequence continues at coordinate 2,580,631 of NZ_CP101717.1, forward strand.
AGGCGTTATATGGTCAAGCCTCACGGGCAATTAGTATTGGTTAGCTCAACGCCTTACAACGCTTACACACCCAACCTATCAACCTGGTAGTCTTCCAGGGCCCTTTAGGGACTTGCGTCCAGTGAGACCTCATCTTGAAGGGGGCTTCCCGCTTAGATGCTTTCAGCGGTTATCCTGTCCGAACTTAGCTACCCGGCAATGCCACTGGCGTGACAACCGGAACACCAGAGGTTCGTCCACTCCGGTCCTCTCGTACTAGGAGCAGCTCTTCTCAAGTCTCATACGTCCACGGCAGATAGGGACCGAACTGTCTCACGACGTTCTAAACCCAGCTCGCGTACCACTTTAAATGGCGAACAGCCATACCCTTGGGACCGGCTTCAGCCCCAGGATGTGATGAGCCGACATCGAGGTGCCAAACACCGCCGTCGATGTGAACTCTTGGGCGGTATCAGCCTGTTATCCCCGGAGTACCTTTTATCCGTTGAGCGATGGCCCTTCCATACAGAACCACCGGATCACTATGACCTACTTTCGTACCTGCTCGACTTGTCTGTCTCGCAGTCAAGCTGGCTTGTGCCATTACACTAACCGCATGATTTCCGACCATGCTTAGCCAACCTTCGTGCTCCTCCGTTACTCTTTGGGAGGAGACCGCCCCAGTCAAACTACCCACCACACACTGTCCTCGACGCTGTTACGCCTGAGTTAGAACCTCAAGATGACCAGGCTGGTATTTCAAGGTCGACTCCACGCAAACTGGCGTTCACGCTTCAAAGTCTCCCAGCTATCCTACACAAGTCATATCAAAGTCCAGTGTGAAGCTATAGTAAAGGTTCACGGGGTCTTTCCGTCTAGCCGCGGATACACTGCATCTTAACAGCGAGTTCAATTTCACTGAGTCTCGGGTGGAGACAGCGTGGCCATCGTTACGCCATTCGTGCAGGTCGGAACTTACCCGACAAGGAATTTCGCTACCTTAGGACCGTTATAGTTACGGCCGCCGTTTACCGGGGCTTCGATCAAGAGCTTCGCCGAAGCTAACCCCATCAATTAACCTTCCGGCACCGGGCAGGCGTCACACCCTATACGTCCTCTTTCGAGTTTGCAGAGTGCTGTGTTTTTAATAAACAGTCGCAGCCACCTGGTATCTTCGACCGCTTCAGGCTTAGGGAGCAAGTCCCATCACCCTAATGCGGCGTACCTTCTCCCGAAGTTACGGTACCATTTTGCCTAGTTCCTTCACCCGAGTTCTCTCAAGCGCCTTGGTATTCTCTACCTGACCACCTGTGTCGGTTTGGGGTACGGTCAATGTGTATCTGAAGCTTAGAGACTTTTCCTGGAAGCATGGCATCAACCACTTCGGACGCCGTAGCGTCACCGTCATCAGGTCTCAGCATTAAGATCCCGGATTTACCTAAGATCTCTGCCTACACCCTTAAACCTGGACAACCATCGCCAGGCTGGCCTAGCCTTCTCCGTCCTCCCATCGCAATACACATCGGTACAGGAATATTAACCTGTTTCCCATCGACTACGCTCTTCAGCCTCGCCTTAGGGACCGACTCACCCTGCTCCGATTAACGTTGAACAGGAACCCTTGGTCTTCCGGCGAACGGGTTTTTCACCCGTTTTGTCGTTACTCATGTCAGCATTCGCACTTCTGATACCTCCAGCATACCTCTCGATACACCTTCAACGGCTTACAGAACGCTCCCCTACCCAGCGTACAAAGTACGCTGCCGCAGCTTCGGTATCCAGTTTGAGCCCCGTTATATCTTCCGCGCAGGCCGACTCGACTAGTGAGCTATTACGCTTTCTTTAAAGGGTGGCTGCTTCTAAGCCAACCTCCTAGCTGTCTGAGCCTTCCCACATCGTTTCCCACTTAACTGGAATTTTGGGACCTTAGCTGGCGGTCTGGGTTGTTTCCCTTTCCACGACGGACGTTAGCACCCGCCGTGTGTCTCCCGGATAGTACTCACTGGTATTCGGAGTTTGCATCGGGTTGGTAAGTCGGGATGACCCCCTAGCCGAAACAGTGCTCTACCCCCAGTGGTATTCGTCCGAGGCGCTACCTAAATAGCTTTCGGGGAGAACCAGCTATCTCCGAGTTTGATTAGCCTTTCACTCCTATCCACAGGTCATCTCCTAACTTTTCAACGTGAGTGAGTTCGGTCCTCCAGTTGATGTTACTCAACCTTCAACCTGCCCATGGATAGATCACTCGGTTTCGGGTCTACACCCAGCAACTCATCGCCCTATTAAGACTCGATTTCTCTACGGCTCCCCTATTCGGTTAACCTCGCTACTGAATGTAAGTCGCTGACCCATTATACAAAAGGTACGCAGTCACCCTCCTAAGAAGGCTTCCACTGCTTGTACGTACAGGGTTTCAGGATCTATTTCACTCCCCTCACAGGGGTTCTTTTCGCCTTTCCCTCACGGTACTGGTTCACTATCGGTCAACTGGGAGTATTTAGCCTTGGAGGATGGTCCCCCCATGTTCAGTCAAGATATCACGTGTCCCGACCTACTCGTTTTCACTCAGTTTGGTTTTCGTGTACGGGGCTATCACCCACTATGGCGGTACTTTCCAGAACCTTCCACTAACGTCCACTGAGCTTAAGGGCTGTTCCCATTTCGCTCGCCGCTACTCTGGGAATCTCGTTTGATTTCTTTTCCTACGGGTACTTAGATGTTTCAGTTCCCCGCGTTCGCCTCTCCTAAGAGATACTGCACGAATGCAGTGGGTTTCCCCATTCAGACATACCGGGATCATAGGTCGTTTGCCACCTCCCCCAGTCTTTTCGCAGGCTACCACGTCTTTCATCGCCTCCAGTTGCCTAGGCATCCACCCTGTACGCTTAAATGCTTGACCATATAACCCTAAGGTTTCTAGTCTGTACACACCCTCCTCAGGGTATGCACGCACCTACACAATTGATCGCAATTGCTTGCAACAACATACAACAAGTGATGCTAGACGACGCTTACGCGTCTCTATCATCAACACACCGGCGCTTGAATCATTAAACTCATGCAATGTGTTATTCGCATATCCAAATTATTAAAGAACATCTGGCAATCAATTCAACCAGGCGCAAGGACTCTCTCATCTGCACTTGCCGACGAAAGCCTTTGGGTCTGATTCCTGAGTGAAGTTTTGGATCTGTGCGATAGGAAATGGTGGAGCTAAGCGGGATCGAACCGCTGACCTCCTGCGTGCAAGGCAGGCGCTCTCCCAGCTGAGCTATAGCCCCATTTCGTCTATTGCGTGGTTTTCTAACGAACTATCGACTTTTTGTGCTAGCTAGACGAGGCGGGAGGCCGTGTACAAGCGTACACAACGAGCGCTTCAACAATGCTTTAACAACGTCGCGTCTTTTGATCAGCACAAGGCAAAACATAAGGAAGCCTATTAACAATAGGCGACGCATGTTTTAACGCAGTACTGGTCAAAAGTGGTAGGACTAAGTGGACTTGAACCACCGACCTCACCCTTATCAGGGGTGCGCTCTAACCAGCTGAGCTATAGTCCTATAAACTATTTAGACTACTGGTCATTATTGACCAACAACCAAAATCGCTTCTAAGCCAGTAACCAATTCGGCCAGAGGGCTGGCCTCCTACGGCTTCGCTACTTCACTCAATCAAGTAATTCGTGTGAGCACTCATCGATGCGAGCGCTTGTCTGTCGTTTAAGGAGGTGATCCAGCCGCAGGTTCCCCTACGGCTACCTTGTTACGACTTCACCCCAGTCATTAACCACACCGTGGTAAGCGCTCCCCCGAAGGTTAAGCTACCTACTTCTGGTGCAATCAACTCCCATGGTGTGACGGGCGGTGTGTACAAGGCCCGGGAACGTATTCACCGTGACATGCTGATTCACGATTACTAGCGATTCCGACTTCACGCAGTCGAGTTGCAGACTGCGATCCGGACTACGAGACGCTTTGTCGGGTTGGCTTCACATCGCTGCTTCGCAACCGTCTGTACGCCCCATTGTAGCACGTGTGTAGCCCTACTCGTAAGGGCCATGATGACTTGACGTCGTCCCCGCCTTCCTCCGGTTTGTCACCGGCAGTCTCCTTAGAGTTCCCGGCATGACCCGCTGGCAAATAAGGATAAGGGTTGCGCTCGTTACGGGACTTAACCCAACATTTCACAACACGAGCTGACGACAGCCATGCAGCACCTGTCTCAGAGTTCCCGAAGGCACTAAAGCATCTCTGCTAAATTCTCTGGATTTCAAGAGTAGGTAAGGTTCTTCGCGTTGCGTCGAATTAAACCACATGCTCCACCGCTTGTGCGGGCCCCCGTCAATTCATTTGAGTTTTAACCTTGCGGCCGTACTCCCCAGGCGGTCAACTTAGTGCGTTAGCTGCGCCACTAAAGAGATTAAACTCCCCAACGGCTAGTTGACATCGTTTACGGCGTGGACTACCAGGGTATCTAATCCTGTTTGCTCCCCACGCTTTCGCACCTCAGCGTCAGTATTGGTCCAGTGGGCCGCCTTCGCCACCGGTATTCCTCCTGATCTCTACGCATTTCACCGCTACACCAGGAATTCTACCCACCTCTACCATACTCTAGCCTGCCAGTATAAGATGCAATTCCCAGGTTGAGCCCGGGGCTTTCACATCTCACTTAACAAACCGCCTACGCGCGCTTTACGCCCAGTAATTCCGATTAACGCTTGCACCCTCCGTATTACCGCGGCTGCTGGCACGGAGTTAGCCGGTGCTTCTTCTGTGGCTAACGTCAATGTATTGCGCTATTAACACAACACCCTTCCTCACCACTGAAAGTGCTTTACAACCCGAAGGCCTTCTTCACACACGCGGCATGGCTGGATCAGGGTTGCCCCCATTGTCCAATATTCCCCACTGCTGCCTCCCGTAGGAGTCTGGGCCGTGTCTCAGTCCCAGTGTGGCTGATCATCCTCTCAGACCAGCTAAGGATCGTCGCCTTGGTGAGCCTTTACCCCACCAACTAGCTAATCCTACGCAGACTCATCTGGTAGCGCGAGGTCCGAAGATCCCCCGCTTTCCTCCTAAGAGCACATTCGGTATTAATCCGGATTTCTCCGGGCTATCCCCAACTACCAGGCAGATTTCTACGCGTTACTCACCCGTCCGCCGCTCGTCACCCAAGAGCAAGCTCTCTGTGCTACCGCTCGACTTGCATGTGTTAGGCCTGCCGCCAGCGTTCAATCTGAGCCATGATCAAACTCTTCAGTTTTAAATCAGTTGGTCGTCATAAATGACAACCCAAACTTAGCTCAGCAATTAATCGGAATCCACCGTATATCCAGTAAACTGAACACATGTATGAATTCACAGTCACTTGCTGATATTTGTTAGACTCGCTAACTCACAACAACAAGTGCCCACACGAATTACTTGATTGATTACCTAAAATTTTAAAGAACATCTTGCCTTGGCAAGGAGCGCACATCTTAATGATCCTGCGCTCGGTGTCAACTCCTTTTTGACTTTTTTCTTCTTGTGAATCAGGCGCTTATCGCACCTCCTTCACTTTCCGATCCGCCATCTCCCTGACAGCGGAGGCGCATTATAGAGGCCTGAGATTGAGAGTCAACGATTTATTTAACGACTTTCAGCGAGGGCTTGCCTGCAGGCGAAGGTGGACCATCAGGATCACTACCGTCTTCGGGCACCACGACCTCAAACATCATGCCTTGCGCGTTCTCACGGGCGAACATCGCCGCAACTGCATAGCAAGGCACCGAAATGTAATGCACGACACCACCAAATGATGCGGCAAAGGATATTTCATCATTGCCCAGCGTCAGGTCTTGCACTGAACGCCCGGCAATATTAAGCGTGATTTTTCCGTCTTCAACGTAGTCGACCGGCACACGCACCCCAGGCAAATCAGTATGCACTACCATATAAGGAGTACACTGGTTATCTTCGATCCATTCGTACATCGCACGAATAAGATACGGTTTGTTGTCGGTCATACGTTGTTGATCAGTCACGCATTTCACTCTCTACTTCGGACAAACTCAACTCAAAAGATTCACGAGCAAAGACACGCTCCATGTATTTCTTGAGATTCTTGTCAGCCCGATCTTCAATGTCGATACCCAGATCCTGCAGCCGCCACAAAATAGGGGCAACGCAACAATCAACCAGAGTGAAGTCTTCGCTCATAAAATAAGGCTTCTCACCAAAGATGGGCGAAATACCGACAATACTTTCTGCCAACTTTTCACGCGCCTCAGTAACCGCTGCACGGTCCTTTCCGGCGACAATAATATCAACCAATGAGCACCAATCACGCTGAATCCGATACATATACAACCGGCTCTCACCGCGCGCCACTGGATAGACAGGCAATAACGGCGGATGAGGGAAACGCTCATCCAAGTATTCCATCATCACGTTCGGCTCGTACAACACTAGGTCGCGATCTACCAAAGTGGGCAATGTATTGTATGGGTTAATATCGGTGACATCCTGCGGCACATCATCTGGATCACTGTCTACTATGTCTACCGCCACACCCTTCTCAGCCAGTACTATGCGCACACGATGACTGTAATGCGACGCCGGATCCGAAAAAAACGTCATGGATGACCTTTTGGCCACTACGCCCATGGAATATCTCCTAACTAACGGGTGCTACCCAAAGTTTTTACACCTGAGAACACCCTGTGCCAACAAACCAAAAAAGCGCGGCAAGGCCGCGCATTGTAATCAGACCAAATCTGATTATTTACTTAACGTCTTTCCAGAGCTCACGGTACAGCAACCAAGAGAACGCCAAGAACACGGTCAGAAAGGCCATTACGAACCATCCCAAACGCTGACGCTCTAATTTGATGGGCTCGCCCATGTACTCAAGGAAGTTCACCAGATCAAACATTGATTGATCGAACTCCACCTTGGACAACTGCCCTTCGGTCAAATAGCGCTCACAACCACCTTCACTGATCCGATCACCCGTCAACGGGTCGATTCGAACGCCAGCCACTGGCTTTGGCGGCTCGGCACACAGACCTTGCGCATCCACCATTGCGTGCGGCATGCCTACATCAGGATACACCACGTTATTTACGCCGTATGGACGCGTCTCGTCTGCGTAAAAACCACGCAGGTAAGTATACAACCAATCAGTACCACGCACGCGTGCAATCAGGGTCAAGTCTGGCGGCGCCACCCCGAAGAAGCGTGTTCCATCCTGACGAGACATCGCAATGGTCATAAGATCACCGATCCGCTGATCCGTGCTCATCAGATATTCCTGAAAAATATCTTCCGGAATTTCCAGATCCTTGGCAACGCGATTGTAGCGTGCGTACTCAAGGCCATGACAACCCATGCAGTTATTGAAGTACACCTGAGCACCACGCTGCAATGAACGTGTATCGGCCTGATCGGTATTGATACGATCCAGCCATTCAGGCCCTTTTGCCGCTGATGCCAAGACAGGCAACAGCGCCACTAACAAAGTAAAAACAACCTTTTTCATTAGCTTGTTACCCTCTCTGGTACCGGCTTAGTCTTCTCGTATTTGGTAAAGAAAGGCATACCAAGGAAGAAAGCAAAGTAGATGGCCGTACAAATCTGCGCCAACAAAGTATACAGCTCCGTTGCTGGTTGAATACCCAACCAAGTCAACAACATGAATGCGGCGGCAAAAATCACGATACCTACGCGACTAAAGATGCCCTTATAACGCCAAGAGCGCACAGGACTGCGGTCCAACCAAGGTAAAACGAAGAGAATTGCAATTGCAGCTCCCATCACCATGACACCCAGAAGTTTTGCATCAAGGAACAGGATGTCGAAGGTAATGGCACGCAACATCGCGTAGAAAGCCCCGAAGTACCAAACCGGGTGAATATTCTCGGGCGTCTTCAACGGATCCGCCGGGGTGAAGTTATCCTTCTCCAAGAAATAGTTACCCGCTTCAGGAGCAAAGAAGATAATGCCACAGAAAACCATTAAGAAAATGACGATGGCTACCAAGTCCTTACCGATCGTGTAGTAAGGATGGAACGGAATACCATCAACAGGTACGCCCTGCTCGTTCAGATTCTTCTTAATATCTATGCCATCAGGATTGTTTGAACCCACTTCGTGTAAGGCAACGATGTGCAAGAACACCAAGCCCGCCAATACTAAAGGCAACGCAATAACGTGCAATGCAAAGAAGCGATTGAGGGTTGCTGTCGAAATCAGGTAGTCACCACGAATCCACTCTACCAGTGGGTCACCGATGACAGGAACAGCACCAAACAGTGAGATAATTACCTGAGCACCCCAATAGGACATCTGACCCCAAGGCAATACGTAGCCCATAAAGGCCTCTGCCATCAACAGCAGGTAGATACACATACCAAAAATCCAGATCAGCTCACGCGGCTTCTGGTATGAGCCGTACAAAATAGCACGGAACATATGCAGGTAGATCACAACGAAAAACATCGACGCTCCGGTCGAATGCATGTAACGGATCAGCCAGCCCCACTGCACGTCGCGCATGATGTACTCGACCGAACGAAAAGCTTCTTCCGCACTTGGCACATACTTCATGGTCAACCAGATACCTGTCAGTATCTGGTTAGCGAATACCAACATTGCCAACACGCCAAAAACGTACCAGAAGTTGAAGTTTTTTGGCGCGTAATACTTGGTGACGTGCTTTTCCATCGTACGCGTCAAAGGAATGCGGGCATCAATCCAGCCCATCAAACCAGTATTTTTCTCGCTACTCATCAGGCAGCACCCCCATCTTCACCGATCGTCAATACGGTACCATCCAAGAAATGCGGAGGCACTACTAGGTTAGAAGGAGCAGGTACACCGCGATATACACGACCCGCCAAATCAAACGCTGAACCATGGCAAGGGCAGAAGAAGCCGCCCAGCCAGTTCGCATCAAAAGCCTGCGGCACAACTTGTGGCAGGTACTGAGGCGCACAACCAAGGTGCGTACACACACCCTCGATGACCAAAAGCTCTTCACCGCGCGATCGGAATGCATTGGCAGCGTAGTCTGGCTGCTGTGGCTGAGAGGAATCAGGATCAGCCAAACGCGCCAACAAAGTCTGCTGAGTCAAGCGCTCTAACGCTTCCGGTGTGCGACGCAGGACAAAAATAGGCTTGCCGCGCCACTCAACCACGATCATTTGACCAGGCTCTAGGCTAGAAATATCTACGGACACCGGAGCGCCAATGGCCTTGGCTCGCTCACTTGGCTGCCACGAGGACAGGAAGGGCACAGCTACCCCGACACCACCTGCCGCTCCTACCACACCGGTAGCAGCCATCAGGAAGCGTCGGCGGCCTGTGTTCACGCCGTCTTGACTCATTCTTGATTCCTCTGAAATACAATAAAGAAAACTGTAGGGTCTGAATTTTAAATTGTGCAGATGGTAATGAAATTTACACAGCCTTACAAGGAAGCTTACGCACTAAAGCCCTTGCGGAGCCGTTCGACTGACCACCCAACCCTCAAACGTACAAACCCTCACCAACAAGGCAAAAAAAATGCCCGCGCGTAGCGGGCATTTTTCCAAGCTCTGTAAACGAATTAACGCTTAGAGAACTGCGGACGCTTACGTGCTTTACGCAAGCCAACTTTCTTACGCTCAACTTCACGCGCGTCACGAGTAACATAACCCGCAGCACGCAATGCTGGACGCAATGTTTCGTCGTATTGCATCAGGGCACGAGTCAAACCGTGGCGAATTGCCCCAGCCTGACCACTCGCACCACCACCAGCAACAGTAACGAACAAATCGAACTTGCCAACAGATTCCGTCAACTCCAATGGCTGACGAACAACCATGCGAGAAGTTTCACGGCCAAAATAGGCATCCAGAGTTTTGTTATTGACCGTAATCACACCTGTACCGGGACGCATAAAGACGCGCGCGGTAGAGGTTTTACGACGACCAGTTCCGTAGTATTGAGTAGACATCACTTACCTCTTAAATATCCAGTTCTTTGGGCTGCTGCGCGGCGTGCGGGTGCTCTGCACCCGCATACACCTTCAATTTCTTGAGCATGGTGCGACCCAATGGAGAGCGAGGAAGCATGCCTTTTACAGCTTGCTCAATAATACGCTCTGGTGCGTGATCACGAAGCTTTTCAAAGCTCATGGACTTCAGACCACCAGGATAACCGGTGTGACGGTGATACATCTTATCACTGGTCTTGTTACCTGTTACCCGTACTTTCTCTGCATTAACAACAACGATGTAGTCACCGGTGTCAGCGTGCGGAGTGAATACTGGCTTGTGTTTGCCCTTCAAACGAGCGGCAATTTCAGTCGCTATGCGACCCAGCGTCTTACCATCGGCATTGACGATGAACCATTCACGCTGAACTGTTTCGGCACTTGCATTAAATGTTTTCATTTAGTCTCTTTTAACTCCACCTATAAGTGGGGGCTCAGGGGGAAGTTAATCTTCAGATTTTTCAGGTGGGCGATTCTATATAATGAACCACCCTTACTCAAGGCATTTCAGACAATCTCAGGATTTTTTTTAAGCTGCAGCAATCCATAAGGCACCAAACCAACCAAAAGCAGGGCTTGCAGCAGCAGTCCTAAGCCAGCCCTATCTGGGTCGGAGACATTGGCTGCCGCAAAAGCAAAACCACCCACCACCAGCATCGCAGGCAAGATCATCGCCAAATATACACCAGACACCACATCGCTCGTCATATGAAAGCGATCTTCCATAAACTGGCTCAATCTCAAACACACCAAAAAGGCCGCGACGTTGCAAAACACCATGATTAGTAGATACCACAACATATCAATTCTCTCGCGTTTTCAGAAAACGAACTTCGGGATGACGCTCTTGCGCTAACTGCAAATTCACCATGGTTGGCGCGATATATGTCAAGTTGTCACCGCCATCCAAAGCCAGATTATCATGTGCTTTATGCTTGAACTGCTCAAGCGTTTTACCATCGGGCGCCTGAATCCAGCGCGCCGTAGCGACACTCACCGGTTCGTACACCGCTTCAACCTTGTACTCACTGCGCAAGCGATGCACGACCACGTCAAACTGCAGGACACCGACCGCACCAACAACGAGATCGTTATTACGCAGCGGACGAAACACCTGCACTGCACCCTCTTCTGACAACTGCAGCAGTCCTTTTTGTAATTGCTTCATTTTTAGCGGGTCTTTCAATTGTATGCGACGAAACAGCTCAGGCGCAAAGTTCGGCACGCCCGTGAACTTCAAGTCTTCCCCCGCAGTGAAGGTATCACCTATCTGAATAGTGCCATGATTGTGCAAGCCAATAATGTCGCCTGGCCAAGCCTGCTCTACCTGCTCACGATCGCCGGCCACAAAGGTCACAGCATCGGCAATTCGCACATCTTTGCCAATGCGCACATGACGCAATTTCATGCCGCGCTCATAGCACCCTGACACGATGCGCATAAAAGCCACACGGTCACGATGATTCGGGTCCATATTGGCTTGAATTTTAAACACAAACCCCGTGAACGGGGCTTCAGCAGCCGTCACCTCGCGGGTCTCCGTCTGGCGCGACTGTGGCGCCGGGGCCCATTCAGTCAAACCATCCAACATATGATCTACACCGAAGTTGCCTAATGCCGTCCCCCAATAGACCGGCGTAAGCTCACCGGCCAAAAATGCGGTCAGGTCGAACTCATTGGAGGCCCCACGCACCAGCTCAATCTCATCGCGCAAATCAGCCGCGTAGTCGCCAATCGCGCTGTCGAGCTCGGGGCTGTCAAGACCTACAATCTGACGCCCATCTTGAATAACGGCACCCTTACCGCTCTCGTACAGCGTAACGGTGTCCGTCATCAAATTATAGACACCCTTGAAGTTCTTGCCTTCGCCGATCGGCCAAGTAATGGGGGCGCAGCGTATTTTAAGGATGTTTTCAACTTCATCCATGAGTTCAACCGGATCACGAATGTCGCGATCCAACTTATTCATAAAGGTAATGATGGGGGTATCGCGCAAACGAGTGACTTCCATCAACTTAATGGTACGCTCCTCGACACCCTTAGCGGCGTCGATGACCATCAAGCAGGAATCAACAGCCGTTAAGGTGCGATAGGTATCTTCCGAGAAATCTTCGTGCCCTGGCGTATCAAGCAGATTGACGAGCTTGTCATGATACGGAAACTGCATGACCGATGTGGTGACCGAAATCCCCCGCTCCTTTTCCATTTCCATCCAGTCGGATTTAGCGTGCTGACCTGACTTACGCCCTTTAACCGTACCTGCACGCTGTATCAGGTGTCCGTGCAGAAGCACCTTCTCTGTAATGGTGGTTTTACCGGCATCCGGGTGAGAAATAATGGCAAAGGTACGCCGCTTGGCGACTTCCTGCTGTAAAGACATAACAACACATCTGCTCTATGGGTTCACTGAAGCCGCGTATTGTATGAGTTTTAGCCCGCGATTGCCTGTTTTTTTGTCGTGGGACTTATTGCATCGCAGCCTGTTTTTCTGCGCCCTGTTTTACCCTAAAATAACGACCTCTTTTCATCTGAGCGCCGTCATGAGCAAAGACACTCTATATTCGCAAGCCCACGATCGGCTCGCTCCGTTCGAATTTGACGAACAGGTCGCGCGTGTCTTTCCTGACATGATTAAGCGCTCTGTGCCTGGCTACAGCCACATTATTTTGAACATTGGCGTTTTAGCTGGTCAGTACGCCCAACCTAACTCACGCCTCTATGATCTCGGTTCTTCGCTAGGGGCAGCCAGCGTCGCCATGCGCCACCGCGTACAGGCGCCCGGCGTCGAAATAGTAGCGATTGATAACAGCGCCGCTATGCTGCAGCGCAGCCGGGACTTTCTTGATACCGAAGAGTCTGACATTCCCGTCATCACCCAATGCGCCGATATCCGAAACGTCGACATCAGTAACGCTTCCGTGGTGGTGCTGAACTTCACCTTACAATTTGTTCCACCTACTGATCGACTGGCATTGCTGCAATCCATCCATCATGGCCTGAACCCCGGTGGCATATTAATTCTGTCGGAGAAGCTGGCGTCTGCAGACACTGAAGCGCAACAATGGATGGACAAACACCACACACTCTTCAAGCGAGCCCAAGGCTACAGTGACCTTGAAATTGCACAGAAACGCGCAGCGATTGAAAACGTATTGATCCCCGACACCGCCGAAGCGCATCACGAACGCCTCGCGCACGCCGGCTTCAGCGCCAGCCACCAATGGTTCCACAGTTTTAACTTTGCCAGCTTCGTAGCGCACAAATGATCAATTACAGCGACCTCATTCACGGCTTGGCAGACACACCTCTGGCGCATTGGCGTCTCGACTTGGAACACCAACTGCAAGCGCGCTTGGAAAATCACAACAACGGCAATCTGCCAAAGTTTCTTGCCGCATTGCGTGCACTGCCCAGCACGACCCCAGCGCACCGAGCCATAGATCAGGACGTTGTCATGGTCGGTACCGACAGTGACCTTTCAACCAGCGAGCACAGCGCACTTACAACCGCACTGGCTGCACTGATGCCGTGGCGCAAAGGCCCGTTCAATCTGTTTGGCCACCTCATAGACACAGAATGGCAGTGCAATATGAAGTGGGCGCGCATTGCTCCTCACCTTAACCCCTTGCACGGCCGCATCGTGTTGGACGTCGGTTCCGGCAACGGCTATTACGGCTGGCGGATGCTAGGGGCAGGCGCAGCCCGGGTGATTGGTATTGACCCCTCTTGGCTGTCTGTCACACAACACTGTGCGATCAATCATTTTTTACGTGATGACCGCCATCATATTTTGCCACTCACCTTGGAAGAAATGACTCCAAACATTCAAGGCTTTGACACGGCATTCAGCATGGGAGTGCTCTACCATCGCCGCTCGCCACTAGACCACCTAGAAGAATTGCGCAATACACTACGACCCGGAGGGGAGCTGGTTCTGGAGACCTTGGTGATCGATGGCAAAGAAGGCGAATCGCTAGTACCTGAAGGGCGCTATGCGCGTATGAACAATGTCTGGTTTTTACCCAGCGTACCCTCCTTGATCAGCTGGTGTCGCAAGATGGGGTTTGAAGACGTACGCTGCGTGGACATCACGAGCACATCCACCGAGGAACAACGCACGACACGCTGGAAGCCCGGTCAATCACTAGCGGACTATCTGGACCAAGAAAACCCAAAACACACCATAGAAGGCCATCCAGCACCGTTGCGCGCCACCATCCTGGCGCAACGACCTTTCGGCGGTCGTCTCGCGCGGTATGGCTTATAGGGCGGAAAAGAGCGCAGGTTAGGTTAGAAAATCTCGTCCGGGTTCAGACCAAACAAGCTCGGCGGGCCGAAATCAACACCCTCACCTTGCTCAGACTCGGGCACTATCTCACCAGCGAAATCTGGGTTATCACGGCGAATAATGATTTCCACGCGCCGATTCTGAGCTCGCCCTTCTGCCGTCGCGTTCGTAGCAATATTACGCGAGGAGCCATGCCCCAGAATGGTAAATCGGTTTTCATCCATTTCCGGTGCCGCCCACAAGTATTCTGCCACCGCCAGCGCACGCGCACTCGACAACACCCAGTTGTTTCGGAACTGCGCCGTATTGATCGGCAGAGCATCGGTATGCCCACCGACATGAAGCTCCCCTGGCGTAGTCAACAGGATTTCCCGCACACGATCTAGAATCGGCAGAAAATCATCCGCCACGAAATCGGACGCTGGGCCGAAAGACTGCTCGCGCACGCGAATAACGATGGTCTGGTCCACCGTTTCCACTTGCAGAGCACCCACATCAATGAATTCGGCGAGCTGCGCCGCAATGCGCGCCGCTTCTTCTTGCAACTGCTCCTGCAGGACCTCATCGGGCACAATGATCTGCCGCGTCAACTGACCAGTATCACCTTGCCGAGTTTCCTGCACGGTCATTTCGTCTTGGCACAACACCTCAAGGCTATCGCGCAAGTCCTGGACTGTATCCTGACGAATGACGTTTAATGGCGTGGGATCTGGACGCCCCGGGCTGAATTCCTGCGCGATGATAGAGGTTCCTTTAGGAATCGCATTCACATCAAGCTCGGCTTGCACACCGAAGGCGTTGCGCAGCGAGCCCGCCAAGCGTTTGAAACGCATGGCATCTAACTCAGAGAACGACAACAGCAAAACGAAAAAGCACATCAACAGTGCCATCAAGTCAGAGAAAGTGGCCATCCACGGCGGCAATCCGGGTTTACATTCGGGACACTTTTTTTCCTCTTCGACGACAGCACTCATGACTAGGCATCCACTCCACGTTGTGCAGATGGCAAGTAGGTTTTCAAGGACTGCTCAATGATGCGCGGGTTTTGACCGGCTTGAATACCCATTAAGGCATCGCGAATCATTCGTTGAATCAACGTCTCCTCAGTAGAGCGCAGAACGCACTTATCTTTAATGGGCAAGGCTATTACGTTCGCCATTACCGAACCATAAAGGGTCGTCAACAAAGCGACCGCCATTTGTGGGCCGATCGCCTTAGGGTCATCCATATTGGCCAACATACCCACCAAGCCAATCAAGGTTCCTATCATGCCCATGGCCGGAGCAACGTCGCCAATGGCACCGAATATATTGGCCCCATCCCGGTGCCGCTCTGCCGTCATTTCAATGTCTTTGTTTAACATGATACGCACAACTTCTGGATCGTGCCCATCCACCAACAACTGAATGCCTTTACCTAGAAATTCGTTACTGACATCTTTACCCTCAAGGGATAACAGGCCGCCCTTTCTTGCCGCATCGGCCAATTCCACCACCTCCTCAATAATCTCTTCAGGAGAAATACTCTTATAAGAGTAGGCCTTGCCAGCGATACCCATGGCACCAAGAAACTGCTCCAGCGTAAACTTCTGCATCGACACGAACACAGAGCCGATCACCACGATGAGAATAGAGGGAAGGTTATAGTAGATAACAGGGTCACCGCCGAGAATCATGGCCATGATGATCATGCCCAAGCCGCCGATGAGCCCTACGATGGTTGCTAAATCCACGTTCTATACTCCGCCTGTCCGATGTAAATGACTCACAGCAAGGTGCTATTAAGTCAATGTATGCTTTACCACTTCTGCCGTCCATCGGCACGCGTGGCAACCGGTCCACCCCTTAACAAATATTGACCCTTAGGCTGCAATTCAGTAGGGTTTGCGCTCCCTGATAATCGGTGTCTTTCCATGGCCTCAGTTACTAAGTCGAACAATTTCGAGAAATCATTAGCAGATTTAGAAAAAATAGTTGTTCAACTGGAACAAGGCGAGCTTAGCCTGGACGAAGCAATGGCTGCTTTTGAGCAGGGCGTACGCCTCACGCGAGCCTGCCAACAACAACTTGACGCCGCTGAACAAAAGGTTCGCATATTGCTCGACGAAAGCCAAACTGCACCGCCTACTGAGTAAGAATTATCATGGATCTGTCTCACTCCCTGCATCAGGCCAATACAGATTTTAGACGTTATGTTGACAGTATTCTGCAGCAGATGCCAGCAAAGGCGCCTCTCTTGCAAGATGGCATAATGTACGTCATGCAGTCGGGCGGCAAACATATGCGGCCATTATTGGTCTTTGCCGCCGCGCAGGCGATGGGTTGTAAAAACGAACACTGGTTATTGCCCGCAGCGGCTATTGAGTTCGTGCACACCTATTCCCTTGTACACGACGACCTGCCGGCCATGGACGACGATGACTGGCGGCGCGGTCGAGCAACTGCTCATCGCGCTTTCGATGAAGCAACCGCTATTTTAGTCGGTGACGGGTTGCAAGCCTTGGCTTTTAACATCCTATCTTCTCTGCCTACGTTGGGCGTGAGCTCCGATCAGCGAGTGACGTGGGTTAGCTTACTGGCTGCGGCCGCCGGGCATCAAGGCATGGTCGACGGACAGGCCATGGATCTTGCTGCCGAAGGAAAGACCTTGTCGCTGCACGAGCTGGAGCTGATTCACCGCAATAAAACCGGCAAGCTCATCACCGCTGCCGTGCTGATGGGAGCGCACTGTTATGCGGTGGCGCCGACCGACCAACAAACTGCAGCGCTCAACACCTATGCGTCTGCGCTAGGACTGGCCTTTCAAATTGTTGACGACATTCTAGACATCACAGGGGACACTGCTACTCTAGGAAAGGATGCAGGCAGTGACAGAGATAACAACAAAGCGACCTATGTTGCATTACTTGGCGTAGATAATGCGCGAAAAAAAGCAGAACAATTGTATGCCGAAGCATTAACTGCGTTAGAATCGCTCCCGGCAGACACTTCGGCGCTCAAAACGCTCGCCGACTTCACCCTGCAACGTAACCGCTGACCCGCACAATCAGTCCTGCTAAACCGGAGTCATTGACCTGTAAGCACCATGAAAGTATTTACTGATTTTCCGTCTTCTCGCCCCGTGACTCCGTTGCTCGATCAAATCGACCAACCAGCCGATCTGCGTTCTTTGTCATCACAAGAGCTGTTGATATTAGCCGATGAACTGCGCGCATACTTACTTTATTCAGTGAACCAAAGTGGCGGCCATTTCGGCGCTGGCCTAGGCGTTGTCGAGCTTACTCTAGCTCTACATCACACTCTGAACACACCAGAAGACCGACTACTATGGGACGTTGGCCATCAGGCCTACCCACATAAGATTTTGACCGGACGCCGTGATCAACTACCGACGATACGGCAGGAGGGCGGTCTTGCTGCCTTTCCAACACGCGAAGAAAGCCACTACGATACCTTTGGGGTTGGCCATAGCAGCACCTCCATCTCAGCAGCGCTGGGCATGGCCTTGGCTGCCCGGCGCGCAGGCAAGAGGCGCCGTGTCGCCGCGGTGATTGGTGATGGGGCCCTGACCGCAGGAATGGCCTTTGAAGCACTGAATCACGCAGGACATGAAGACGCCGACCTAATGGTCATCTTGAACGACAATGACATGTCAATTTCCGAAAATGTAGGCGGGTTGTCTCGTTATTTCACCAACCTTATCGCCAGCCGCACCTACACCAGCCTGCGTGAAGAGAGCAAGAAAGTGTTGATGCACTTGCCAGAACCGGCACGGCAACTGGCACGACGCGCAGAAGAGCACGTAAAAGGCATGGTGACTCCCGGAACGTTATTCGAGGAATTAGGCTTTAATTACATTGGACCGGTCGATGGCCACGACCTACCGAAGTTGATGCAAGTGCTGGATACCATCAAAGATTTGTCTGGCCCACAGTTCTTGCATGTCATAACCCGTAAAGGCCGTGGCTTCGCCCCGGCAGAAGCGGCCCCAATCAAGTACCACGCCATCAGCAAGCTCGAAACCACCCCCAAAACGGCACCTGTAAGCAACGGAGTGAAGTACTCCAATGTATTTGGGCAATGGATTTGCGACATGGCAGAACAAGACGAGCGCTTGATGGGCATCACGCCTGCCATGCGCGAAGGCTCAGATTTGGTGCGCTTCTCTGAACGCTTCCCTGAGCGTTACTTTGATGTCGCCATTGCCGAACAGCATGCTGTGACGCTCGCCGCAGGCATGGCCTGTGAGGGCGCCAAACCGGTCGTCGCCATCTACTCCACTTTCTTGCAACGCGCCTATGATCAGTTGATACACGACGTGGCACTGCAGGGGCTCGACGTCCTTTTTGCCATCGACCGTGCAGGCTTGGTCGGTGAGGACGGCCCTACGCACGCAGGCAGTTTCGACCTGTCTTTTCTGCGCTGTATTCCCAACATGTTGATCATGGCGCCAAAGGACGAAAACGAAACCCGGCAGATGCTATCGACAGGGTACCTGCACGACGGCCCAGCAGCCGTGCGCTACCCTCGTGGCAATGGACCGGGCAGCACTGTTACTGACACCCTAACGGGCCTGCCTATCGGACGCTCGGAAACCTTACGCAAGGGTAAAAAGATTGCTTTACTTGCCTTCGGCAGCATGGTGACTCCAGCTGCAATCGTTGCTGAGTCATTGGACGCTACCCTTGTGAATATGCGCTTCATTAAGCCTTTAGACACCGAACGCTTAGCCGAACTTGCCGTCAGCCATGACTGCTTCATCACGGTCGAAGAAAATGCCATTGCTGGTGGAGCCGGTGCAGGCGTCACCGAGTGGCTGCAGCAAGAAGGCCTACTCATACCGACGCTGAATATTGGACTGCCCGATCAGTTCTTGGAGCACGCCTCAGCGAGTCGACAGTTGGCTGCCGCAGAGCTGGACAGCCCTGGAATAGAACGACAGATTGCGCGCTGGCTGGATAAATTGCCGCGCACTTAAAGATAGGGTGTTACATCGTCGACGTCTTTCTGTACATCTCCTAGATGGCGCTCCGCGTACTCACGCCATACGCCACTCGTGAGGAACAGCTCATAGACGTCAGGGTCGATATGCTCTTCATCGCGCATCTTACGTAGAATACTAAAGGACTGACTTAAGGGCATGGGTTTTTTGTATGGTCGCTCTTTGGCCGTCAACGCCTCAAAGATATCAGCCACACCCATCATGCGGGCAGGAATAGACAACTGATCGCGCGTTAAACCACGCGGAAAACCTTTGCCATTCATTTTTTCGTGGTGGCCCCCGGCGTATTCAGGTACACGCTTCAGGTGCTTAGGAAAGGGCAGTGCCTCGAGAATATCAATGGTGATGTCGATATGTCGGTTAATAATGGCGCGCTCTTCGTCATTGAGCGTACCGCGCGAAATGCACAGGTTATGAATCTCAACATCCGACAGCATACGCTGTTCTTCACCTTGATTATCCCGCCACGTTAAAGCCGCCATACCGCGCACACGCTCTTGATCCTCTGGGCGCATAAATTCACCCCCAAGATTTGAGCGCTCCAAGAACGCACAATCGTCGCGTAGTTGCGCTAACTCCATATCCATTTCAAGCTGCAGCGTCGCCACATCGCCACCCTGTAACATGGCGCGCAAATATTCGTTCTCGCGCTGCGCAATACGCGCCGCAAAACGCGCTTTGATGGCGTCAATGCCATCTAAAATCAGGTTCAGCTTGGTGGCTTTTTCTACCACATAGTCTGGCGTGGCCAGTTTGCCACAATCATGCATCCACGCCGCCACGCTCAACTCGTACCACTCTTCTTCACTCAGGTTAAAGTCGGCAAAATAGCCTTCTTTCTGCTCGCAGGCGGCACGAGCGATCAACTCGGTCAGTTCCGGGATGCGTTGACAATGCAAAGAGGTATGGGGCGAGCGCACATCGGTGATACGCGCCAGTGATTTAATAAAGGCGTCGAGGAGCTCTTTATGGCTATGGATAAGAATTTGATTGTTTAACGACACGGCAGCGTACGTAGCGAGTGCTTCTATGGAAGGAATGACTTCATCCGAGAAGCCAACCACTTCGCCATTATCCGTCGTAGCATTCAGCAGCTGCAGCACCCCGATCACCTCATCTTGGTGGTCGGTAAGCGGCAGCGTCAGAAAACTTTTCGAACGGTAGCCATTGCTGGCGTCAAAGCGTTTGGTACCAGAGAAATCAAACTCATCAACGGTATAGGCATCTTCAATGCACACGGTTTGGCCACTCAACGCCGCGTGGCTGGCCACATTGTGGTGGTTCGGCTCGTCGTCAAGATATAACTTAATCGGCAGCATGGGCACGTGGTCACCGGCATAGCCGTTGATCGCTATACCCAACGAATCTGTACGAACTACGGAAAAATGCAGGCTCCGCTCGTGACCTTCACCCTTCATCAGGTAAAGTGTTCCCCCGTCAGCACCGGTTAGCCGCATGGCCTCTGAAACAATAGAGTCGAGCAAAGCCCCAAGACTGGTTTGCCTAGCCAACAATACCAAAAGATCTTGATGCGTTGCATCGACGCTGGGGGGCTGTACGCTTACCGGACGGGTCATGTTGTACGCTCTATGCGGTTCAGTTGAAAACTATCAATACCAGAGGGCAGCAGTCTCGTTTACGCCACGGCTTGCCGCACCCTGCCATCCCTTACCCAAATAGTGTAGCGCTCCATGGACTTAACAGCCACAATTGCAATATTGCCAGGGCGATAATACCTGCCAGTAGGTCGTCTACCATCACCCCGAACCCACCCTTAACACGGCGATCCAACCAACTGATCGGCCAAGGCTTTAGGACATCGAAAATTCTAAATAGCAGAAAGCCAAGGATGATATTTTCCCACGTCAGCGGGACAGCGATAAACACCACCCAAATGCCGACAAATTCATCCCAGACGATACCGGGATGATCATCAACACCGAGATCTCGTACTGTTTGATCGCAGATCCATACACCAATAGCAAAAGCGAATACCACCCACACCACTTGCCATGGCAGGCTTAACCAAGCAAACACTGGCAAAGTCAACAGAGCCGCCAAACTACCGATGGTTCCCGGCGCTTTTGGAGCGGTACCCGAACCTAAACCGAAGGCGACCCAATGCACCCATTTCTGATGCTGCATAATCAGCTTAGCCAAAATGATCGTATCCTTTTGTTGTGAGAGCATAAGGTTCACCGTCTTGGCACACGCGAACTCCTTTTTGCTCTGTGATCTCACCAATACGCCACAGCGTAATGCCGTGCGTCTGCGCCAACGCCTGCAACGTATCACATTGATCCGGTGCTGCGGTAAAGCAGGCAGCAAAATCTTCGCCACCCGCCAGCGCCCAATTGATCGCCTGCTTGTGGGTCACGATCTCTTGCAACACAGGTGATAAAGGCAACGCATTTACATCCACTCGAGCGCCACAATGACTGGCCTTCACCAAATGCCCCAAGTCCGCAACCAAGCCGTCGGAAACATCCACGGCAGCATGCACCAAGGATGCAGCCTCATGCATGAAGCCGACCGGCGGTTCAGGGCGATAAAAACGCTCCAGCAACTCGGCCCTTATAGGCGCTCGCTGCTGCAGTCCAGCCAAGCCACCTGCGGAGTCACCTAAATACCCGGTAACCCAAACATCATCACCCACCTTCGCAGTGGACCGACGCAACGGCTGCTCGGTCAAGCCATGCACTTGCACGGTCACGACCAGAATAGCGCCGGACGTCGTATCACCCCCCAGACAGGGCATTTGCCAATGCCGGTTTTCGTCATGCAGCTGATCGGTGAAACGCTGCCACCAGGTGTCGTCATAGTTTTCCGGCACAACAATACTGAGCGTATAAAACCACGGGCGTGCGCCCATAGCGGCCAAATCACTGATGGCTGAACGCACGGCCTTGCTGGCAACATCTTCAGGGGCCGCATCGGGCGGAAAATGCGTGCCAGAAACACTGGTATCGACGGAAATCACCACTGGATAATCCGCCTTTACCGCCAACGCATCATCGCCATTACCAATCAATGGCGACGGGTTCGCCGCCGGCGCGGCCAATGGCCAGAAATAACGTTGGATACGTTCGAATTCAGAGCTCATCAGCGTAAACGGTGGTTTACTTCAGACTGACGCAAACGCTGCGCCAGTTTATCCAGCACGCCATTCACGTATTTATGACCTTCAGTCGCACCGAATGATTTCGCCAATTCCACACCTTCGTTAATGACGACCTTGTAGGGGACATCGATACGGTGCATCAACTCATACGCACCCATACGCAAGATGGCCAACTCAATCGGCGTCAGGTCTTTCAAGGCGCGATCCAACAACGGCTCAATGGCCGCATCAAGTTCCTTAATACGCGCCGGCACCTGGTGCAGCACCTCGTGAAAATACACTTTATCAATCTTGCTCAGGTCATGGTCTACAATGAACTGGGCTTCTATCTCATTCGACGTAGCGTGACTCACATGCCACTGATACAGAGCCTGCAACGCCATATGGCGCGCACGGCGACGAGCTGCGGGGCGAAATTGCTCTGACATCAGGACCCCAACTTCGACAATAAATTAACCATTTCCAACGCACTCAATGCAGCTTCTTCGCCTTTATTACCGGCCTTAGTTCCGGCTCGTTCGATGGCTTGCTCAATGGTGTCTACCGTCAACACACCGAAGGCAACTGGAATGCCCGCCGTACGTGCTACGTGTGACAAGCCACTGGTGCACTCTCCCGCAACATACTCAAAGTGTGGGGTACCACCACGAATCACTGCACCCAGTGCAATGATGGCGTCGTACTGGCCCGTGGCGGCTGCTTTCTGCGCTACCAAAGGAATTTCAAAAGCACCCGGAGCACGAATGATCGTAATTTGCTTGGCATCAACGCCATGACGCTCCAATGCCTCGATTGCGCCCTTCTCTAGGGCATCAACAACAAATGCATTCCAACGTCCTACTACCAGCGCGTAACGCCCGGTATTGCCCTGCAAATTGCCTTCTATGGTCTTAATGGACATCTGCTCTACCCTCAGGATTCAGTGTTGGCAGTGGTGTTCGAAAGATACTCCACCACTTCTAAGTCAAAACCGGAAATACCGCCAAATTTAATGGGTGAACTCATAAGGCGCATCTTACCGATGCCTAGGTCACGCAGAATTTGCGATCCCGTACCAATAGTGACGTAATTGCCGCTCCGGTTGATATGCCAGGTTGGCTTGCGCGCGGTCGGATTCTTGAGGCGATCCAACTCATCTAACAAACCGCTTCCCGCGGGAGCGTCCAACAAAACCACGACCCCCTTACCTTCCTTCGCTACTTGCTGCATTGCACTGTCCAGCGACCAACCCGTCGCGTCTGGCGCATTAATGCCCAGCATATCGCGCAATGTCTGACCGTTGTGCACACGCACGAGAGTTGGCTCATCTAACGTAAACTCGCCCTTAGACAGCGTTAGATGAACCCCACCTTGCAACTGATCTTCATAGGCCCGCAAATCAAATGAGCCCCAACGCGTTTCCACAGTACGCTGGTCCAGCTCACGAATGGTGCGCTCATTCATCATGCGGTAGTGAATCAAATCCGCAATGGTGCCAATTTTCAGCCCATGTTTCTGGGCAAACTTTTCCAAATCAGGACGCCGTGACATGGTGCCGTCGTCGTTCATAATTTCAACGATGACGGACGCTGGACTCAGACCTGCTAGACGAGCGATATCACAGCCGGCTTCCGTATGACCAGCGCGACTCAACACACCACCCGCCTCAGCGCGTAACGGAAACACGTGCCCCGGCTGCACAATATCCGTGGGCTGGCTACGTGGATCGACCGCCACACGCACGGTGCGTGCACGATCGGCAGCGCTAATGCCCGTGGTCACCCCTTCTGCAGCTTCAATCGATATCGTAAAATGCGTGCCGTACTGTGCACTGTTACTTTTAACCATGGCCGGCAAGCCAAGATAATCACAGCGCTCGCCGGTCAAGGTCAGGCAAATCAAGCCGCGAGCTTCACGCGCCATGAAATTGATGATCTCTGGCGTCACTTTTTCCGCCGCGACCACCAAGTCACCTTCGTTCTCACGATCCTCGTCATCCATCAGAATGACCATCTTGCCCTGACGAATATCTTCTACAATTTCTTCTACCGTATTCAGGCCCAAAGTGGCTTCTCCCCTGACGTGCAGTGCCGGTTTTAACCCCATGTGGGCCAACACGGTCACCTTCAATTTAGTCGCGTAGACTGGATGGCGGCGATTCTACCTTTTTATTGCCTGCACTTCATCTGTAGGGTGTGATGATTTGCCGTGCAAGCGCGCAATAATTCGCTGATCAGCACCAAACTGGCGGCGATCCAGGACATCCAGAGTCACGGCGTCCGCCATGGTATCGAGTGGCAACGCCATTAAAGGCCGGCCGGCACTGCCAAGCAAACGCGGCGCGCAATACAGGATTAGCTCTTGAATGAGCCCAGCGCGATAAAACGCCCCCGTCAACTCTGCGCCCGCCTCAATCATGACCTCATTCACCGCGTGCGCTTCAACTAGACGGCGCAACAGCGCAAGCAGGTCGAGGTGGTCACCGTTGCTGGCACAGGTCACAACTGCCACGCCACGCGCGCGATAAGCGTCAAGCTGCGCCACTGAATGTCCGTTGCCGGTAAACAGCATGGCGCGATCAACGGCGTAAAATGGATGATCGGCAGGCACTCGCAGCCGAGAGTCCACAACACCACGCAAAGGACTCAATACCGCGGGATGATCGGGCCAACGCTGGGCCAGCAAATCGAGACGCACCTGCATCCGAGCCTGATCCATCAATAAAGTATCGGCGCCGGTGATCAACGCGCAACTGCGCGCACGCCAATACTGCACATCGGCGCGCGCCGGAGCACCCGTAATCCAGAAGCTCTCACCGCTCTCCATCGCCGTACGGCCGTCGATGCTGTGCGCCAATTTCGCTCTGACCCACGGCAAGCCGGTACGCATGCGCTGCATAAAGCCAAGGTTGAGCCCCTCGGCTTGATCCGCCAACACCCCAGAGGTCACGTCAATTCCTGCGGCCCGCAAGCGTGCAATGCCAGCACCCGCGACCAGCGGATTAGGATCTTCACAGCCCACGACGACGCGTGCCACACCCGCGGCAATTAACGCGTCCGCACACGGTGGCGTGCGCCCAAAATGACTGCAAGGCTCCAGCGTTACATAGGCCGTTGCCCCGGTCGCAGCAAGCCCGGCAGCGTTAAGCGCAAACACTTCGGCATGCGGCTGTCCAGCCCCTGGATGCCAGCCCTCACCAACTGATTGGCCGTCTTTTACTAATACACAACCGACACGCGGGTTAGGTGTGGTACTGAACAATCCGCGCTCTGCCAGGTGCAGGGCGCGCTGCATCCAAATGATATCGGCGGCCGCGTCACTCATTGGTCTTTCTTCTCAAGGCGTTCAATCTCAGCACGAAACTCAGAAATATCTTGAAAACTTCGGTATACCGAGGCAAAACGCACGAACGCTACCTGATCCAGCACCTGCAACTCTTGCATCACCGCTTCACCAACCGCCCGCGAGGGTATCTCGCGCTCCCCACCAGCACGCAAACGATGCTCTATTCGACTGATGGCCGCCTCTATGGCTTCCACCGAGACCGGGCGACGCTCTAACGCGCGCATCATGCCGGCGCGTAATTTGTCAGCGTTGTAGGGCTCGCGCGAACCGTCTTGCTTTACCAGCTTAGGCATTACTAATTCAGCGGATTCATACGAAGTGAAACGCTCCCCACAATGCGGACATTCACGACGCCGTCTGACTTGACGACCTTCAGCGACAAGACGGGAATCTATAACCTTGGAGTCTGGTTGACCACAAAACGGGCAATGCATAACGACGCGCCTGAACAATACGAAGGCAAGAATTTTACCCTTCGTGACTGGCGTTGCCTACCAATCCACAAAAAATGATGAAGAACCTGCGCATTACCTAGCTTGTCAAGCATTGACAGGTGATTTTATTCACATTTTTTCGCAGCACTGCACTGCCATAGTGCGCGAATGCATTTGCCCTGCACTGCTCTACAAAAACTCTAAATAACGACTCCAATTCATTGTTTTATATAGATTTATTGCATTTTGATCACTTTTTAACCAATCCGTAGAACCCCACGTCATCGTTAGCTTGCCTCTGTTTATCACAGAGTTACCCACACACTTATCCACAGAATCTGTGGAATACAGTTTGGCACCCCCATGGTCTATGAGTTGCAGCTATGTGATCGACGCAGAGCAACACCAACGCTTACCAGCATTCCCCTAAACTGAAGCGTCGATTACAACGGAATGGAACTCCTGATGCACCGTTATGTTGAAACGGGTACACTGTCGTCCGTCGATTCTGGAGGTAACCTCATGTTTGATTGGTTAAAGTCTTTATTTGTTGCTCAGCCGCAAAGCACAGCTGCAAGCGTTCAAGCGGAAGAGGAATACAACGGATTCATGATTAAGATCGCACCAATGCCCGTAGGCGGACAATACCGCATTTCTGCTCATATCAGCCGTGTAGGCGCAGAAGAACCCTCGCATCATTTAATCCGTGCCGACCTACTGCCCGACCTGGACACTGCGGTTGAGCATACGCGTTTGAAAGCACGGCAAGCCGTTGATCAGCTTGGTGACCGCCTGTTCAGCACAGACCAGTAAGATCAGCAACATGGAACAAGCCATCAGCGTTGCCCAGCTTAATCGCCAAGCTAAATTCATCCTCGAACAACACTTTGGCAGCGTACTGATTCACGGAGAAATTTCGAATCTTGCCCGGCCACAGTCGGGCCATCTTTATTTCACTCTGAAAGACGACAGTGCGCAGGTACGCTGTGCCTTTTTCAAAGGCCAAGCCATGCGTCAGCAGTACCGCCCGAAAGACGGTGAAGCGGTTCTGGTGTCGGGCAAGCTCAGTTTGTTTGAGGGGCGCGGTGACTATCAAGTAATTGTCTCCGCAATACAGCCTGCTGGTGCAGGTGCGTTGCAACTGGAATTCAATGCCCTTAAGAGTCGCTTGGAAGCGGAAGGCTTATTTGCACCTGAACGCAAGCGCCCAATACCCACCGACGCGCAGGTCGTCGGGGTCGTCACATCTGGCTCAGGGGCAGCGGTGCAGGATATCTTGCAGGTATTGGCACGTCGCGATCCCTTCATTGAGGTTCGACTGTTTCCCTGCTTGGTCCAAGGGAAAGACGCGGCGGCTGATATTCGGCGTGCCCTGAAGGCAGCGATCGCCGATGGACAGTGCGATGTTTTGATCGTCGGCCGCGGTGGCGGCTCCCTAGAAGATCTATGGTGTTTCAATGATGAGGCTTTGGCGCGCGACATTGCCGCCAGTCCACTCCCCATTATAAGTGCGGTGGGGCACGAAACCGACTTTACCATTGCCGACTTCGTGGCCGACTTACGTGCTCCGACCCCCTCGGCGGCGGCGGAACTGGCCTCTGCCGACCACAGTCAACGCGCCAGTAGATTACACCAACTGGCCCGTCAGCTGACCCACAACCTACAGCGCCAGCTCAATCAGCATCGCCAAGCCCTGCATTTTCTGCAGCAACGGCTGCGTCACCCAGCGGATCGTATTCGCGAGCAACAGCAACGCCTAGACGACCTCAGCGCGCGCCTAGAGCGCAGCATGACGCAAACACTGGAGCGACCCGCTCTTCGCCTAGAGGTTTTCCAGCAGCGCTTGCAGCGCAGTGCTCCCTCCGTTCGCCTCCAAGAACAACGCCGCCAACTTAACCAATGGCAACAGCGCTTACACAGTAGCGTACGAGCCAATCTGCATCAATGGCGTCAATCCATTGCCAAAACGGCCCACAACCTACACACCGCGAGCCCCATGGCCACGTTGCACCGCGGCTATGGCATTCTGCTCACGGATGATGCCAAAGTGGTGCGTTCAGTGACGCAAGTGCAGATAGGGCAGCAGATAAGCCACCGTTTAGCGGATGGAACAATCGTCAGTGAAGTGAAGCGGATTAATGAACAGGAAACCCCCTCTGACGCTTGATTCAGAGGGGGTCGCGGTTAGTGCTTGCAGCGGTTACTTTTTCTTACTGCGCGGGCCAGCTTTAGCCTTCGCACTGCCACGATGAGCGGGCCCCACCTTGGTCTTTTTTACGCGCCCTGTCGTGGGAGGCGCGTAAGGGTTTTCCCCACTACGGAACTCGAAACGAATCGGCGTACCGCGCAAATCCAATACACTGCGAAAACTGTTTTCCAGATAACGCTGATAGCTACCCGGCAGCTTTTCTACCTGATTACCGTGAATCACAATCACCGGGGGATTGCGGCCACCCAAGTGAGCATAGCGTAACTTGATGCGCCGGCCGTTTACCAACGGAGGCTGGTGCTCTTGCACCAGGCCCTGCATGATTTCCGTGAGGTAATTGGTTGGCCACTGCTTAGTTGCGGAGTCATAAGCCTTTTGTACCGATGCGAATAAGTGGCCGACATTAGTGCCGTGCTTAGCGGATATAAAATGCAAATCTGCCCAGCTCATAAAGTCTAGTCGGCGGTCGATGTCCTTCTTCACCTGCGCTTTTTCGTCGTGCGTCATACCATCCCATTTGTTGACCGCCAATAGGACCGAACGCCCCGCTTGCAGCACAAAGTGCAGCATGTGCAAATCTTGTTCAACCACACTGTCACGCGCATCCAACACCACGATAACCACGTTAGCTTGCTGAATCGCTTGCAGCGTCTTGATGATGGAGAACTTTTCGACCGCTTCCTTGATGTTCTTGCGGCGCCGTACTCCCGCCGTATCAATCAGCGTGTATTCCGTCCCCTCGCGCTCGAACGGAATGAAGATGCTATCCATGGTGGTGCCCGGCTGATCGAAAACAACCACACGCTCCTCACCGAGCATTCTATTCACCAAGGTAGACTTGCCGACATTTGGCCGACCGACAATAGCGAGACGGATACCCGTACCCTGCACCAAGTCGGGATCAACTACTTCGGCATCCGGAAAGCGCTCCATGGCTTCGGTGATCAAACTGGTCACACCACGGTTATGGGCCGCTGCAATGGGGTAAGGCTCACCCAGTCCCATTTCGTAGAAATCACCCAGCACCGTATCTTCGTTCAAACCATCGACTTTATTGACCACTAACTGGGTCAGCTTACCGGCACTGCGCAAATGCTTCGCCAGCATCAAATCACTGGCGGTAACACCCTCGCGCGCATCAACAATAAAGAACACCAGATCGGCTTCTTCAATGGCGGCATACGACTGCTCGGCCATTTCAACGTCTAAGCCCATCTCATAGCCGCTAACACCACCGGTATCGACCACAATAAAGGGGATGTCGCCCACCTTACCCTCGCCGTACTTGCGGTCACGCGTCAGCCCTGGCCAATCGGCCACCAAAGCATCACGCGAGCGCGTCAAGCAGTTAAATACCGTGGATTTGCCCACATTGGGGCGCCCTACTAATGCAATTACCGGCGTCAAGCGGTCTTACTCCTATTGTGCCCTGATGGTGCCGCCCAAAAGGAGGCCCTGCATCGATTGCACATAAAAATGGTCGGCATCGGCTATTGCCGGTACCGTAAAGCGCTGATGACCAGCGAAATTCAAACGACCCACGGGCTCGCCCGTTCGGGTAGAAAAACCGTACACATAACCACGGCGATCCGTCACTATCACCGTATCACCTTGCACCGCCAAGGACGTAATTGGGCGCCCAGTTACGGCCTGTTGTTGCCAACGAATCGCCTTTGTATTGAGATCATAGGCAAAAATCTCACCCGTGCGATTAGCCACAAATAATGAACGACCATCGGTCGCCAAGCTCGCACTGACCGACTGCGTCGTTTCCCAGCGGATCTCGCCACTGTTTGGCATAATCTCTACGAGGCGTCCTTCGTAGGCCGCGATGTAAATACGGTCGTTAACCAACAACGGAGTAACGTCTACATCAACAAGTCGCTGCAAGTCGGTCACGCCGCGTGGATTCGATAGGCGATGCGACCAACGTGGCTCACCGGACAACAGATCGAAAGCCATCACGCGTCCATTGCTAAAACCGGCAATAAGGGCATCTCGATAGAACAAAGGCTGAGCTTGACCATGCAAGGTCAACACCGGCTGCTCACTGTCATAGATCCACACCCAGTTCCGACTGGTGTTGTCCCACAGACGTAGCTTGCCGTCCTGTGCCAAGAAGGCAATTTGATTGCCTGACACCACTAAGGGCGCAATAGCAGTAACACCTAAGGCACTGCGCTGTACTTCCTCACCATTGCTGGCATTCAGGACGACCAAGTCGCCTTTTTGGGACAGAAGATAAAGCCGGTCACGATGCAGCGTGACCCCGGCCTGCCAAGGCTCCAACGAGTGTTTCCACAACACTCGCCCGGTTCCCTTCGACAAGGCAACCACCTCGCCAGTCACATGCGCTGCAAATACGCGCTCGTCATCCTGGGCCGGACGCAAGCGCACGGCACCATCACCAGGCTGCCATCCTTCAGCAATAAAGTGATGCCAGTCGAAACCGACGCGATCAGAGGTAAATTCTGGTGGCGGTGCCGGGTAGCGCGGGTTAATACCTGCGCAACCGACCAATACAACAACCAATACACTGGCTAGAGCACTTTGCATTGCTCTCATGAAGGACAACTCCTGTCAGTACAACGATTAAAGCAAGCCAAAACGTTCGGCTTTTGCTTGCAGCAGTGGTGGGTTCAAACCTTGCTCTTGCGCCAACGTCCAAGCAGTCTCGTAAGCTGCTCGGGCGGCATTACGATCACCCATAGCTTGGTGGATATCACCACGCAACTCGTAGAAGGCCAATTCCTGCGCACCGGCAGCAATGCCATCTAAAGTGGCCAAGGCTGCATCGAATTCACCCTGTGCCACTTGCACGCGCGCGATACGCAGAGTTATGACACGGTCAATGGTAGCATCTCGGCTTTGTTCTAGTGCCCAGCGCAACTTCGTCTCAGCGTCGGCAAAGTCACCATCGTTCACCATGTACTTAGCCTGCAAGAGCGCCGTGTAAGTGGTATAGGTACTGTTACTGTGTGCACTGCTTAAGTTAGCAAACAAGTCATCCAAACGACTGCGCTCGGTTGCCGCCAAGGTATCTTTACCGTCCGTCAGGCGCACGACCTGCTGGTAGATGTCCGACGCCGCAGCATGGTTCTTCGCCTGGTTGTCGTTGTAAAAGAACAGACCAAAATAGCCCACAACGAAGATCAGCACACCGCCGACCAAGGCATTACCCCAACGTGACCACCACTGTTTCAGGGCCTCTATCTGTTCTTGTTCAGTATCGTACACAACTCACTCCTTGCACTCTCATTATATGGATTCTTGTAATGCTTCTTTCATAACCGCAAGCAAAGCATCAGTATCTGACCACGCAATATGAACTTGCGGAGCGTCTTTGCGCAGATTTTTCACCGTGAACACCTGCTTGGCCACTTCGTCGTCGCCAACGATAAAGCCCAAGCGAGCGCCACTTTTGTCTGCTTTTTTCATCTTCGATTTAAAACTGCCATCACCCAGCACCGTCTGCAGGCGCAGATCCGGCACTGCCGAACGCAACCGCTCTGCCAGCTGCAACTTCACCCGTTCCGCATCGTCTCCCATAGCCAGTAAGCAGGCATCCACTGTCTGCGTGACGTCGGCAGGCACTACGTCCAATGCTTCAAGTAGCAGCAACAGGCGTTCAACACCCATACCGAAACCGATGGCTGGAGTAGACTTACCGCCTAACTGTTCAACCAAGCCGTCATAACGTCCACCACCCATCACAGTACCCTGCGAACCCAGTGCCGACGTTACCCATTCAAATACGGTTTTGCCGTAGTAGTCCAGCCCGCGCACCAAGCGTGGATTGATCTCATACGCCACACCCGCAGCATCAAGAAACGCGCAGAGCTGATCAAAATGCGTCCGCGATTCCTCGTCCAAGTAGGCAAAAAATTCAGGCGCGTCATCCAGCACTTGCTGAGTATCTGCGCTTTTGCTGTCCAAAATACGCAAGGGATTGGTGCTCAAACGACGCTGTGAATCTTCGTCGAGGCGCGCCACATGCTGTTGCAGGTACGCCACCAAATCTGCTTTGTAGTTCGCACGGCTCTCCGCCGTACCCAGCGTATTCAACTGTAAGGTCAGGTGTTCTGCAATGCCTAAACGCTGCCAAAGGCGCGCTGACATGATGATAATTTCAGCGTCAATATCCGGCCCTGCCAGCCCGAACACCTCGGCACCAAACTGATGAAACTGACGATAGCGACCTTTCTGCGGACGCTCATAGCGAAACATCGGCCCGGTGTACCACAGCTTTTGAATCTGATTGTGCAGTAAACCGTGCTGCAAAGCGGCACGCACGCAACCGGCCGTCCCTTCGGGTCGCAGAGTAATACTCTCATCGTTGCGATCGTTAAAGGTATACATTTCCTTTTCAACGATATCGGTTACTTCACCGATAGAGCGCCGAAACAAGGCGGTATCTTCCACCAGCGGGGTACGTATTTCACTGTATCCATAACTGGCGTACAGTGCACGCATCTGCGCTTCGGCATACTGCCACAATGGGGAGCGTTCCGGCAAAACATCATTCATGCCACGAATGGCTTGTACTGTCTTCACATTATTTCCCGTTAAACCGATTAAGACCGTGTCTTGGCGATTAAATTGGCGTTGGCAGCATCACGCTCAGCGATCTGTTCGCGAATCATGCGCTCGAACACATCCACCAACTCTTCGTTTTTCAGTTTACTGTGCGGCTCACCGTTCAGATAAATCAGGTTATTGGGCGACCCACCAGTGATACCGATATCCGCCTCTTTGGCCTCACCCGGCCCGTTCACGACACAGCCAATAACAGCCACGTCCAACGGTGTGAGTACATCCTCTAAGCGCTCTTCTAACGCGTTCATGGTACTGATGACATCGAAATTCTGGCGCGAGCAGCTGGGACAGGCGATAAAGTTGATGCCCTTATTGCGCAAGCGCAGGCTTTTTAAAATATCGAAGCCGACTTTAACTTCTTCGACAGGGTCGGCCGCTAACGACACACGCAGCGTATCACCAATACCGTCCATGAGCAGCAAACCTAAGCCCACTGCGGACTTCACTGTTCCTGATCGACGACCGCCGGCTTCGGTTATACCCAAATGCAACGGCTGATCAATTTGACTTGCGATCTGACGATACGCCGCCACCGCCATAAAGACGTCGGACGCTTTCAAGCTTAATTTGTATTCTTGGAAATCCAGCCGGTCGAGGATATCAATATGGCGCATGGCGGACTCAACGAGCGCTGCAGGCGTCGGTTCGCCGTATTTTTTTTGCAGATCTTTTTCCAGCGAACCCGCGTTGACCCCGATGCGCATGGAAATGCCTTTGTCGCGCGCCTTGTCGACCACCGCCCGTACACGATCTTCTTTACCAATGTTGCCCGGATTGATACGCAAACAATCGACACCTAAATCCGCGACGCGCAACGCAATTTTATAGTCGAAATGGATGTCAGCGACCAAGGGTACTTGAACACGCTGACGGATTTTGCCAAAGGCTTCGGCGGCATCCATACTGGGCACCGACACCCGCACAATGTCCACCCCTGCCGCCTCCATCCGCTGAATCTGCGCCACGGTCGCATCCACATCACAGGTTTCAGTATTGGTCATACTTTGCACTGAAATGGGCGCATCACCGCCAACTGGCACATTGCCCACCATGATCTGGCGACTTTTTCGGCGGGTGATGGGAGAGAGCATCTGCTTGTTCATGCGTCAGTTATTTCTCAAGTAATTGCTATTCGGGAAGCGTTCTTTCAGCTGCTCCAATAAATCGGCATAGGCCTCTTGGCGCTGCATGGCTTCATTAACCCGCACCCCTAGGATCAACGACTCCTCAGTGTGCGTCACCAGATCACTGCTGACCAATCTCTGGAAGCCATCGAAGTACGCCATGGCCCGACGAGGATTGCCGTCATTGAGATGCAGATTGGCCATATGCCAATAAGGCATTGGCAACATCTTGTTCAGCGTAATAGCGCGATCAAAATAGGTTTTGGCATTAACCTTATCATCTAAGAACAAACTCACAATGGCGAGATCTTCAAACGCCACCGCACGGTCAAAGAAGTCGGTATCAGCCACAACCACCAGCAACTCCTTACGGGCCTCTTCTATGCGGTTTTGACGAAACAGGAACTGCGCGTAAAGATGTCTATTTTGCGTGTCACTGCTGAGGCGCATCGATCGCTTGAAATAGTCTTCGGCCAGCTCTGGCTCGCCCTCGCGTTGGTACACGAGTGCCAGGCCTAGGTGCGCTGAAGGCGATTGCGGGTGAAAACTCATCGCCTCGCGAAAAGCAATTCGAGCCTGAGCTGCGTTATCAAACTGCAAATGCCGAAACCCAATTTCAACATAACGCTCCGCCGATGTCTGTGCCTCGCTGTTCGCCCCACGGCTTGCACAGGCACTCAATGTCAGTGCAACCAGCAACAAGATCAGACCACGCGCAATGGAAAGCTTCATACTCGTTTACCCCGTTTTTTTGCCAAATCCGCCGCCGTGCTGCCAATCTCTACTGCCTTGATAAAGCGCTCACTGCGTCGTGTTAAATCTTCTACCTTGCCCACCAACTGGCCACATGCGGCGTCAATATCATCGCCGCGTGTTTTGCGCGTGGTTACGTTATAACCGGCTGCCATCAGCACATCGCGGAACCGGTGTACGCGATTATTGCTGGGCCGTTCATAACCTGAGTTAGGAAAGGGGTTGAAAGGAATCAGGTTGATCTTACACGGCGTATCCCTGAGCAAATCAGCCAATTCGTGGGCCAACTCAGGCGTATCGTTAACGCCGCTCATCAAAGTGTATTCTACCGTTAGTACTCGCTTATCACTGAGGCTCGACAAATACTGGTTGCACGCATTCAGCGTCTCAGCGATACCGTATTTCTTGTTCACCGGCACCAACTGATCGCGCAAGGGGTCGTTTGGCGCATGCAATGACAGCGCGAGACTGACATCGGTGTGCCCGGCTAACTGGCGAATGGCTGGTACAACACCCGAGGTACTGAGCGTGACACGACGTTTGGAAATACCGTAGGCATTGTCTTCCATCATCAGGTTCATGGCAGCGATGACGTTATCAAAGTTCAACAATGGCTCGCCCATGCCCATCATCACCACGTTAGTGATACGGCGCTCGCGCTTACCGGATAAGTCATCGAACGCTTTAGCAGCAACCCACACCTGACCAATGATTTCTGCGGCGGACAAATCGCGATTGAAGCCTTGCTTACCCGTCGAACAAAACGAGCAGTCGAGTGCGCAACCGATTTGCGACGATACACACAGGGTACCGCGGCGCTCTTCGGGAATATAAACTGTTTCGATGGATGAACCGCCCGGCAGACGCATCACCCATTTTCGCGTACCGTCTTTCGCCGTGGCGTCATAGACCACTTCCGGCACCGTCAACACTGAGGTCGCTTTAAGTTTCTCGCGCAGCGCTTTGGACAGGTCTGTCATCTGATCAATGTCAGTGACGCCACGCGCATGAATCCACTTGAGCACCTGCGCGGCTCGAAAGGGCTTTTCACCCATGGCCACAAAGTGCGCCTCTAGCTGCGCGCGCGTCATGCCCAGTAAATTGATCGTGTGCTGTTCCACCGCTCGCTCTTCCACTACAAAACCTTCAGTACAGACGCAAATTCTTTGTCATCCTAGTACATAAAAGGGGAGCAAGGCTCCCCTACAACACCGCATCACATCCACTGACCGATGCAGCCACCGCAACGCTCATTTATGCGCGGCTGAAAATTTCTTCAGCAGTGAAGAAAATAGCAATTTCACGCGCCGCAGATTCAGGCGCATCAGAACCGTGCACTGCATTGGCAGAAACTTCTTCCGCAAAATCAGCGCGGATAGTGCCCGGTGCTGCTTCTTTGGGGTTGGTTGCACCCATGATATCACGGTTTGCTGCAACGGCGTTTTCACCTTCCAGAACCTGAACCATCACTGGACCAGAGGTCATGAAGCTGACCAATTCACCAAAGAACGGACGTTCTTTGTGTTCCGCATAAAACTTACCAGCCAGTTCTTCTGACATGTGGATCATCTTAGCGGCAACAATCTTCAGGCCCGCTTTTTCGAACCGCGTGTAGATTTCGCCGATCACATTTTTACCAACTGCGTCGGGCTTAACAATCGAGAAAGTCTGCTCAATAGCCATGTTTACATCTTCCAGAAGGGTTAGAAATTTGGAGCGTGGATTATACAGGCAGCCGCCTCGTAACTCCATGCATTCGCGCTGCCTTTGCGGAAATTTTCAGCCTTCGCGCTGTGCACATTGCCGCCACAACTGCATTTTGGGGCATGGAAATTGCTGAATGTAATGAGAGCGTCAAGTTTCCGCCCGTTGCCGCACGAGTCTCCACAATGCAACGCAACTCACCACCCAACTTGACGACGGTCCAAAACGTGGCGAAGCACTCATTTTTGGACTACATACTTACTAGACCACCCAGATAAGGAATCGCCTCATGCGTGCTGTTGTCCTTTTACTCCTGACCCAGTTGATGTTCAGTAGCCTAGCTGTGGCACAGTCCCAAAGTCAGCTCCAGAGCCAACCGAACGTACTCTTAGCGACCCGTATAGATCGCGCTGCCGTGGCACAGCATGCCGCCTTCCGACAAGTCACCAGCGAGGCGATCAATGGATTGCAACAGTATCAAGTCAGCCCGATTCGCCCGAATTTGGACTGGAGCTCTGCGGCCGACCGCGAAGCCCTGCTCGCCTCTGGAGCATCTGCCGGCATGTCCGTCGTGGCGACCGCCGAACTGATATTTCCGCGCCGCCGAACTGCACAAGTCAATATAACGTTCTTTAATGCCCGAGGCGGCGACACCATAGCCAGTCGCTCACTGGATTTTCGCTACAACACCTATGATGGTTTGATTGCCCAAATAGAATATGAACTGGAGCGCGACCTAAAACGACAGTTTCGTCAGCTTGGCCAGGTGGTCAGCACCGACGGTGGCCGCGTTTTCTTTGATTTGGGTCACAGTGCGAATATTGAGCCAGGGCAGGTTTTTCGCGTTTATCAACGTGGCGCCGAAGTAACCACGTCAAGCGGCGAATCTTATGGCTACCTGGATGATCAGACGGGCGTCATTGTGGTAACGGAAGTCACGAACATCTATGCCATCGCGGAAGTCATGCTGGGACGCCGGAGTATTCGCTCAGGTCATTGGGTAGAGCGCATACCAGGCACTGCGGCAGACTATCGTGGTGAGGTGCTGTCAAAACTGGATAACCAGGTCGCAATTAACTTAGGGGCTCGCAGCGGCGTCAGCGAAGGCGCGGAATTCGCCGTTTACAAGGACCTGAAGCCGATCAATGACAACGATTCATTTCGTGTGGAGGTGGGGCGAATTCGTATCAACGAAGTCCGGGATTCTTATTCTCGCGGCACCATAGCACGCTCAAATCACTACGAATTGGCCAATGGTATTATTCAAGAAGGCGACGTTATTGAAGAAGTACGGCGCTCCGGCAGCGTACAACTGACCGTTGGACGCCTTTCAACTGGGATTATCAGTGACGCTCCGTCGTCGGTGTACAATGCGGGCATTCGTTTCGAAAGCCCCGGCAATATGGATATTTTCTATCGCCTATCAGGTGGCTATGGTGATAGCTACTACGCTGCCGTGGGCGCAATGGTCGCCATTAATCACTCGGAGAGCTTCTTCTACGGGATAGATGCGGTCTGGAACGAAAGTTGGGGCACCAACCTATTCATGTCAGTCAACGTACCAACGCCGTTCCAACGCTACGTGCAATTGTTCACAGAGGTGGGCTATCTCATCGGCACCGACGCTGATGCAAATGGACTGAATATCAATCTGGGGCTAAATTTGAGCCTCTAACACCAAGGAAGTGCTGGGTTGCTTACGCAGCCCAGTCACGCCGCCCTGAAAAGCGCCGCCGCAAGTACTCCATTTGATCGCCACGAATGTGGCGATTCGCCAAATACATGAACTCAAACAAATTCGGCTTAAAGGGCACCGCCAACAGAGGCATACCCGCCTGCTCGGGCGTAAGGCCCCCTTTGTGTTGGTTGCACCCGCGGCAAGCCGTAACCACGTTGGTCCAATGATCACGCCCGCCTTGCACACGCGGAACCACATGATCGCGCGTCAGCATAGCAGGCTGATGCACAGTCCCACAGTACAGACACATGTGATGGTCACGCCGAAACAAGACTGAGTTGGTAAGGTGAGGGACGGCCGCATCCGCCGGATGATCGCCACTGCAGGCGACGATTGGTGCAATATCGAGAAATGACTGCCGCCCAGAGCGCCCCGTCCCACCATGCATACGTATCAGGGTATCGCCCAAGCTCCACAACACTTGCTCACGGGCATACAGGGTTGCTGCGCACTCACGACTCAGCCAAGCAATAGGCAAACCACTCTTGGTAAGGCGCATGATACGATCCGGCATAGCCAGCTCCTCTTATCGCTTATACCTGGCTATTTTTATAGCATGCTTGTGTACAAATTGTGAACATTGACAGTATATATGGCTAGGACAGCCAGCATACCGCCCATCCATGGGCATAAAAAAAGGCCAGCCGGGCGGCTGGCCACAGGGGAACGAACAAAAGCCGCTTGCTTCGACGACCATTGTTCATACAACCGCTACAGCACCAGTTGTGGCGCTCGTAAAATGGCGACGCCGTCTATACGCCACTCGCCGCTCACCGAAATCAAGCTATACACAGCGCGCCAACCCCGCCCTTGACCATCAACCAAGGAGACCTCTTGGTACATCTGCTCACTGGACACCACAACAGGATCTACAAATGCAATATGGCGCGGTCGATACAAGGCTGGGTATTGAGACCTCACCATTCGAGCAAACCTTTCGGCGTTACCAAACTGTTGCTTGATACCGTCTGCCGCGTATGAGAATGCATGTTCTGCATTGTCATCAGAGAAAGCCTGTAATTGAGCACGAATAACTACTTGAGCGCTCTCGGGTGCCTGAGCGACAACCGTTACTGGCCATACAAGCGCAAGGACTAAACACCAGCCAAATGCCCGCATGCGACTACCCTCCTGTTGGAGTTGCCATATGCTTAAGTTTACGTGCTGTTTGGGAATCAGATCAGGTATTTTGGTTATTTTTTGTACGCAACGCGTCAAGACGGCTCGAGCCAGAAGGCGGCTCGAGCACGTTGCGTTATGACTCAGCAGGAATGGTTAACTCAGCGCGCCAGTAGCTGACTGGCCCTTTGTTGAACGCCTCACCGACGGGCTCGAAGCCAAAGCGCTGATAAAACGGCATTGCTGCCGCACGGGCATGACACCAAAGTGTCGTCGTATTCAGACGCGGCAATTCAGCGATAATGTGCTGCAGCATTTGTGTACCAAGGCCGAGATGCTGGTAGTCAGGTAGCGTGGCAAACTTACGCAGCCGAGCAATTCTCTCGCCGTCAGGAAACAGTGATGCAACGCAGACGAGACGATCATCAATGTAGCCACCAAAGTGACTGCCGACGGCATCGTCTTCCAACATACAATGACTGATTGGCTGGTCTGGCCAGAGAACAAATTGCCGAATCGGCCAAGTGTCTTCTGCTTGAATAGCGGTGATACGAAGATCCAACGTGCTGCACCTCAATGGCTGTTAAAATACCCGATTTAACGGGAGCATATTTTTACAGGGGGCGCGCAGTTTATACGGTTTTTTTCGCGCTGTCGCGTGTTTTAGTTGATGTGTGTTAGTTCACCAAAGTGCAGCGTCGCAGCTCGACTTCGGCTTCTTTACTGTCGAGCGCGTGGTCTAATATCAGCTCTAGCACGGCCTCCTGCTGGGCTGGGAATGAGACAATGGATAACGCCCCGTCCACGACGTTAATCAGCCGCCAGCCGTCGTCCATGCACATGACTGCTTTCAGCCGCACAGCATGGATGCTATGCACCCACGCCAACAAATCATGGGTGCGCCAAACAGTCTGCGCCGGCATACGCCAACCCACACTGAAATAACCGTCGGCATTGCGCTCCGCCCTTACCCATTGCTCCGCCGTGGGCGCTGCCGGTATTGAACGCCAATCAAGCACAGGAAGTTCGGCGGTGGCAGCCTGTGTCGCCACCGAGACCCTTGGGGACTCGTCTGCGTTCAAAAACCAATCGAGGTCTACTTGCCCTTGCTCAACGGTAAACAAGG
Source organism: Salinispirillum sp. LH 10-3-1 (assembly GCF_030643825.1). Classification (GTDB taxonomy): domain Bacteria; phylum Pseudomonadota; class Gammaproteobacteria; order Pseudomonadales; family Natronospirillaceae; genus Salinispirillum. Next base: position 2,621,164 of record NZ_CP101717.1, read on the forward strand.
CAACCTCCGGTCGTTGTGTCGCGAGCCATGCTTCCGCTGCGCGCTGCGTATGGCTATCCGCGAGGTCGGATTTGTTTAACACGAGCGCACCCGCCAACAGGATTTGCTCAACGTAGAGAGCATGATTTTGGTATCTCGACTGCACCACTTGCCGAGCATCAACTAAAGTTAATGGACTCTGCACGCGCAGTACGGTGCGGTAAGAATCATCCTGCAACAACGCCAAAATGGTTTTTGGGTGGCCTAACCCGCTGGGCTCAATCAACAGACGATCAGGGCGCTCTTGGCGTATCAGTTGATTGAGTGCTACCCGCGTAACCGGGCCAGATGCACAGCACATGCAACCACCGGCGACCTGTTTTACAACAATGCCCGTATCACCCAATACCTTGCCGTCGACGCCAACATCGCCAAATTCATTCACCAGAACCGCCCAGCGTTCATTTGCTGGCTTGTGGCCGAGTAAATGGCGAATAGCGGTTGTTTTACCGACACCCAAGAAGCCGAGCAGTAAGTTCACAATGACTAAAGGGTAGGGGGCAGACAAAGCGCTCAACTCCGGCGAAGAATACAAAAGGGTAAGCATTCTAAACCGTCGTCGTCTGGCGCACCAGAAACCTTATCTGCCCAAGGGTGGCACTGAGCTGTGCCACCCTTGCGGTTTATCAGTTCAGGGTGTCATACACCAAGGCAGACATGGAGCTGTTCGCCGAACCAGGCACCTCAATAAAGGTGTCCTTACTGCCCCACAGCTTCCACCAAGGGCGGGCTTGATAAGTACGACTGGCAAATGCTACATCCAAGCCATTCAGAGTCGTATTATTCACCACAGGGACCATCACGTTGCCACGCTGGTGACCAATGGTTCCGCTGTGATGCGCCCCTTCCGACAGCAATACCGGAAAATGGTTATGCCACAGTGCACCAGCAGCCTGGCCGGTTACCTGGCCGTTCATGCTGAGCGTTGACAAACAGGACTCAAAGTCACCCGGTACTGCGGCACCACAGGCAGAGTGCACAGGTACTACACTGTCATCCGCACCGCGAATAAACGGTTTAGTAACTCCAAGATACTCGGAACCAGCACCCACGAAGCGCAAGCGCGGCAATGCACCCGGTGCTACGGCCTGACTGCGAGCCTGATTCACCTGCAGATCGTTCACCACGCCCATGCTGGATGGGACCGGATCAAACCCCAACACGGCTTTAACGGCTTCCTTCGCAGGCCATAAATACCAGCTATTGTTGTACGCAATAGACATGGCTAGATCGGCCAACTCAGTACCACCACCGGCACCGGCGAAGTCCAAGACAGCCAACACCTGCAATGGTGGCAAACCATCAGCGGCTAACCAAGCCGCCTGATTCTCCAACAAATAGCGGGTGACTAAATCACCGGTGCTGTGCGTCACAAAGATGCACGGTGTTGCACAGATACCACGCTCTGCGATGTCTTTCATCTGCGCGTACGCCTGCACCGCTATGCCTTCTTCCAAGCGCTGTGTGCTATCCCAGTCAATCCGTGCGTCGGCACGACTCCCCCAGAACTCCGACCAATAGGCCGCTCCATTCTGCTCCACCTGATGCTGACTGGCGGGTGGCCAAATCAGATTGGCTGGCTGGAAGCCATGTACCAACACCACAGGGTGGCCTGCCAGTTCGGCTTGAGCCGCCCCGCTAGATAACCCGGCAGCCAAGGCAAGACTGGCCATTATTTTTGTTGTTTTTTGCATTCGCATTTCCTCTTGTTGTTATTGTTTTGTTGCTCTGCTGGTCCGTTCTTGAAGTAGGGAAATTTTTTATTGAGTTTGCTGTGTTTGGCCTAAGCTGTTCAAAAAATCGATGCGCTGCTGCGTGAGGTCATCGCTGTAGGGAACATCCTCCAGATCATCAAGCGAAGGTACGGAAACTTCATAGCCTGTCGTTGCGCCGAACATATAGGCCGTTCGTACTCCGGGGCGCGCGGGCAATCGGCGTACCTGCACATCCATCAGGCGCAGCCCCATAGAGAGGTCGACTCCGACGAGTAAGCTGCCATAAACCTGTAAGGGTATTTCGCCTGCGCCTGCGGCCAAGCTGGCGTCACCCGTTAAATGAGCGATGGGCTGATCGCCAGTGAATAAGTTCGCCGACAGCGCGTAACGCCCTGCTTCCACCGCTTGAAAACGCACCGGAACAACCAAGTGATTAGCAGCCACACCAGTGGCGCCGACCCCCAGCAAGTCACCAATGTCGGGCTCTACCACCAACAACGAGACATGGCTGATGGCCTCCTGATCGATACGGGCCGTCACAATTAAACGGTACTCACCCGGTGTAACCGTTGCAGTATCCAACTCGCCCAAAAACGACTCGTCCGGCGCTGCGCGACGCAGCTCCGCAGTGGTAGCTTCTGACTCATCAGACACAGCCACCAGCCGCACCGCCATTCTATTATCCAGCTGTGCAGCGCCGTCCACTTCAGCACGGACCGACACGACATCACCCTTCTGGTAACGTAACTGCGGTAAAAAGACACGCATCACCGCCCCTGTTACCAGGGGTAAACTCACGGGCTCATAGGCATTGCCGCGATAAGCAACGACCTGATCAGCTTGCAGGGGAATAGAATAGCTCGGATGTTGTGCACTCACTGCATAAGCCTCCGCTACTTCAAGCCATGCCGCCTGCAGTGCAGTGGGCGGTTCGTCCATGCGCGCGAATAACGTAGCCATGGAGTCTTGATCCGGCGCTTCCGACGCATCTGGACGCGCCAGCAGCGGCACTGACCCGGAGTCGGGCAGTGTGCTTTGCGGCAAGCCATTGGGGTCCGCCAGTGACGACTGTCCGATAGCCATGCGGGCTGACCCACCCGAGCCCACGGCAGCACCATTCGGCTCAGCGACTGGTGGTGGTGAGGATATATAGCCCTGTGGTGACTCCGGGGCGAGCAAGCCGACCCCGACGACTGCAGCGATGGTGATACTCCCTAGTACCACCAGCCAAAACTTCTGAGACATAACAAACCCGAATTATTATTGTTGGCGTTGACGTCATACTGACAGTGTTGTGCAGTTAACCGGAGGGCACAAGAAAACAGCGCCGATGGCGCTGCATTGATGAATTGAGTGACATAGTTTAAGAATTGAACAGCGTTTACCGAACTACAAACCGACTGAACGCCGCCAGGAGTGCAAAATCAGTGTCACAATACCGGCCATCAAGGCAAAGATCAGAAGCATAAGGGCCATGCCGAAATTATCGGCCAAGGCACCAAGTAGTATCGCACCGATCGCGGGCATACCCATGGTAATGACGGTCCAGATGCTCATCACCCGCCCCCGAAACGCATCAGCCACCGACAATTGAATCGCGGTTTGACAGCCTGTCCCTATCACGGTCATACAAAGGCTTAACAAGAAAATCAACAGGCCTAAGGCGATCAGCGTCGACACCCACATAATGGGCAAGGTCACTACAGCACTGGCCAACAAGGCACTGAACACCAAGCCCAACAGATGCGCTTCCGTGCCGCGCTGTCTCGACACCAACAAACCACCGACAATCGAACCTAATCCCGCGGCGCCAGTGACCACCGCCAAGGTGCCAGCATCGCCGCGCAACAATTGCCCGGTCAGTGCGGGTAGCATTTCAATAATTGTCCTTCCGTATAGGCCATTAATCATGGTCAGCAGCATCAACAAACGAATCATTTGACTGGCGCGCACAAAAGCCAAGCCAGCACGCAACTCTACCCACAGTGATCGACGCTCTTCTTTCGGGCTTGGTTTCAAACTGTGTACACGCATGAGACACAGTACCGTAGCGGCGTAAAGGGCTGCCGCCACACCAAAAGCGACCGCCGTTGATGCCCACCAAAGTAGAAATGCCGCCAGCGCAGGACCCAGTATACGAGAGGTATTGAACACCATGGCGGATAGGCCAATCGCCGCAGCAAAATGACGACGTTCGACCAACAACGGCAATAATGACAACCGCATGGGGTGATGCGCCGCGGTGACTACACCAATGGCGGCCGCAAGGGTGCAGAGCCAAGGCAAGGTAAAGAGATCCAGCCCAGCGGTGACTGCCGCCGCGACACCTATGAGCGCTTGCGCTGCCGTGGTCAGGTGCATGCCACGCAAGGGGTTAACACGGTCGGCTACCACGCCAAACACCAGAGAGAAGAGAAAAGTAGGCGCCAGAAACAACGCACTGACAGCACCGACCCAGAACGCGCTTTCCGTCAATGCCCAAGCCGTCCAACCTAACAAAAAGCGTGAAATCCAGATAGCAAAGGTTGAAAAGCAACTCGCCAGGAAATAGCGCCGGAAACCGGCCGACGCGAACAATGCAGTATTAGCCTGTGTGGTTAGGTCCGTCATATCGTCAATTCATAGAATAGCCGACAAGCCTACTCATTTTGCCTGCGCGCAGCAATCCGACTCTGTGGCCCCGAACACCGAACAGAGCGTTACTTGACAAGTCGTAGCGAACCTCACTTTGGCACGCTATTATGGCGCCCTGCTTACCGACCGACGACCCGCACTGAGGCCTAACATGATACTGGGAATGGAACTGTGGTTTATTTTGCTCTTGTTAGGCACCGGCTTTGTTGCAGGCATCATTAACACGCTTGCGGGCGGCGGCTCCAATTTAACACTGCCGGCTTTAATGGTAATGGGCATGCCCGCAGATGTAGCCAACGCCACTAACCGCGTCGCCGTATTTCTGCAAGGCGTTGCAGGCAGTACCGGCTTTCATCGCAACGACCGTCTGCCCCGTCATGATATCAAAGCCATCGTGATACCCACCTTGATCGGCTCGGTGTTTGGCGCTCTGCTGGCGTCCTACGCCCCACCCGGACTGTTAAAGTACATGCTATTGGGGGCCATGCTGACCATGACGGTCGTCATGCTGATCAAGCCCTCTGTCGTCGCCCCACCTCCAGACTCCGTTCCCTTTCTTGTCCGCGAACGCCCCTCGGCCTTCCCTGTACTCTTGCTGGCGGGGTTTTACGGCGGCTTCGTGCAAGCTGGCGTTGGCTTTATCTTAATTGCCGCCTTTGCGGGCAGCCTGCGCTATGACTTGGTGCGCGCCAATGCACTGAAAATGTTTACGACACTCTTCTTTACCGCCATCGCTCTAGCCATCTTTATCTACAACGATCAGGTGTTGTGGGTTCCAGGACTGACCCTGTCCATCGGTACCGTGCTCGGCGCCTACGGGGCGGTGAAATTCGCCATAAAAGCAAAGCCTTCTACCTTGAAGTGGTTCCTATTCGTTATGACGTTGACCGGTTGTATCGCGGCCATTTTTTCCGACCTTTAGAGAGAGCTCTAGGCGGTGAGTCGGTGTAATAGCCTCCGCCAGCACGCAATAGGAGACTCTTCCTACTACCGTTAGCACCCGACACCAGCCAGCGCTCGCCAGCACGGATGTACCCGCACCACTGCCGCCAATCAGTGCCGTCGGTTGCGCGTGCAGATGAACGTTGAGGTTGTGAAATAAAGGCGTATGGCCAGTAAAGCCAAAGGTCAGCGCATGAGCTGAAAGATAAGTGGTCGTCATAGTAGTCTCATCTGAAAACGTTAATAGGTAACGGGGATCAGAGAGATCACTTCATTGGACGAACACCTTTGAACAGTTAGTAACGGGATTAATTAAAAAGATCTAGGTGACAGCAAATAAGATGAACGCGGCTAACTGCTAGCTAAAAGCAGAGCCGCGTTCAACCTCACGTTAAATCACTTTACGAGGGTTCCACCTTCGCTTGGTCACGTGCCAGCTCTTCTCGCTTGGTCATCTTACGGTAGATCACGGTGACCCACGTAGAGTTCAGTACGATGAAGAGTGAATACATAACAGGCATCAACAGGATCAACTGCTGAGTTTCACCGGTAAACGTCATGATGACAATCAATGCCGCCAAAGGCCCGTTCTGAATACCGGTTTCCAGAGACACCGTACGCGCTTTCTGCGGGTTCAGCTTTAAAACACGCGAGAACAGGTAGCCGAACAGGAAGCCAACCAAGCCGAGCAAAATAACGGCTGCATAGACTTCCCAGCCGGTTTCAATCAGCAGACGCCAGTTGCGCGGTGCCCAAGTGACGACCAAGAAGACGATGACCACGGCACCGAGAATACCACCCATAAGTTCGATCACAGCCCCCACATTGGCATTCTTCCGACGTAGCCACATGCCTAGCAGGGTAGGAATCAACAGCACGAACAGCAAGCGCGCAATCTGATCCGGCGGGATACGGAAGGCATCATCAATACCTTGTGTGTAGAATTCCATCCACAAGGGCACCAAGATAAAACCTGCCAATGTCGAGCAGATGGTCATCATGATGCTCAAGCTGAGTAAACTTCTCGAGAAGTACGCAAAAATGTTGGATGTGGTACCGCCTGGCATACAGCCCATTAAGACCAAACCAACCGTTTGCTCAACCGTCAGATTGAGAATGCGTGCTAAAGCAAAAGCAATAAAGGGCATCAGCAGGTACTGCGAGGAGAAACCAACCCCGATCGCTTGCGGGTGACGCATTGAGAGTTTGAAATCCTTAAAGGTCAGTGACGACCCCATACCGAACATGATGATCACCATCATGATCGACAATAAACTTTCTTCCAATGGACTTAACATAGTGCTCTATCTCCGAGGCCAGATTCTTATGCTTGTTGTTTAGCCGCTGTATTATTTTTCTCGACGGTAGCGCGAATTTCTTTGCGCAATACCTTCCCGACCGGGGTTTTTGGCAGCTCATCCCAGAACACGACTTTCTTCGGAACCTTGTAGGCAGCCAAGTCTGTCTTACAATGTTTAATGATGTCTTGAGCTGTCAGACCCTGCTCGCGCAGCACCACATAGGCATGCACTGCCTCACCTGTCTGATCATCAGGCGCACCGATAACAGCAGACTCCTGCACCTGCGGTAAGCGTGCAATGCTGTCCTCAACTTCATTCGGGTACACGTTAAAGCCACTGACTAATATCATGTCTTTCTTACGGTCAACAATATGAAAGTGACCATCTTCTGACATAGTGCCAATGTCGCCCGTATAGAGCCAGCCGTCTTTCAGCGTTTTGGCCGTTTCTTCCGGGCGATTCCAATAGCCTTTCATGATCTGTGGACCACGGGCAATAATTTCTCCGGGCTCACCCAGTGGCATCGTCACACCTTCTTCATCGACAATACGCACTTCTGTCGAGGGTGCCGGAATGCCGATGCTATCGGCCCGCTCGTGGCCGATTGGGTTAAAACAAATGACCGGCGAACTTTCGGTCAAACCATAACCTTCAGCGATGGGCGTACCTACTACAGCGCGCCAGCGTTCGGCTACTGATTTGTGCAATGCAGTACCACCCGCCAGCGCGACTTTCATGGTTTTCGGCGGATAAACCGTAAACCATTCTTCGTTTAACAACGCATTGAACAGGGTATTTACACCCGAAATCCAAGAAATAGGATAATTGTCAAAGGCACGCTGACAGTTCTGAATGGGGCGTGGACTGGGGACGAGTACGTTGTGCGCCCCTTTGTGGTAAAAGGCCAACAAATTCACCGTAAAGGCAAAAATGTGGTAGATCGGCAATGCCGTGAGGATGCATTCTTTTCCTGCTTCAATATGACTACCGGCAACGGAATCAACCTGTTCCAAATTGCTCAATAGATTGCCATGGGTTAATTCGGCACCCTTGCTGACTCCCGTAGTACCACCGGTATACTGCAGTAACGCCGTGTCATCACGCTTCAAGTCCTGCCAGTACGTCGCAACTTCAATGCCTTTTTCCGCTTTAGCCGCACGTCCAGTCTTAATAGCCTGATTCAGCAGGGTAGCTTCTAAATTGTGTTTGGGAATGACTTGGTTCCAGTACTTCAACACCGCATTCAAGACACCGCGCACCACGGGTGAAAACCACTGTGAAATTGAGGTCAATACCACGTGCTTAATAGGAGTGTTTTGTAGAATGTCTTCCAGCTTGTCGGCAAACATATCGACGATAACCAGCGCCTCTGCACCGGAATCATTGAACTGATGCTCCATTTCTCGGCGAGTATATAGAGGGTTTACATTAACCAGTACACACCCGGCCTTCAAGATTCCGAACGCTGCTACCGGCAAGGCCAGGCAGTTTGGCATTTGCACGGCTACACGAGTGCCAGCGTTGAGCCCAAGCGTTTCGCGTAGATAAACCGCGAACGAATCCGACATTTCATCCACTTGTGCATAGGCCAGATGTCCATTCATGCCATTTGGCATGCAAGTAGTAAATGCGGTATTGGGGCCAAAATCTTTCGCCGCTGCCACAACCATGGCGGGGATGCTCGGAAAACGGTGTTCTTGCGCTTGGTCGCGGTCTTTTATGGCGTTTTGTGCCGCGCCATAAAACTGCGTCCATGGCGCGCTATCATAGATATGATCATTCGACATGCAAGTGCTCTCAGTTCTGGTACCTTTTGGTGAAAAGGACCGATGTTGTTATTGTCCTTATACCATAGCGCAAAGTATGAGAGTGCAACAATAGTCGGATGAGGAGAGAGCACAAATTTTATGCCTATTGAGACATAATCGAAGAAATTATGCTGCACCTTGCGACCAACAGACGCAAAGTGCTTACTTTTCAGTGCGTAATCAAGCTGCCGAAGAGAAATCCTGAATACGCTGCACCATGGCCCGCAGGCCGTTACCGCGAGTCGCACTGAGGTGCTTAAGCAGATTCAGCTCGTCGAAGTAGGCCTCAATATCAAAGCTGCGTATTTCACTCGACGTTTTACCGTTGTAGGCCGCCAATACAACCGCCAACAAGCCTTTAACGATGAAGGCATCGCTGTCCGCAGCAAATATAATCTTATCGCCCTCACGCTGCGGCACTAACCATACTTTGCTTTGACAGCCGCGCACAATGAAATCATCGGTTTTATAGGCGTCGTCCAGGGCAGGCAATTCTTTGCCGAGATCAATAATGTACTTGTAGCGATCTTCCCAGCTGTCGAAAAAAGACAGAGCATCAATGATGTCTGCGGACGTAATGTCGGTACCGAAGGGGTTCATAGGGGCGTTTCCAGATAACAAGCCAAACTTAAAAAAACATACCGGTTTCGAGCTGCGCTTCTTCACTCATCATGTCGCGCTGCCACGGCGGGTCAAACACCAAATTAACGCGCACCGATTTTACGTTAGGCACTCGACGTACCCGATACTCAACATCACCGACCAGCACCGGGCCCATGCCGCATGCAGGAGCCGTCAACGTCATATCGATTGAAACGATCTTACTGCTTTGGTCGACCTCGACTTTATAAATCAAACCCAGGTTTACCAGATCAACCGGAATTTCCGGGTCAAACACGGTTTTCAGTGCCGTCCACACTTGCTCTTCTTGAATCTCGTCGCTGTCAGGTGCAGGAAAACTCAGCGTCTCGGCTTCTAGGCCCAGGTTTGCCGCGTCAGTGCCATCCACCCGCACCATCTGCCCGTTGTAGGTCACGGTGTAGTTACCGCCCAGGGCCTGCGTAATGGTTACGAAGGTGTCGCGGGGGATCGTGAGCGGAGTGCCATCAGGCACGCGCCGGGCGGGGCAGTCGGCCTGCGCCACCACCATGCGTCTTTCCATTGTGTTTATCCTATCAATTGACGTTGAAGCTCTCACCACAGCCACAATGGTCTTTCGCATTGGGGTTGAGGAATTTAAGCTGACGGTTAACGCCTTCTTTGACGTAATCAATCTCGGTGCCAGAGACGATTGACAAGCTGTCCTTGGCTACCAAGAACTCCAAATTACCATCCAGTTGATAGTGCAGGTCATCGTTCTGCGCTTCTTGCACCAGATCCACCACGTACATAAACCCGGTACAGCCGCTTTCTTTGACGCTCAGGCGCACCGCCTTGGCCGCGCCATCATGCTCCAGCTGGCGTCGAAAGTGCTGAATAGCTGCGGAACTGACTTTTACTGTCTGTTGTGCCGGATCAAACGATTCGACTGACATGATACTCAACCCCTATTGCAAAAACTGCTTGGCTTTCTCTAACGCGGCAAACAACCGGTCCACGTCATCAAAAGTATTATAGAAACTGAAACTTGCCCGCACGGTGCCAGGAATACCAAACTGGTCCATGATCGGCTGCGCGCAGTGGTTGCCCGTGCGCACCGCTACCCCTTGTTGATCCATAATCATGCCCAAATCAGCGGGGTGAGCGCCCTCTAAGACAAAACTCATCACACTGGTTTTATATGGGGACGTACCGATCAATTTCACCCCCTCGGTCTGCCGCGCTTTGTCTTCCGCGTACTTCAATAAGGCTTGTTCGTGCGCTGCAGCGCCGCGCCGATCCAACTGACTCAAATAGTCGATGGCGGCACCCAAACCGATAGCGCCCGCGATGTCTGGCGTACCGGCTTCAAACTTGTAGGGCAATTGGTTATAGGTGGTGCCTGTAAAGCTGACCGTTTCGATCATTTCGCCACCGCCTTGGTAAGGCGGCATGGCTTCTAACAGTTCACGCTTGCCGTACAACACACCCAGACCCGTGGGGCCAAACAATTTGTGGGCGGAAAAGGCGTAGAAATCACAATCCAACGCTTGCACGTCAACGGGCCAATGGCTGATGGCTTGCGCCCCGTCGATCATGACTTTAGCACCGACGGCATGCGCCATGGCGATCATGTCATCAATCGGGTGAATGGTGCCCAATGCGTTGGACACATGTTGAACAGAAACCATTTTGACGCGGGCATCCAGCATCTGACGGAAGGCCGACAGGTCCAGCGTGCCGCTGGCGTCTACAGGAATGGGCTCTACCGTTGCCCCCACCGCACCCGCAATCATCTGCCACGGCACGATATTGGAATGATGCTCCAGCGCCGACACCAATACACGATCACCCGCCTGCAGGTTCTGTCGACCCCAGGTTGCAGCAACCATGTTGATGCTTTCGGTGGTACCACGTGTCCACAGTACCTGTGCCGACGACGGCGCGTTAATAAACTCGGCCACCTTGGTACGGGCGCCTTCAAATTTTTCCGTCGCACGGTCGCTCAGGGTATGCGCGCCGCGATGCACATTGCTGTTGTCATTGCGGTAGTAGTCAACGATCGCTTGAATCACCGACTCGGGTTTCTGCGTCGTAGCGGCGTTATCCAAATACACCAGAGGATGCCCGTTTACCTGCTGCTGCAGAATCGGGAAATCCTGTCGCACCTGCTCTACATCGAACTCAGTCATGAACAATGTGCCTCGTCAGTTCGTCGTCGCTGCCGAACAGCGCCGCCAAGCGAGGGCGCAAATACAACTGAATGGCCTCCTGCTCCACTTGCTGCAGCAATTCGTTGATAAAGCCAAAGCTCAACATGACTTCAGCTTCCGCTTTTGACACGCCACGGCTTTGCAAATAGTACATAGCCGTTTCATTGAGCTGACTAACGGTAGCACCGTGCGCGCACTTGACGTCGTCGGCGTAAATTTCCAATTCAGGTTTGGTGTCTATTTCCGCTTGATTCGACGTCAACAGGTTCTTGTTGCTCAGCTCAGCCAAGGTTTTCTGCGCATCCTTGTGAATGTGGATACGGCCGTTGAACACGGCTTTCGCTGAGTCGGCGATGATGCCGCGAAAATTCTCATCGGTGGTGCAATGCGGTACGCAATGCTCGACGGTTGTGTGGTAGTCGATGCGCTGTCGGTTACGCGGCAAATACACGCCATTCAAGCCGAGGTGCGCGCCTTCACCTTTGTGGCGCACGTGATAATCCACGCGCTTCAGGCGACTGCCCTGCCCCAAGGCAAAAGCATTGAGTTGGGCGCTGCGGTAAAGGTCAGCGTGCACGCCGCCGACGTGCAGCAAGTTTTCTTCTTCCAGATTCAAACGATAATGCTGCAGTTGGGCGCCATCACCCACTACCAGTTCGGTCAGGCTATTGACGAAACCGTTCTGCACCTCGGTCGTAGACACATAGTGCTCAATGACTTCCGCTTTAGCATGACGTTCCAACACCACCAACAAACGCTGCTGCGCCATGGCTGGTTGGGCTTCCGGCGTCGACAAATGCACAAGATATAATGGCTTGTCGGCCTGCACGTCAGGCGCCAGATGATACAACCAGCCGTCAGCGGCGCAGGCATTGCTCAACGCCGCAAACAGATGACGCTGGAGATCTACTGCGCTGCCCAAGTGCTGCGCGATAAGGGCTTGCTGAGCGCTGCTGGCCTGATCAAATCGCACTACATTGGCGGGCAAGGCCGTGGACAGCGCTTCATTGAGCTGACCATTCACGAACACCAGGCGGTGCGCGTCAACCGCCAAAAACTCTACATCACCTTGCCAATCACCGCCTTGTGCCCACTGGGCGAAACCGTCCGCTTGCAAGGCTTGCAGCGGGGTGTATTTCCAATGCTCGGTGCGACGGTCGGGCCACTTAGCGTTCTGCCACGCAGTTGCACCCGCGGCCCGCACATCGGCTAGCCACGCTGGGCTCTGCTGTTGAGCGGCAAGATTCAAGGCCTGTTGTTGAAAGTCCATTGAGGTGGTCATCAGGTTAAGCCACCTCGCCTTCCAGCCAACCGTAGCCTTTTTCTTCCAGCTCCAAGGCCAGTGACTTGTCACCGGACTTCACAATGCGGCCATTGGCTAATACGTGCACATAATCGGGAACGATGTAGTCCAACAAGCGCTGATAGTGTGTCACGACAATGAAGCTACGGTCGGGCGAGCGCATAGCATTCACCCCATCGGCAACCACTTGCAGGGCATCGATATCCAGACCGGAATCGGTTTCATCAAGAATGCACAGCTTCGGCTCCAGCAGCATCATCTGCATGATCTCGTTGCGTTTCTTTTCGCCACCTGAAAAGCCTTCATTCACACCACGTTTAAGAAAGTTCGGATCCAAGCTGACTTGCTTGCTGGTTTCACGCGCCAGCTTCATAAATTCCACCGCCGACAACTCTGGTTGGCCATGGTGTTTTCGCTTGGCATCGACGGCCGCCTTGAGAAACTCCATGTTGCTGACGCCGGGGATTTCTACCGGATATTGAAACGCCAGAAACATACCTTCGCGCGCGCGCTCTTCGGTGTCCATGTCGAACAAATCCTGGCCAGCAAATTGTACGCTGCCGTCCGTGACCGTATAGCCCGCACGGCCGGTCAACACGTTGCCCAGCGTACTTTTACCAGCACCGTTCGGCCCCATGATGGCGTGAATCTCACCCGGTTTCACGTCCAGGCTCAGTCCTTTCAGGATGTCTTTCTCTTCGACTTTGGCGTACAACTTGTTAATGCTTAACATGATCAATTTTCCAAATTTCTGAATTCTGTAGGGTGTGCGGAGACAACCCCCGCCACTGTTGCTGCTTAACCAACGGAGCCCTCAAGGCTCACTTCCAGCAACTTACCCGCCTCGACCGCAAACTCCATGGGCAACTCTTTAAAGACTTCCCGGCAGAATCCATTCACGATCATGGAAATGGCTTTCTCGGCGTCAAGTCCGCGCTGCTGGCAGAGAAACATCTGGTCATCGCTGACTTTAGATGTCGTAGCTTCGTGCTCTATCACCGCCGTGGGGTTTTTACTTTCGATGTACGGGAACGTATGCGCACCGCACTGATCGCCGATCAACAGCGAATCACACTGTGTAAAGTTACGCGCGCCGTCGGCCCCCGCATTCATACGCACCAGTCCACGGTAGGAGCTGTTGCTCTTTCCGGCAGAGATGCCTTTGGCGATGATGGTCGAGGTGGTGTTCTTACCCAAATGGATCATCTTGGTGCCGGTATCAGCCTGCTGAAAATTGTTGGTCAGTGCGACTGAATAGAACTCTCCGACGCTGTTGTCACCTTTAAGGATGCAGCTCGGGTATTTCCAGGTCACCGCCGAACCGGTTTCAACCTGTGTCCACGAGATCTTGGCGTTGGTGTGGCAGATCCCACGCTTGGTAACGAAGTTGTAGATGCCGCCCTTACCTTCGGCGTTGCCGGGGTACCAGTTTTGCACCGTGGAGTATTTGATTTCCGCATTGTCCAGGGCCACCAATTCGACCACGGCGGCGTGCAGTTGGTTTTCATCGCGCATCGGCGCGGTACAACCCTCTAAGTAACTGACGTGCGAGCCTTCATCGGCCACGATCAATGTGCGTTCAAACTGCCCGGTGTTCATTTCGTTGATGCGGAAATACGTCGACAATTCCATCGGGCAGCGCACGCCCTTCGGGATATAAACGAACGAACCGTCAGAAAACACCGCCGAATTCAGCGCGGCGTAAAAGTTGTCTTTTTGCGGCACGACTGAACCCAGGTACTTTTTCAGCAGCTCAGGGTATTTGTGCACAGCCTCGCTGATGGGGCAGAAAATCACGCCCGCTTCTTCGAGTTTGGCACGATAGGTCGTTACAACGGATACGGAATCAAACACCGCATCCACCGCCACGCCCGCCAGCATCTCTTGTTCATGCAGAGGAATGCCCAGCTTTTCGTAGGTGGCCAGCAGCTCAGGATCAACCTCGTCCAAGCTTTGCGGTTTGTCTGCCATACTTTTCGGTGCCGAGTAATAGGACACAGCCTGGAAATCGATTTCCGGGTAGTGCACATGCGCCCACGTTGGCTCAGCCATTTCTTTCCAAGCAGCAAAGGCTTTCAAGCGCCACTCCAGCAGCCACTCGGGTTCACCCTTGGTCGCAGAGATGAAACGTACAGTATCTTCATCAAGACCCGGCGCCAAGGTGTCCGATTCAATCGCTGAATGGAAACCCGCGGAGTACTCTTTTTTGATTAAGTGTTCTACTTGATCAGTCATTACCTTTCCTCTTTAGGCCGCGGCAGTCAGCGCACTGACCACTTGGCGAATGTGCCCAACCGCAAAATCAATTTCTTGCTCGGTAGTGAAACGCCCAAGGCTTAAGCGCAAAGACGCATGCGCCAGCTCGTCGGGCAGACCAATGGCCTTTAAAACAAAACTGGGCTCCACACTGGCCGATGTACAGGCCGAACCTGTGGAGATTGCGACGTCACGCAACGCCATCAACAATGTTTCGCCATCTTGCCCGGCGAAGGCGACATTCAATATGCCGCAGACACGCTCCTCGGGGTGGCCGTTCAAGCTTACCCCGGGCAAGTCTGCGATACCCTGCCACAAACGATCTCGCAAGCGAGTGATTCGCTGGGACTCTTCAGCCAGTTGCGCCCCAGCCAACTCCACTGCCAAGCCCAGTCCAACACACTGATGGGTCGCCAGAGTGCCCGAGCGCATACCGCGCTCATGGCCGCCACCGTGTTGCTGGGCCACCACTTTGACTTCGGGAGCACGGCGCACATAGAGCGCTCCGATACCCTTCGGGCCGTAAAGCTTGTGGGCTGACAAAGAGAGTAAGTCCACCGGCATGGCTTGCATATCCAATGGCAACTTGCCGACACTTTGTGCTGCATCCACGTGAAACAGCGTACCGTTAGCGCGGCAGAGTGCACCGAGCGCCGCAATGTCGTTCACCGTGCCCAATTCATTATTTACATGCATCAAGCTGACCAAGGTAGTGTCGGGCCGCAGTACCGCAGCCAATTGCTCAGGCAACACACGTCCACTGGCATCAGGCGCTAAAAAAGTCACGTCAAAACCTTGGCTCACCAGCCAATGGGCCGGGTCCAACACCGCCTTATGCTCGATCGCCGACACCACAATATGTTTACCATCGTCTTGCCGGGCGTACGCTACGCCTTTGAGCGCGAGGTTGTCGGCCTCAGTCGCCCCACTGGTCCAGACAATTTCCCGTGCATCACAGTTTAACAAGGTGGCTATTTGTCCACGGGCATGCTCCACCGCCTCTTCAGCCTGCCAGCCGAACAGGTGAGAGCGTGACGCTGGGTTAGCAAAATTACCTTCTAGCGTCAGACATTCCGCCATGCGTGCTGCAACCCTCGGGTCTACAGGCGTTGTGGCGGCATAATCGAGATAAATGGGCTGTCGCATAAACTTGAAAATACCCGGTTTTACTGAATCTGGTTCAGCGTAATATGCACTGAATCTTGCTGCGCGCGCTGGACGCTGTCTTGGCGCGCGCTGACGCGCTGAATATCACTGCGGTTCACTAAGTCGGCCAAGGTAATGTCAGTGAGGAATTGATGGATCTGACCGCTGAGGTCTTCCCACAAATGATGCGTCAAACACACCTCACCACTCTGGCAACCTACTTTGCCCTGACACCGTGTTGCGTCCATCGACTCACTCACGGCATCCACCACCTGCGCCACCGATATAGCACTGGGGCCGCCGGCCAATTGATAGCCGCCGCCCGGGCCACGTACGCTGCGCACTAAATCGTGACGTCGTAATTTGGCAAAGAGTTGCTCAAGATAAGATAACGAAATACCCTGACGATCTGAGATGTCCGCCAAACTGATGGGCCCCTGCGTTTCATGCAGCGCAAGATCCAACATGGCAGTGACCGCATAGCGACCTTTGGTGGTTAAGCGCATAGGAAGAACCAGCACGGTTATGATAAAAATATGGCGGAATTATGGAATATCCGAGTAAATTAGTCAAGTATTGGCGGGCCGTGTGGACGGGATGGAATTATAGCCGCTTCCCTATCCTGAAACCAGCGCCCTGGTCAGGCATCGTTTTGTTGTTGCTCAGCCTGACGGCGGCCGCTTGCCCACCTGCTATCTGGCCTTACCAAGTGCAAGGTGCGACGGACCGCAGCCCATTAGAAGGCCAACAAGTCAGCGTGCGGGGTACCGTTACCTTCACTGACCAGCAAGACACCCCTCAGCGCAACAGCCTGCGCGGCTTCTTTATTCAAGGACCACCAAGCTACCAACCCAACAGTTCCGACGGCCTGTTTATCTATGCCCCAGGCCACCCGGTAAACCGTGGTGACGAGGTGGTGGTGGACGGCGAGGTGCTTGAATTTCATGGCCTGACCGAACTGACTCGAGTACGGCAAGTACAGCGCTGTGGTCGTGCCGCTTTGCCAGCACCGGTGATGTTAGGCGAGCCAGCCGAGCGCTACGAAGGCATGCGCGTACAACTGCCGGCCAGCCAAATCATCGACAATTACCGGCTATTTCCTTTTGGCGAAATCGTGGTCAGTGATGGCACACACCAATGGACACTCGAGGATGGTAGTAATGACCGCAACCTCAATTACATACCCTGGGGCATGACGCAAGACCCTGCTTTGCTGGCTAACGGTCGACGTCTAGCGCCACTTACCGGCGTACTCTCATGGCGCTGGAATGCCTGGGTGATTTTACCCGACAACCCACCTACGCCCACCGACTCGTTGCATTGGCGCGTGCCAGCGCCGCCGCAAGGCAGCCTTCGAATGGTCAGTTGGAATGTCGAGAATTTGTTCAATGGTGACCCGGAAGGTTTCCGCCAATCGCGTGGCGCCCGCACGCAGGCAGAATGGCTGAACCAACGACGTAAAATTGCTCTGAACATCCAGCACATACAGGGTGACCTGTACGCCTTACAGGAAGTCGAACACGATCACGGCCAGCCTTCGGCCGTCTTGCCGGAGCTGAAAGACAAGCTGGCATCGGTACATAACATGACACTGCGCGCCATAGTGCCGCCGGTACAGCGTGGCGATGACGCCATTACGCAGGCCTTTTTGTACAACCCAGAACGTCTTCGTCCGCTTGGCAATTTGATACAGATACCTACCACACCGAGGCCGAGTCTGGCGCAGATATTCGAAGACCATCAAGGGCGTACCTTTGGCGTTATTAATGTACACTTAAAATCGCGCGCCCGCTGTACGGACATTTGCGCTGAAGAGCGCGCAGCAGCACTTGAAGCCATTCTGCAATGGCACAGACAGCAGTCGGATATCCCGTGGTTTTTGGTCGGCGATTTCAACACGCTCACGCAAGAGCCCTTGTGGCAACCCTTACTCGACAGCCAATGGCAACGTGCTGACCTGGCTGCACCCACGTATTGGTTTCGTGGCCGAGCACAGCAGTTAGATCATGTTTGGATGAAAGGTGTAAGCCCTCAGCCACGCACACGTGTTATCGAAGGTCATGCCGAAATGCCGCCTACACCGCTGGCCCATCCCCTGTACAATCCCGAGCGATTGTGGGGTGCGTCCGACCACAATCCGATCGTGCTAGACTGGTGACCGTAACAAATTGATCCAGCACAAAACAACGACTGCAAATGAACGAATTGTGTTGGCCTAAACTGAACACTCTTCTATGCTATTGATTCCACAGAATTTTTAACTCAGGAATTACATCACCATCATGGCCAGTAAAGACCACTCAATTATGTTCCCCGTGGACAAGCTGATGCCCGGTCTGTACGTCGATATTGGCTTGCCATGGACTGACCATCCGTTTCTCTTCAAGCGCTTTAAAATCAAAACGCAGCAGGAAGTGAATATTATACAGGGGCTCGGACTCAAAGAGATCAAGGTATTTCCTGAGCGCAGCGATGGACTCATCAAGAAGCACGACGCGCAGACAGTCGCCGCCGAGCCGGCCGATAATAGCGCTGCTGAAAACGCTTCCGCCAGCGGCGCTTCCGACCATGACAAGATGTGGGCGCAAAAACAGCAGCGTATTGATGAGGCCGCGCAGTTTCGCAACCGTAGGCTAAAAGTTGATCGAGAGTATCAAGAAACCATTAAACGCGTTAAGAACTTGACCCGTGATCTCAAAACAGCGCCTGCCAATGCTATTCGCGACGCAGGCGAGTTGATTGAAACACTCACGGAAGCCTTTGGCGACGACGGCGATGTCTTAATGAATTTGGTGTCACTGTCCGACAGCGAGTTTTCCATATACCACCATGCTTTGAATGTTACCGTATTGGCATTAACACTCGGCGCAGCCCGCGGCATGCAAGGTGAGGACCTGAAAGAGCTCGGTATTGGCGCGATGCTGCACGACATCGGCAAAATTCTGGTCCCAGGGCAAATTTTGGCGAAGGAAGGTGGTGAGTTAAACCCCAGCGAGCAAGCCATACTGGACAGCCACCCTGCCCTTGGCGCGAAGATGGCTGGACGCGTGGGCAAGCTCAACGATGCCATTATAGAGATCATTGAGAATCACCATGAGATGCTCGACGGCTCTGGTCATCCACGACAATTGCGCGAACCCGACATCAGCAGCTCAGCACAAATGGTGACGGTTGCGAATGTTTACGACAACCTCTGCAACCCGGTGAACCCCAACAAAGCGGTAACACCCAAGCAAGCGGTCGCTACGCTTTATGCTAAATATCGCGGTCGTATAGATGAAACCCTGATTGGTCGCTTCATCCAAACCATGGGGGTTTACCCACCCGGCACCGTGGTCATGCTGTCGGATGATAGCATTGGCCTTGTGGTAGCAGTGGACGCCAAGGCGCTGTTGAAGCCCCAGGTGTTGCTTTACAACCCCGATATTCCCAAGCAAGAAGCACTGATGATTGACCTGAACAAACGGGACGACTTGAACATTGTCGACGTACTGAAACCCACCGAATACCCGAAACGTATTTACGACTACTTGGGCATCCATGAACGCATCGGTTATTTCAACGAGCGTAGCCTCAAAGCATAGCCTTCAATCAGAAGCGACGAACGTATGCTCCAACATCCGTTGGCGGATATCATCCGGAATGGGTTCGGCTTTTTTCGTGCTGTGGTTGAAATGCACCAAGACGGTAGTGCCGCTCGCGCACTTGTGCCCGCTTTGCCACACCTCTTGGTAAACATCGAATGAACTGCCACCGACGCGTGAAATACCAGTACGGATCTCTACCGGCGCTTGGTAAAAAATCTCGGCATGAAATTCTACAGTGTAACGGGCGAGGATAATTCGCCACTGCTTAGGGTCGAGATCGGGCGTAAACCAACGAAAGATCGGCGTACGGCAGCCTTCAAACCAAATGGGAATAGCCGTGTTATTGATGTGGCCCAGTGCGTCGGTGTCGACGAAGCGTGGCTCGAAGGTTTCAGTGAACATGGATTTTCCTTGTAGAAGAAGATAGTTTTAACCAGCCACTAGTCGGACTGGAGCCAGTCCACGACGCCCTGCCCGGCTCGTCGGCCGCTCGCGAAACACGCGGTCAACAGGTAACCACCCGTCGGCGCTTCCCAGTCCAACATTTCACCCGCACAGAACACACCCGGAAGCGCCTGCAACATGAGTTTGTCGTTCAGTGCGGAAAAGTCGACACCGCCTGCCGTGCTAATGGCTTCATCAATAGGCCGAGTGGCGGTTAAGGTCAATGGCAGCGCCTTTATGGCGCGCGCCAGACTGTCAGGATCAGTGAACGCTTGAGGGGCACATTCACGCAACAGCGCAGCCTTAACGCCAGAAAGGTTGAGCGTACGGCGCAAGTGGTTACTCATGGATTGCTTACCGCGTGGTTTGCGCAAGGCTTGTGTTATCTGTGTCACCGAGCGATCAGGCAACAAGTCCAATTCTAAACGGGCCTGCCCGATGTGTTTGATTTGCTCGCGCAACGGCGCGGAAAACGCATAGATCAAGCTGCCTTCAACGCCCGATTCGGTGACGATAAACTCGCCTATACGCGTCACTGGTGTACCATCATGCTCCACCACCCGCATACCGACCGATTTTACAAAGGCACCAGCGTGCTGAGATTGCATAATTTCAGTCCACACGCAGGTGAATCCGCAGTTCGCTGGCATCAACGGCTGCACAGCAACCTGCTGACCTCGTAGCCAAGGCACCCAGCGCCCATCGGAACCCAAGCGAGCCCAACTGGCGCCGCCCAAAGCCAACACCGTGGCGGCTGCCTTAATGTCTTGCGGCCCGTCTGGTGTACCGAACCGCAATACCCCATTGTCGCGCCAGCCCTGCCAACGATGGCGTACATGCAACTGAACCCCTTGCTCACGCAGTCGTTGCAACCATTTACGCAATAACGGCGCGGCTTTCATTTCACGCGGGAACACGCGCCCTGAAGAGCCAACAAAGGTTTCTACACCCAACTCATGAATCCACCCACGCAGGGCGTCGGCATCGAAGTCCTGCAGCCAAGCGCCTACCTCTGTAGTACGCTCTCGATATCGGGTAATGAAATCGGCTTTGGGTTCGGCGTGGGTGATGTTCATACCCCCTACGCCGGCCAACAAGAATTTACGCCCCATCGACGGCATGGCGTCATAGACGTGCACCGAGTAACCCGCTTGGGCAATGACCTCGGCCGCCATCAAACCAGCCGGACCGCCGCCGATCACCACCACAGGCAACCCGGTGTTTAACTCACTCGCCACGTTCGGCCTGCTTTGCAGCATTCCAGAGGGCATCCAGCGAGTCCAAGCTTTCGTCTTGCGGCGCGCGGCCGTCAGCCGCCAGTTGCTGTTCAATGTAGCCAAAACGACGCGTGAACTTGTTGTTCGCACCACGCAACGCGGTCTCGGGGTTTACCTTCAAATGCCGAGCCAGATTGATGACCGAGAACAGTACGTCGCCCAGCTCCTCTTCCGTGTGCGCAGCATCACCGGACTCTGCGGCAGCTTGCAGCTCGGCCAGTTCACCGCGCAAGATGTCCCACACCGGCTCGGACTCGGGCCAATCAAACCCGACGCGTGACGCCTTCTTTTGCAGCTTTTCGGCGCGCGCCATAGCCGGCATGGCATTGGGCACATCGGCCAACACACTGATCATTTGCTCCGAGCTGTCCGAGCCAACTTTTTCGGCTTGCTTGATCGACTCCCAATTCGCATTGATCTGCGCGTCACTCAACTCAGCGCCGCTACGCCGACTTGCCAAGGAGCCATCGGGGAATACATGTGGGTGCCGCCGCAACAACTTTTCGGTGATGTCATGCACCACCTCGGAAAAGGTGAAGTCACCTTGCTCTTCAGCTAAACGAGCGTAAAACACTACCTGGAACAGCAGATCGCCCAGCTCTTCCCGCAGGTGCGTCCAGTCCTCCCGCTCAATGGTATCGACCACTTCGTACACCTCTTCCAAGGTATGCGGCACGATGCTGGCAAAGTCTTGTTTTAAGTCCCACGGACAACCATCGTCGGGATCACGCAGGCGGGCCATTAGAACAAGGAGATCGTTGATTGTGTGCATAGAAAAAAGGCTAATTCGTTGAAAAATGAGTCAAAGGTTTCAGTACAGCTGATGTCATCGGCATGAGTGGAGCAAATTAGACGGGATGGCGGACGGGGGTACAGGAATGCCGGGGACGCCGTAAATCCGTCCGTGGAGGCTCGCTGCTGCCATCCTTGGCAGCAAACGCCCCGAATTCCTGTACCCCCGTCCGCCATCCGATAGTCCTGCCGCACTTCAAATACTTAGCGATACGTGCCGCTCATCAATGCGCTTTGGTCGCCACTCGCCGCGCTTCGGCAATATTGGGCAGCTTCTCAATCTGGCTTAACACCTTGCCCAGACGCTCCAGTCCGTCAATCTCAACAGTCAGCCTGATTTTTGCCATACTGGCACCCTTATCGGACAGCGTATTGGCAGCAATGACGTTCACTTGGGCATTGGCCAAGACAACCATGATATCCCGCAGCAAACCGGTACGGTCGTAAGCCTGAATCTCAACATCCACAGGGTAGGCATGGCTGACTTGATGGCCCCAGCTCACTTCAATAATACGTTCAGGCTCAGTAGAGCGGAGTTGCAACAGGTTCACACAATCTTCCCGGTGAATCGACACGCCCCGGCCCACCGTAATGTAGCCGACGATCGAGTCGCCCGGCACCGGCTTACAGCACCCGGCCATGGTGGTCAGCAAGTTGCCGACACCGAGTATGTTCAGGTCGTCATCGATCGGCCCATGTTGTTTGCTCGGGCTGATCGGCACATTGGTTAATTCTGGCGCAGGGCGTTGCTGACGTTCCAGCGCATGCACAACCTGCATCAGTTTTACATCACCAGCTCCGATGGCGGCGAACAGGTCTTCGGCGGTGGTGAGGTTCAGTAATTTCGATAACTCGCCAAAATCCGGCACTTCCAAAGCAAAGCGTTTGATCTCGCGCTGCAAGGCCTGCTTACCGTCGGCGACGTTCTGCTCTCTATCCTGTGCTTTGAACCACGCCGCGATTTTCGCCCTAGCCCGTGACGAGGTGACATAGTGCAGGTCCGGATTAAGCCAATCCCTGCTGGGGTGAGAGTTTGCGCCGGTCAACACCTCGACTTGATCACCGATCTGCAGGCTGTGCGTCAAGGGCACCATACGACCGTTCACTTTCGCCCCGCGACAGGCATGGCCGATCTCAGTGTGCACACGGTAGGCGAAATCGATCGGTGTTGAACCCGCGGGCATGTCGACAATGTGGCCTTCTGGGGTCAGTACGTAGATGCGGTCGTTGGTGACCTCGTGGCTGACGTCATCGTGCTGGTTCTCATCCACCAACTCGTCATGCCATTCCAGGACTTGGCGTAACCACGCCATCTTCTCTTCATAGCCTTGACTGGCTGGTTTAACGTCAGTGCCTTTGTAGCGCCAATGTGCACACACGCCCAACTCGGCGTCGTCATGCATTTGGAAGGTACGAATCTGCACTTCCACGACCTTGCCTTCTGGCCCGATAACTGCGGTATGCAGCGACTGATAGCCATTAGGTTTGGGCGAAGCGATGTAGTCGTCAAATTCTTTCGGAATATTGCGCCATGTAGAGTGCACGATGCCCAGAACGCTATAACAGTCGCGCACTTCGGGTACCAGGATACGCACGGCACGAATGTCGTACACCTGCGAGAAACTGATGTTCTTGCGCTGCATTTTGCGCCAAATGGAATAAATATGTTTTACCCGACCGTCAACTTGGCCCTCAATGCTGGCTTCCGTCAGTTTGTCGTTCAGTGCACTGATCACGTCACGAATATAGCGTTCCCGATCCAAGCGCCGCTCATCAAGCAATTTAGCGATTTTTTTGTAATCGGTAGGGTACAGGTAGCGGAAAGAAAGGTCTTCAAGCTCCCACTTTACATGACCTACGCCGAGACGGTGTGCCAGCGGCGCATAGATATCGAACACTTCGCGCGCTACCTGATAGCGCTTAGAAGCCGCCACGTCTTTCACGGCCCGAATAGCACAGGTGCGTTCGGCGATCTTGATCAGGGCAACCCGTACGTCATTGATCATGGCGACCAACATCTTACGCACATTCTCGGCCTGTGAGCCGGTCTGCCCGAGTACGGTTTTATTGCTGCCCTTGTGCTTCTGGTGAATGGCAGCCATGCGCAGCACGCCTTCCACCAGTTTGCCTACGGTAGGGCCAAACTGATCGCGCACCGTTTCAAGTGACAACTTACCTTCGCGCACACTGCGGTAGAGAATAGCGGCTTCGAGGGTTTCTTGGTCCATCTTGAGGTCAGCCAAGATTTCCGCCATCTCCAAACCGGTCCGAAAGCTACTCTGCCCCTCGGCCCAGACATTCTCAGAGGCGATGGCCTCTTCTTCCGCGCGTTTGGATATGCGACAGGCACGCAACAGCTCATCTTCGTCGATGACCAGCGTTTTGGCGTGCATGCGCTGCATCCACGCATCAAGATTAACGGTTCCATCCATGGAAATGGGTTGGTCGTCCCGTACTTTGACCATGTACCTGACCTCACTGCCTTGCGTACTTCGGGAAGCAACATACGCCTGTTGTGCGCATATTTCAAATGATTAGACGCACTGTGGACAATGCACTCCGCGTCTACTGGCACGCCCTGCACTCCGCGCCTAGCGCACTACTCTGTTGGGTTAAAAACCCCGGTCGAAAGGTAGCGGTCACCGCGATCACAAATAATGGCGACGATCACAGCATTTTCCACTTGTTGCGACAGCTTTAACGCCGCCGCCACACTGCCACCGGACGACACGCCGGAAAATATACCTTCTTCACTGGCCAGTCGCCGCATGGTGTCTTCGGCTTCCTTCTGTGTCACATCCAACACTTGGTCGACCCGGCTACGCTCAAAAATAGTCGGCAGGTACTCAACCGGCCAGCGTCGAATACCGGGAATCTGCGACCCATCCGCGGGTTGTAGGCCGATGATTTGCACTTCCGGATTCTGCTCTTTCAAATAACGCGAGGTGCCCATAATGGTCCCCGTGGTGCCCATGGCACTGACGAAATGGGTCACTGTTCCTTGCGTTTGCTGCCAGATTTCCGGCCCAGTGCCTCGATAATGAGCCAAGGGGTTATCAAAGTTACCAAATTGGTTCAATACGATGCCTTCACCGCGCTCGGCCATGGCCAGTGCCAAATCACGTGCACCTTCCATGCCTTCTTTTTGGGTCACTGACACCAATTCCGCACCGTAGGCCGCCATGGAGGCTTTGCGTTCCAGGCTCATGTTGTCGGGCATAATGAGCCGCATACGATAGCCTTTGATCGCCGCTGCCATCGCCAGCGCGATACCCGTGTTGCCACTGGTCGCCTCGATCAAACGATCTCCCGGTTTGATGTCGCCACGCTTCTCAGCCTCAACAATCATTGACAGTGCCGGACGATCTTTTACCGAGCCTGCCGGATTGTTGCCTTCTAACTTAGCCAATAACACATTACTGGTATTACCCGGTAAGCGTTGCAAGCGAACCAGCGGGGTATTGCCGATAAAGTCTTCAATGGTGGGGTAATGAATATCTGGTGCGCGCATGCAAAGCCTCAGCGTTAGCGTTTCTCTGCGTCGCAGTATAACCGTTGCCACTCTCGACCGGTAAGGCCTGTGAGGAATTACCTTATGCGTTGACGGTGTGTTAGTCGCACATTAGGCTAGAGCGACCAAGTCCGCCTATCGGAAAACTTTCATGCGCTCCAGTTTGTCTCGCCGCCTGCTACAACTTGCCCTGGTGCCCGCATTGGTGTTTGCGCTGTTGATCACAGCTTTTTTTGCCGCTTCGCAGATATGGCGCGCAAACGAAACATTTACCCGACAAATTGATGCCTTCACGCGTGCCGCCCTGCCCACTATTGAAGCAGGTTTGGTTTTAGACGATTCGGTGTTCCTACGGCAAGCCGCACAGGATCTTTTAAATGCGCCTTATGTCCGCTCTGTCCGCATTCTAGATCCACAGGGCTCCGTCGTCATAGAACAAGGCGCCGACATTCCACTGCCTTTGTTGGCTAATGTATCGTTAGGCCAACATCGGCATGAAGACGATGAATGGGTGCGGCTCGAGTACCCCGTATTGGCCGATACTATGCGCCATAGGCTGGAAGCTGATACGCCTACCATGCTGGGCTGGTTAGT
This sequence comes from Salinispirillum sp. LH 10-3-1, assembly GCF_030643825.1. GTDB lineage: Bacteria > Pseudomonadota > Gammaproteobacteria > Pseudomonadales > Natronospirillaceae > Salinispirillum. The sequence continues at coordinate 2,647,305 of NZ_CP101717.1, forward strand.
GGTGGATTATTCGGTCAATGACCTATCGCTGCAAAATTATCGTTTAATTGCTCTGGGCGTGGTCATAGCACTGGCTGGACTTGCCGTGATTTGGTTATTGGCTTTGCGTCTCATACAACCGATCATCCAACCCTTCCACCAAACCATAGACACCATACGTGCTATTAAAGACGGGCATTACAGCGAGCGCGTGCATCTAGCGACCAGTGGCGAATTGCGCCGACTGGGTGAAGGCGTGAACGCCATGGCCGACTCCTTACAGAACGCGCATCGCGATATGCAACAAAGCGTAGACCAAGCGACCCAGGACCTGCATCAGACCCTCGAAGCATTAGAAATTCAAAATATACAGCTGAGCAACGCGCGTCGCCAAGCGCAAGAAGCCAGCGAAGCAAAAACACAATTTCTTGCCAATATGAGTCATGAGATACGTACCCCGCTGAACGGCGTGTTGGGCTTTGCGCGCCTATTGAGCAAAACAGATTTGACCGCCAAACAACGCGACTACCTGCATACCATTCAGCGTTCATCCGAAGGCTTGATGACCATCATCAATGACATTCTGGATTTTCTGAAACTGGAATCCGGCAAGCTCGAGCTCGAGCGGCGTCGCATGAATTTGCGCGAAGTCATTGAAGACGTAATGGATCTATTAGGGCCCATGGCCCAAGACAAGGATCTCGAACTGGTCACCATTATTTATGAAGATGTACCGCTGCAAGCGCTCGGTGATCCACTGCGCTTACGTCAGGTACTCACCAACTTGGTTAGTAACGCCATCAAATTCACCTCCGCTGGCCATGTTGCGGTCCGCCTGATGCTCGAGCATGCCGATGCACAGACGGTGCGTGTGCGTGTGAGTGTGTCCGACACGGGCCCGGGCTTAACACGCGAGCAGCAGAAGCGCCTCTTTAATGCCTTTAGCCAAGCCGATGCCTCTACTTCGAGGAAATTCGGTGGCACCGGTCTTGGCTTGGTGATATGCCAACGTTTGATTGAGCAGATGCGCGGCCACATTGGCGTCGAAAGTGTGCAAGGCGAAGGGGCGACCTTTTGGTTTACTCTGGACTTGGATTTAGAGCCGGCTACCGAGTTGGCCAACAACGAATTATCCAACGTTACTCATACACACCTCGCGGGCAGTCATGTGCTGGTGTTTGAACAACACGAGCTGACCAGAACAGCGCTGTCACACCGGCTTGAACAATGGGGTATGGTGATGCATGACCTCACCGTGCAGTCATTGGAGCAGGCCCTGCAGTCGAGTGAACAACGCCAACGTTTAGCCATTCTGACCTGCAGTGAGCAAGCCGCCCCACTATTGAACCAAATTGTAGACGCCTGTCGACAACACGATATTCCAGTACTGCTGCTGACCCGCCACAATGAATACGAGCAACCCCTGGTTCAACTGGAAAGCAAAGCCGATGCCCAGGCAGCAAAACCACTGCGTTACAGTAGACTTTATGCTTTGTGCAGCGAATTACTGGGCGCACCGAACCCTACCCTCGCGCCCTCGGAGCATTTATCCAACCTCCCGAACATATTGGTGGTGGATGACAACACCACCAATCGCAAACTGCTCATCAGCCTGCTCGGGGACTATGGAATAACACCCGTTGAGGCAGAGAATGGCAGCGTGGCAATGGAGCAGATCAGCCAGCAAGGGTTTGACCTGGTTTTTATGGACATCCAAATGCCGGTCATGGACGGGTTAACCGCCACGCGTGAAATTCGCCGACACGAGGACACCAACCAACACCTACCGGTCATTGCCTTAACGGCACACGCATTGCCAGAAGAACAAGAGGAGCTGATGCGCTCTGGGTTTGACGACTACATCACCAAACCCATTGATGAAGAACAGTTGCTGGCGGCCTTGCAACGCTGGACTGGCAAACGCCTCAGAGCCTTACCGCAGCCGAGCATTGAATCGAATACCGGGGGCGTGACTAACGACTGTACAGATAGCGCTACCTCGAGCGACTCCCTATTGGATGTGCCATTGGCGTTGCAACGCGCTGGTCATAAAGTGCCACTGGCCAAAGATATGTTTCGCGGCCTGCTCGACCAAATCAGCAGTGAAAAAGACTTATTGCCACAGTTGCATGAAGAGAAGTCCCATGACGCGCTACTGGAGCGAGTGCATGCCCTGCATGGCGTCACACGATACTGTGGTACACCCATTTTGGAAACCGCAGTGCGTGAACTGGAATTAAACCTGAAGCGCACAGAATGCTCCAAGGTACCCAATGCATTACATGATCTGCTGGACGCCATGACTGAGCTCGAATTATGGTGCGCGGAACACGATTGGGAAGGGCTATTGGAAGATGCAAGTCGTTAATACGCAGGAGGCTATTCCTCTGGCTTAAGCCTTCGCGCAGAGGACTACGCGACTATGCACTCAACACCACAAAGGCTACGGCGTATTCTTCTTCGTCTGACAACGTCAGCCAGCAGCTCGCACCGCCCAAGTTAGCCAACCGCTCCGCAGCGCCCGCCGAACAGGTCAGCTCTGGCTTTCCGAGATCGTCATTCTGTACTTCGAAACAATGAAAGTTTACCGCGCCACGAATACCGGTACCCAAGGCTTTCGCGGCTGCTTCTTTCGCTGCCCAACGCTTCGCCAAAAAGCGCGCTGGATCACTATGATCGCGCAACAAAGCCTGTTCGGCGGGTGTGAGAATCCTCTGCGCCATGCGATCACCATGACGATTCAAAGCGTCTTTGATGCGCGCAATACGCACAATGTCCGTACCGATACCGACGATCATGTGTTGGGCGTCCCGGAAGAATGTGATGGTGAAACCAGAGGTTGTAGAAACCGCCGCGACAGTAGCTCGCGCTCTCCTAATTGCAGCGCCAGTGCGCGTCGAAACAGCTGTTTAGCCGCCCGACGAGTCGATGGCGAGCCATAGTCATTGTGCGCTATGTGTATCAAATCCTGTCCGTGAAAACCATCAACCACGATGCTACTCGGGTCTTGCAAAAAGGCGTTCTGATCGTCAAAGCGATAGTGCCGCTCGGGTTGCAACAGCTCTCCTGCTCGGTCACGCTCAAAATCGATACCGAAGCCCAATTGCTCCAACAAGCGCCGCTCAAAAAAGCGTAATAGCGGCTCTGCCGACTCACCAGACTCCAAACGACGCAAGGTGGCATAGTAGGTACCAAACAACGCCTCTGCGGGTACCCAACGTGGCAACAGCACACCCAAGAGCTCATTAAGGTACAACGCCAGATAGAGCGCCTGGCCTTTTAGGCGCAGTACTTTGCCGGCAAGGTCCACCGAGCGAATGGTCACCCAGTCGCCACTGGCTTGCCAATCAATATGATAGGGTTGATACAGGTGGAGGGCTGCAGTACCACGCCAGGTGGCAACCAATTGTCCTTGACCAGGCACAAACAAACGCACCAATGAGCTGCTCTCCCGATAAGGGGTCCGGTGCAACACAAAGGCGTTCACCGGTGGCAACCCAATCATTAGTCACGATATCCCAAGCTGCGCAACGCACGTTCGTCGTCTGACCAACCAGACTTTACTTTAACCCAAAGGTTTAGCATCACCTTGGTATCGAGCAACAGCTCCAAGTCCTTACGTGCATCCGTGCCGATGCGTTTCAGCTTCTCGCCTTTTTCACCGATAACAATTTTTTTCTGCCCTTCCCGCTCGACTAAGATCAACGCATGAATGTGCAGCACGCGATCTTGAAAGCCAAAATCTTCTATCTCCACGGTCAGCTCGTAAGGCAACTCTTCGCCAAGATTACGCATTAACTTCTCGCGCACAATCTCCGCCGCCAAGAAACGTTCGCTACGATCGGTGATCTGATCTTCCGGGAAGAAGTGTAAGTTCTTCGGCATGTGCTCCAGCAGATACTTTTTCAAGTCGTCTACTTTTCGCCCTTTAAGCGCAGAAATAGCGAAGATCGCGACAAAATCTCGACGCTCACTGAGCTTTTGGATGTGTGGTAGCAGACTGTTCTTGTCTTCAACCTGATCTACCTTATTAACCACCAGAGCGACGGGCACCTTAACGCGCTCCAAGTGGCTCAGCACAAGGTCATCCTCCGCCGTCCACTGCGTACGCTCGACAATAAACAACACCAAGTCGACATCTTGCAGGGCGGTCAATGCCGACCGATTCATGTACTGATTTATGGCCTTGGGCGCATTCTGGTGAATACCCGGAGTGTCCACAAAGATCACCTGGGTTTTCTCTTCGGTCATGATGCCGAGCAGACTGTGCCGCGTGGTTTGTGGCTTGCGCGACGTAATGCTGATTTTTTGGCCCAGCAGATGGTTCATCAGCGTCGATTTACCGACGTTTGGACGCCCCACTATGGCGACATAACCACATGTGGTATCCAGCTCAAATTCGGTTGTCATATCTTCTGACCCAAAGCTTTAAGGGCCGCACGAGCGGCAGTTTGTTCAGCACCACGACGACTGCTGTCGGTGGCTTCTGTAGGCGCAGGCAACACTGCGGTCGTGCAGCGCACCACAAATTGTTGATCGTGTGCTTGGCCAGTAACCGCCACCACGTCGTATACCGGCAATGGCTGGTTCTGACTCTGTAGGTATTCCTGCAAGCGAGTTTTCGGGTCCTTTAGCACCAGATCAGGGTCCATCTGGTCCAAGCGCTCTTGCCACCAAGCCAACACTCGGTGCTGTGCCGTGGCCATGTCCGCATCCAATGAAATGGCTCCAATCAGCGCTTCTACCGAGTCCGCCAAGATAGACGAACGCTGATGGCCACCGCTTTTCATTTCTCCTACCCCCAACTTCAGAAAAGGGCCTAGATCAAATTCACGCGCCAGCTCCGCCAACGTATCACCCTTAACCATAGCCGCACGAAAGCGACTTAACTCGCCTTCGTTGGCCGCAGGAAAACGCTCATACAGTGCCTGTGCTATCGTACAATTCAGTATAGCATCGCCAAGGAACTCCAGCCGCTCGTTGTTCGCTGCACCCACACTGCGGTGCGTCAACGCCAGCTTTAAAAAGGCCGTGTCACGAAACTCATAACCCAGCCGCTGCTGCAGCCGAACGATATCCTGTTCAAGCATCTAGGGGTGTATCCATCAGTAAGTGTATTCCTCAGAAAACGACATGATCACGTCCATGTTGAACATCAAGGGCACGCGGCGCTCGTATTCCAACTCAATCACCGTTGGGTTACCGGTGCGAAAGCGAAACTCACTTTGCGCCACCTGCACATTATTCACTTGCGCCCGTCGCCGATAGGCATCTAGGAAGGCAGCCCGCTCAAAGTCACCACTGGTTTCCATTAACACCTGGTCAATGATGCGCTTAGCGTAGTAATGATCGACATAAACTGGCACCACGCGTGCCAAGGTCATGATGAAAAAGCCCAAGACCACCAGCAACAGCAACATGGTCAAGCGTGATGCGCCACGGATATCTTGGCGGCTTGGTGACGACATCATATTTCTATCCTCAGTTTAAGCTGCCGGCACGGCTGAATGACGGCAAAGACAACAGCGAAGGCCAGTACATCCACCGCACTACGGCCTTCCCCTGTACTTCGCGCCGTTCAACAAAGGGGCTGGTGCCGTACTGCTGCTGCCAGAAACGCGAGTCCAACGAATCGTCACGGTTGTCACCCACGACAAAGAAATGACCATCAGGCACGATCACATCCAACGGCATCAGATTAGGCGTAGACATATTTTGAATCTGATAGATTTCGTATTCCTTACCGCCCAAGGTCTCAATGTAGCGGGCAATACGTCGCCCGTTTTCGACGTAGGTATCCAAGTAACGGCGCGGTACCAACTCGCCATTCACCCGCAATTCCTTGGTCCGGTAGTCATATTGAATCCGATCACCGCCGACACCTACAACCCGCTTGATGTAGTTCTGGTACGTCTGATGTGGTGGCGTAAACACCATGATGTCGCCCGGCTGTGGCGCACCGAAGTCGGTCAATTGTGTTTTCACTACCGGCAGCCGGAAGCCATAGGAGAACTTATTCACCAGCAAAAAATCACCGACGATCAAGTTGGGGCGCATCGATCCTGAAGGTATTTGATAGGGCTCGAACAAAAAGGAGCGCAACACCACCACTAACGCCAGCACGGGGAAAAAGCTCTTGGCGTATTCTACTAAACCGTTGTCAGTTTGTGCCTGGGCCTGTAAGGCCTCGGTTGGCAGTTGTTCGGCCACGTTCAAACGCAACTTGCGCAGCAATAGACGATCGGCCAAAGCCACCAAGCCCGCAAACAGCGTACCCAAAATCAACAACAGAGCGAGGTCTTTGTTTTCTCGGATTGCGGTGAAAATCAAAAAAATGATCAGCGGTGCACCAGCCATCATGGCCAGACGACTCCACATGCGCTGGGTTAGATAGGACTCTATATTTTGTGCGCTTACCTCACCCGATTTCAGCAGGGCGGAAAGGGTTTTAAGACGACGGCGGTCTAACACAAAGGTGTCTACCAGCCAAACCACAATCAGTGCGGCCAGCAGCCAGGCTATCCATCCAAACACAGCAGTTCCTCTCTATTAATCCGATTTCAGCACGGCCAGGAAGGCATCCTGTGGAATTTCCACATTACCTACTTGCTTCATGCGCTTCTTCCCTTCCTTTTGACGTTCCAGCAGCTTCTTCTTACGCGACACGTCGCCACCATAACACTTCGCGGTGACGTTTTTACGCAACGCTTTAACCGTTGTCCGCGCAACCACCTGCCGACCAATCGCCGCCTGAATCGCCACGTCGAACATCTGACGCGGAATCAGCTCTTTCATTTTTTCACACAGGTTACGGCCACGGCTTTGAATCTGATCACGATGCATGATCACCGCCAATGCATCCACAGTATCACCATTTACCAGAATATCCAGCCGCACCATGGGTGCCGCTTCGTAGCGTTCGAAAGAGAAATCCAACGAGGCGAAGCCGCGTGTTGCCGATTTCAGGCGATCAAAGAAATCCATGACCACTTCGTTCATCGGCATGTCATACACCACACTCACTTGCCCACCGGTGAACAGCATATTCACCTGAGTGCCGCGCTTTTCGGTGCACAAGGTGATGACGTTGCCCAGGTATTCCTGTGGTACCAGGATGCTGGCACGTACGATCGGCTCACGAATTTCTTCAATACTGCCCAAGTCAGGCAGCTTCGATGGATTATCAACGTATACGATATCGCCGTTGTTCTTCAGTACTTCAAACACCACCGTTGGTGCAGTAGTAATGAGGTCAATATTGTATTCACGCTCTAAGCGCTCTTGAATGATCTCCATGTGCAGCATGCCAAGGAAGCCGCAACGAAAACCAAAACCCAGCGCATCAGAACTTTCTGGCTCGTAAAACAAAGATGCATCGTTCAAGCTCAGCTTTTCCAAGGCGTCACGAAAGTCTTCGTAGTCATCCGAGCTGATCGGGAACAACCCTGCATAAACCTGCGGCTTAACTTTCTTGAAGCCCGGCAGCTGAGCGACATCGGGGGTTTTAGCCCAGGTAATGGTATCGCCCACCGGCGCCCCATGAATGTCTTTAATTCCGGTACAGATGTAACCCACTTCGCCCGCTTTCAGCTCATTAGTCGGTGTACGCTTGGGTGTGAAGATACCGAGATTGTCTACCAAGTGGGTTCTTCCAGTACTCTTGATCAACACCTTTTCGCCTTTCTTCAGGCTGCCTTGGCGAATGCGCACCAAAGACACCACGCCCAAATAGTTGTCGAACCATGAGTCGATGATCAGGGCCTGCAAATTGGCACTGGTATCGCCTTCGGGTGGCGGGATACGCCGCACCAGCTCTTCCAACACGTCTTCCACGCCGAGCCCTGACTTGGCCGAGCAGCGCACAGCGTCAATGGCTTCAATGCCGATGATGTCTTCGATTTCTTGCGCGACTTTTTCCGGCTCTGCCTGTGGCAGGTCCATCTTATTCAGGATTGGAATCACTTCGAGATTCTGGTCGAGCGCGGTGTAGCAGTTCGCCACCGACTGGGCTTCCACACCCTGAGCCGCGTCCACCACCAACAGAGCACCCTCACAGGCCGCTAATGAGCGCGACACCTCGTAACTGAAGTCCACGTGCCCCGGTGTATCGATGAAGTTCAGTTGGTAGGTTTTACCATCACGCGCAGTGTAATTCAGGGTAACGCTCTGCGCCTTAATGGTGATACCGCGCTCACGCTCGATATCCATACTGTCCAGCACCTGCTCAGACATATCGCGGTCCGCCAGACCGCCACAAACCTGGATAAAACGATCAGCCAAGGTAGATTTACCGTGGTCGATATGGGCAATAATGCTGAAATTACGAATGTGGGATAAATCGCTACTCACCGTTTGGGATACCCTATGTGGGCACCCGGCAGAACCGGGTGCACATTGTCCGAAAAATGGGTGGGGATTCTACTCAATTGGTGGCGAAAAGGCTATGTATGTCGTATCCGCCGCCTACAAGGCAACGGATACGAAGCGCACGGCACCATCGCGAATGATGCGTAAGGCCACGCGGCGCCCTTCCGGCAGGTCTTCCGCGACGGCATCAAACTCTGCCTTGGTCCGCACGAACTGGCCATGCATCATGGTGATGATATCGCCTTGGCGCAAATCGGCCTCCATTGCGGGACCTTCGAACACCTCATCAATGATCACTCCGCGCTCTTGCGCGGCTCGTGCCTCGCCTTGCGTCAAGTCACGTACACGCACCTTCAGTGGGTTGTCTACATCCGGCGTTGGCGCTGCCCGCGCAACCACCTGCTGCTCGTCTTCCGGGAAAGCACCTATTCGCAAAGGCAGCGTCATGCGCTCGCCATTGCGCACAATTTCCAGATTGACCATGGTGCCGGGGCGTGTCGCACCAACCAAGGGCGCTAAATCAGTATAACGGCGTATTTCCCGACTGCCGAAACTCAATATCAGGTCGCCCGGAATCAGTCCGGCGTCTTCGGCTGGCGTACCGTTATAGACGTGCTGCACCAGAGCACCCACGGGCCGATCAAGGCCAAACGACTCCGCCAGCATCTGATCGTCGTTATAGTTGCTGTCCATCGCGATGCCAAGCCAGCCGCGTGCCACCACCCCGGTATCACGTAACTGCTCAATGATGTCCATTGCCATGTTCGACGGGATGGCAAACGACAAGCCCATAAAGCCGCCGGAACGCGTATAAATCTGTGAGTTGATACCGATCACTTGGCCTTGCGTGTTAAACAGCGGCCCGCCAGAGTTTCCGGGGTTAATGGCTACGTCAGTCTGAATAAAAGGCACATAGCGATCACCCAAGCTCCGGCCTTTTGCACTCACAATCCCGGCGGTGACCGAATAGTCCATGCCGAACGGCGCACCGATCGCCAACACCCACTCACCCACACGCAGTTGATCTGAATCGCCAAAGCTCAGCGAGGGCAGATTGGTTGCGTCCACTTTCAACAGCGCCAAATCGCTCTGTTCATCAGTGCCCACAACTTCCGCCGCAAACGAGCGCTGATCGTCGAGGCGCACACGCACGCTATTAGCACCCGCAATCACATGGTGATTGGTCACCACATAGCCGTCGCTGGAAATGATAAAACCCGAGCCCTGTGAACGACGCGGCTGCTGTTGCTGCGGCTGATTGGGCATCTGGTCGCCAAAGAAGTACCGGAACATTTCTGGCATCTGCTGCTGCCACTGCTCCATCTGCTGTTGTTGCCGACGATTCGGCTCGCCTTCTGCTTCAATACGGACCACGCTGGGCGAATACTCTTCCGCCAAAGTAACAAAATCGGGCAAGGTAACCGTTTGTGCACCGGCGCTCTGCGCGAACACCAGCATCGCCGACAACACTAAAATGGATAACCAAGGGGTAGCTTTATTGCGCATTCTTTTTGACTCCTAATACGGTTATACCGCGAATATTTGTATCTTTTACGCCACCCTCAAGCAGCCACTGCACCGTTTTACGCTTCATTTACCGGCTTATTGACCCGGCGGCTCGACCACTTAGCCGCTGACCACCCGCAGAATACGTGGCTGCACAGCAGGGTCATTCTGCCATCCGGCAGTGCGTCGCCGTGCCCACCATAAACCAGCCACCAGCCCTACCACAGCACCCAGCAGTGCCATACTGTCGGTGTGGAACCAATGATTAAACGCCAATGCACCCGCCAATAAAGCCAGTAAGGGCAACAAATATAGCCAAAACGCACCGCGTAAGAACGCTGTCTCTGGAATCCCAATCCACACCACCTGACCAACCGCCAACACTCGATCCGTCGCAATGGGCAGAAAACTTTTCTGCGCCTGACTTTCCGAACTGATCACCTGACTCATGAGTGACTGCCCACAACCCGCGCGCGCAGAACAACGAGCGCAAGCGCTACTGCGCACGGTCTCTACCCACACTCGGCCGGATTCAATAGCAGCCACTGTTGCTTGTTCTTCAATCATCAGACTTCTCCCACTGGGCTTGTAATATACCACAATCGCTCACCGTACAGAGCCGTTACAGAACCGTTACAGAACAACCGCAGATCGTTATACTAAGCGGCCAGAACTTCAGCGAATGGACACCATGGCAGCTCCTTTAGATTTTGATGTACTGATCATCGGCACCGGTGCGGCCGGCCTGACGCTGGCGCTGAGCCTGCCTGAACACCTGAAAATTGGCTTGGTCAGCAAAGGTGAACTCGGCGGGGGCAGTACGGCGTGGGCGCAAGGCGGCGTGGCTGCGGTTCTGGAAACGGGCGATTCAATAGAAGAGCACATCCAAGATACAGAGGTTGCCGGTGCTGGATTATGCGACGCGGAAGCCGTGCGCTTTACCGTTGAACACAGTGCCGAGGCCATTCGCTGGCTGGTCGACATGGGGGTGCCATTTACTCCGGATGCCGCCACCGAGCTAGGTCTGCATCTGACCAAAGAAGGCGGGCACAGCCGCCGACGAATTGTGCATGCCGCCGACGCGACCGGTTATGCCATTACCGCCACACTGACGGAGCAAATTGCCAACGCCAAGAACGTGGTCTTTTTGCCACAGCATACCGCCGTTGACTTGATCACCACGGAGAAACTAGGGTTGTCTGGGCCTAACCGTTGTGTTGGCGCTTATTTGTACAGCCAGCTGGAAGACTGTGTCATTACCTGTCGCGTCGGACACACCGCGCTGGCAACGGGCGGCGCCAGCAAAGCCTATTTGTATACCAGCAACCCCGACGGCTCTACCGGTGACGGCATTGCCATGGCATGGCGTGCCGGTTGCCGCCTTGCCAACATGGAGTTCAACCAATTTCATCCGACTTGCCTTTATCACCCGCACGCCAAGTCCTTCTTGCTGTCAGAAGCCATTCGCGGCGAGGGCGGGCGGCTATTGCTGCCCGACGGGCAACGCTTTATGCATCGCTTTGATGAGCGCCTAGAACTGGCTCCCCGCGATATCGTAGCGCGTGCCATAGACCATGAAATGAAGCGCCTAGGGGCCGACAGTCTATTCTTAGACATCAGCCACCAGAGCGCCGAGTTCATAGCCGAGCACTTTCCAACGATACAGCGCCGCTGCTTGGAATACGGCATCGACATTACCCGCGAACCTATCCCGGTGGTTCCCGCCGCACACTACACCTGCGGTGGCATCAAGACCGACCTGCACGGTCAGACTGACCTACCCGGCTTGTTTGCCATTGGCGAATGCGCTCATACGGGACTGCACGGCGCCAATCGCCTAGCCAGCAACTCATTGCTGGAGTGTTTGGTCTTCGGGCGCGCCGCGGCGCAATGCATTGCTGCATTGCCGACACAACCCCTACCGCAGGAGATCCCACCTTGGGATGAAAGTCGAGTCACGGACTCTGACGAAGACGTTGTGATTGCACACAACTGGGACGAGTTGCGACGTTTTATGTGGGACTATGTGGGCATCGTACGCACCAGCAAGCGCTTGTTGCGCGCGCGGCACCGAGTCCAATTGCTAAAAGACGAGATTCACGAATTTTACAGCAACTACCGCATCAGCAATGATTTACTGGAGCTGCGTAATCTGGTGGCGATCGCCGAAGCCATCATTGAAAGTGCCATTCGCCGCAAAGAAAGCCGTGGGTTGCACTACACGCTGGACTACCCGGAAGCAGATGGCAAAGCACAGGATACCGTACTAGAACCTATGGATCAGCTGCACCAGTAAAGCTAAAGCGCGCGCAAATACGCAGTCGTCGCCAGTCATCGACGGCGAGCTGATCCTGATAGACCCAGTAATGGCCGTGTCCGCTGGGACGCGGCACGCCGATGACCCGAGGCAAAATCAGCAAAGGCTTTGCCGGGAGCCGACGTAGTCGCTCTGAAGATCGGCTTCGTACCCACCAGTGCCCGCTGGCAAAACGGATGCAAGCCTGCAAATCGGTAGGCCAAGCGAGATAACGCCACCACAGTATACCCATTGCCAATAAGGCCACAACCCACCCGACAACCCATCCAACGGGCAGCGTCAGCAGAGTACAGCCGAAGAATAACAACAGCCCGCTGCCGGTCCATTGCCACAGCCGACGCTCTTGGCTCGAGTCTAACTCAAACGTCATCCCTGTCCTCGCATCATCCCACTGCGCCGCTTAGGCGGTTTTAACTTTACCAGCGTGATCCAGAATCAAACGCACAATACGCGCCACGTCATCATTGGCAGGCGGTACGCTTTGCATCAAGACATTGAACAAATCCTGATCTTCCCCGGTGATGAAAGCCTCATACCGCGCCTGATCATCTTCGGCTAACGTCGGATAAGCCTCTTGCACAAAGGGCACCAGCAGCAGATCCAGTTCCAGCATGCCACGACGACTATGCCAAAACAGTCGATTGAGCTTTTCTTGGGAAGGGGCTTGCGACGGTTCTTGCGAAGTCATATCGGGAGAGTCTCCTAAAAGGGTTATTAGCAGGCAACAGACGCCATTGCCACACAGCAATAACATTACCTGTTCGGTACATACTCGAAGTCTAAAGAAGCTGGTATGATTGCACCAGTTGTTTTCTGCAGGAGCCATCATGTCGGATATCGTAGCCCCCTTGTTGAGTAAAGGTGTTTTTGAAGTGCGCGGCCCGGATGCCGCCAAATTACTCCAAGGCCAAAGCACCGCCGATCTCAACGCGCTGACCACTGGGTCCTGGGTCCTAGGTGGTCTCTGCAATGTTAAGGGTCGTCTGTACGCCAACTTTATACTGGCGCGCGTCCAAGATGACTGTTTCTGGCTCATCATGCCGGCGGAACACATTGACGACACCCTAAGTCGCCTCAAAAAATACGCGGTTTTCTACAAAGCGGAATTAAACAATCTATCTAAAGCCTGGCATGGTCTGGGCTACTTACTAACAAGCCCGGCGGATGCCCGCCCTGGCGAAGTCGAAGCGTCCAGCACCCACGTACGCATACACCTCTCGGGAGGCCACCAGATGGTATGGCTCAATGCGTTACAAGAAGACGCTTATGAGCGCACCTTGGCGGCCCTAGAAGCCGAAGCAAACTTTGCCACAGAGACTACCTGGGACAACTGGGAAACAACGCAAGGTTGGGTATGGGTGACCTCGGACACCTGCGAAGCCTGGGTGCCGCAAATGATCGCTTGGGATACACTCGGCGGTGTCAGCTTCAAAAAAGGCTGTTTCACCGGCCAAGAAGTGGTGGCACGCCTGCATTACAAGGGCCAGAGCAAGCGCCAGTTATTTGCTCTACACGGCACCAGTGGCAAGCCTGCCGCTGGAGCCTCAGTAACCTTGGCTGAGTCTCCAAAAGTACTTGGAGAAGTCATTCGTGTGACCCACGACCAGACGCCATGGACTGGACTGGCTATTCTCAGTTTACCGACACTCGATACCCCATCGGTCGACGCCTTGCTGATCGACGGCGTATCGGTCGACCGCATAGAACAGATTAACTGAAAGGAAACCCTGCATGGCTACTATGGTAGAAAGCATCCGCGACGATATCCTCATGCTGGTCGCCAGTGAGCAACTGGTGCTGCCGACGCCACCTGAAATTGCTATGCGCGTGCGCGAAGTGGCCGAGAGCAGTGAGTCCAGCGTTACTGACCTGACCGCACTGATCAGTCGCGACCCAGCCATTGCAGCGCGTATTATTCGCGTTACAAACTCGCCGCTGTTTCGCGTTAGCTTTCCAATTCAAGACCTACAAATGGCCATCAGCCGCTTGGGCATGAATTACACCGCCAACCTCGCCATCGGCCTGGCCATGAAGCAGATGTTTCAAGCCACCAGTGAAATGATCGAAGAGCGCATGCAACGCAACTGGCAAATCACCAGCCGCGTAGCGGCCTATGCTGCAGTTTTAGCGGAAGGATCGGGAATTTCACCGGACGAAGCAACCTTGGCGGCGTTGCTGCATCGTATTGGTGTGCTGCCGGTATTGACTTACGCCGAGGAGCATTCCAACAAAAACATCGACGGCATTACCCTCGACAAGCTATCAGGACATTTGCACGGCCAGTTGGGAAAGATGATGCTGGAGCAATGGAACTTTCCGGCTTCCATGTGTGACGTACCGGCGAACTATCGCAAGCTGGATAACGACAGCGCGAATGTCACACACTGCGACCTGGTCACGGCCGCCAACCTGCTGATGTTCGCCAAGGGTGAGAATTACTTTGGACGCGCCGACTGGGCGGCTTTGCCTGTTATTGAGCGTCTGGGCTTGCCAACCGACCGCAACCACCCAGACATTCAGGAGATTCACCAGCGCGTCGCGGGCGCCAGCAACATCTTTTGATGATTAGGGAGCATCTAAACACCTCAGAGGCGAAAAGCTGGCTAGGCAAAAATGCCCGATAAAGCGCAGTTTACTGGCTGTAAATGAGCATTTTGAGGACATTTTTAACAACGCCAGCTTGAGAAAAGGGGGTTTTTATATGCTCCCCTTAGGCGATCAGGAACTCAAGCAACGCTTTCTGCGCATGCAAACGGTTCCCTGCCTCTTCCCAAACCACGGAGCGGGGGTCATCCAGCATGTCATGGCTGACCTCTTCGCCACGGTGTGCTGGCAAACAATGCATGAACAAGGCTTCACGATCTGCCAAGTTCATCAGCGTTGGACTGATCTGATAATCGGCAAACTGCTTTAAGCGCGCCTCTGCCTCGTCTTCTTGCCCCATGGACGCCCAAACATCGGTCACCACCAAATGCGAATGCTCCACCGCCTCACGCGGGTCCTGCATCAGGGTAACGCGGTCAGCGTTAGCTTTCACCAGCTCCGCATTGGGCTCAAAGCCCGTCGGGCAGGCAATATTCAACTTGAAATCCCACTGCCGCGCGGCATTGATATAGCTGTGACACATGTTGTTGCCATCGCCCACCCAAGTGACTGTTTTGCCTTGTATCGACCCACGCACCTCATGGTAGGCCTGCATATCGGCCAATAACTGACACGGGTGGTAGTCATCGGTGAGGGCGTTGATCACCGGCACATCCGAGTACTCGGCAAAACGTTCGATCTTGGCGTGTTCAAAGGTACGAATCATTACCGCATCAACCATTTGAGCCAGCACGCGCGCCGAATCTTCAATCGGCTCACCACGTCCTAACTGAGTATCGCGCGGCGACAAGAAGATGGCGCTACCGCCCAATTGTGTCATACCCGCTTCGAAGGAGACACGCGTGCGCGTTGACGATTTTTCAAAGATCATCGCCAACACACGGTTTTTCAAAGGCTCATGAATCTCGCCACGCTTCTGCATAGCCTTCAACTCAATGGCACGGTCAATGAGTTGCCGAAGTTCAGCAGGGGAAAAGTCCAACAGCGTCAAAAAGTGTCTTGTGGCCATGGTTTTGCTCTCTGAAATAAAAAAGACCCCGGCGATACGGGGCCTTTTTGAGTATTTATTAAGCGGTAATGGTATCTAGGTTAGGCCGTCAGCGCAACGCTTTCGACCTGCACAACTCAGTGATCGAATAAGCCTACTTGACGACCACGTTGCGTTGCCGGACGCGCCTCACAACGGTCCAACCAGGCTTTCACGTGCTTGAAAGAGTCGAACTCCAATACAGCCAAACCGTCGTACCACGTCAGACCCGCAACCCAAGGAAAGGTAGCGATATCAGCAATGCTGTATTCGTCTCCCGCCAGCCACGGTGACACCGCCAAGCGATCATCCAATACTTTCAGCAGGCGCTTTGCTTCATTGGTGTAGCGAGTTACTGCGTACGCATCACTGGTTTTGTCCGCCGCGTATTTGTAGAAGTGTCCAAACTGGCCAAACATAGGCCCGATATGCGCCATTTGGAAAAACAGCCATTGCCGCACGGCCAACTCCCCGCGCCGATCCGTGGGCAGTAACTGCCCTGATTTTTCCGCCAGATACAGCAAGATAGCACCCGACTCCATCATGGCGATGGGCTCGCCCTCTGGGCCATTGGGGTCTAGAATCGTCGGGATCTTACCGTTTGGACTCAGCTTGAGGTAGTCGGGATCAAACTGTGTGTTTTCCATGATATTGACCAAATGGGCCTCATATGGAATACCCATCTCTTCTAATGCTATCGACACCTTAAGCCCATTGGGTGTTGCCATGGTATAGAGTTGCAGACGCTCAGGGTGCTTTACCGGCCATTGTGTTGTATTCGGAAACCAAGTTGCAGACATATATATTCTCTCGCTCGTGAACTGTGTGCATGGAAGAGCCCTTATGCTCTTTACTTGGGTCAGAAGTACGGCATTCAAGGCTGTATAGGTCACTGTACGCGCAAAATGCCCGAATCAATGCCCTAGCATGGCACCTCAGCCTGCCGACCACTATAGTAACTGGTAATAATGAATGGCGTGCTCTAGTCCGCCGCCAGAACCCACATCGCCAGGAACACTGAGCAACATGATTAAGATCACCAGTAACTTTGACAGCGGCAACATTGAAGTAATCGCGGCAACATCGCCGACCGACATCCGGCTCAACATTCGGCAGGACAATCAATCAGAATTTTATCAGTGGTTTCATTTTCGACTCAGCACCACCGAGCGCGTCGAGCATCGCTTGCGCATTGAGAACTGTGGCGACTCAGCCTACCCGAAGGGCTGGGCAGACTATCAAGCAGTGGCCTCTTACGACCGCGAGACATGGTTTCGTGTAGAAACCCACTTTGATGGCCAGGCCCTGGAGATTCGCCACCACCCCGAACACAATTCAATTTATTTCGCCTATTTCGCACCCTACAGCTACGAGCGCCACCAAGACTTATTGCACGAAGCACAAACTTCCCCGCTGTGCGAGCTGCATGAGTTGGGTGAAACCCTAGATGGACGCGACATGTCTCTTCTGGTGGTCGGCGAACCCGACGACAGTAAGAAAAAGGTGTGGATCACGGCACGCCAACACCCCGGTGAAAGCATGGCAGAATGGTTTGTTGAAGGGCTATTGGAGCGCTTGCTCGATGAAGACGATGCGGTCGCCAAGGTACTGCTGCAAAACGCCGTGTTCTACATTGTGCCCAACATGAACCCGGACGGCAGTGTACGTGGTCACTTGCGCACCAACGCCGTGGGCGCCAACCTAAACCGCGAATGGCAGACACCAACCATGGAACGCAGCCCAGAAGTATTCTTGGTACGCGAGAAAATGCTCGAAACGGGTGTCGACATGTTCTTGGACATTCATGGTGATGAGAATCTGCCGTACAACTTTGTCGCCGGTTCCGAAGGCGTACCTGCGTTCAATGACCGCATCGATAAGCTGCAAGAGCGCTTCAAAGCCGCGTGGCTGATGGCCTCACCAGACTTCCAAACCACGCACGGCTATGCCATTGATGCACCCGGCCAAGCCAATATGACGCTGGGCACGACGTGGGTGAGCAATCAGTTCGAATGTTTGGGTTACACCGTAGAGATGCCGTTTAAAGACAACAACGACTTGCCGGATGAACTCTATGGCTGGTCGGATGTGCGCGCCGCACAGTTCGGGCGGGATGTATTGCCCGCCGTGTTAGCGGTGGTGAAGGATCTGTAAAAAAGGCAGCCCCTGAGCATAATGAAAGACCCGTAGGAGGCCAGCCCTCTGCCCGAATGGTTCGCGCAGAGGGCTGCGCTCCTACGGCGTCACCGCCGCAGAGGAGCGGCGTTGCCATCCAACAGTTCAATTGCCCCAAAGGTACAGCGCTTAGTACCCGTGTGTAGATCTATTCCCATGATGGAAATCATGATACCGATAGCGACACCAATCAGGCCATTCGCCAATGACTTCTCGGACAAACTTACCACGGCAGTTAAACCCAACACCATCAAGGCGGAGTGTTCCGCCGGACTGGTGCGTCAGATGCCTTCTCGACGAGCCGCGGCTTTTGCAGCTTTAGCGGCTTTCCGTTCGGCCGCGATACGCGCTGCATCGGCACCGATGTGCGCCTCACCACGTGCCTTTGCCAACTGCAACTGGTGCTCACGCTCTGCATAGCGCTTACGTTGCTCTGGCGTGTGCTTGTCGTAACAACGCGGGCACTGAATGCCCTTCACGAAATGTTCACTGGCGCGGTCTTCCGCTGACAACGGCGCGCGACAGCCAGCACAGAGCTGATAGTCACCTGGCAACAAGGCATGATTGACCGTCACCCGGTTATCAAACACGAAACACTCACCTTCCCACAGTGATTCCTGCTCGGGCACTTCTTCCAAATATTTTAAAATGCCCCCGTGCAGGTGATAGACCTCATCAAAGCCCTGTTCTTTCAAAAAGGCCGTACTTTTTTCGCAACGAATGCCACCAGTACAGAACATGGCTACCTTTTTGTGTTTACTTGGGTCCAACTGCTCTTTAACGTACTGCGGAAACTCACGGAAGCTATCTGTTTTAGGGTTAATGGCCCCTTTGAACGTTCCAATGCCCACTTCATAATCGTTGCGGGTATCAACCAACAGCACTTCAGGGTCAGAGATCAGCGCGTTCCAATCCTTAGGTTGCACATAAGTACCCACTACCCGCCGAGGGTCGATGCCCTCGACACCCATGGTGACGATTTCTTTCTTCAGCTTAACCTTGGTGCGATAGAACGGTTGTTCGTCCGACATGGACTCTTTGTAATCAATGCCAACAAAGCGGCTATCCTCGGTAAACCATGCTTTCAGCGCTTCGATGGCGGCACGGGTGCCAGCCACGGTGCCATTGATGCCTTCACTGGCCAACAACAGGGTGCCGCGAATCTGGTTCGCTTCCAATACATCCGTCAGTGGCTGACGCAACGCGGTGTGATTGTCCAAGGAGACGAACTTATATAACGCACAAACAACAATATGAGACATCTTATATCCTACTAGCGAATCGGATCGTAAATCCGAGGCTGATTTTAAAGCGCAGTATTTTACCTGAGGTTCTACCAAAAGGCATGCGCCAGCAACGGCAAACACTCGCCCCCCCTCCGGCGGGTGTAAACACGCCGCCCTACCGACTGTTCTTCGGCCCATTCATGGGCATAAAAAAAGCCGCACAAGGCGGCTATAAAACAGGGAATACCTGCCAATCAGGCGGTCTCTTGACAACACACCTAAGGGGTAAGGTTACGCAACGTTGAAACTTTTTGCATTGAGGAGTCAAACGGGCTGAGCAGGACTTCGTTTTCGCTCGCGAAACAAGATGCTCATCAGTTCAAAACGGTTCTGTACATCAAACTGCTTGTACAGCATGCGACAATGGTACTTAACGGTGTGTTCGGAAATACTTAATTGCGCTGCAATATCGCCATTGGACGCACCGCGCTTCAAAGCATCAAATACTTGAGATTGTCGTGGGGATAGTTTCATGGTAATCGCTTCCTTGTTACCTATAGAAATTTAACCACTCGCCACAACTAGGCGAGCCTCAACCGGGGAAACCCGAGTTCGTTATTCTAGTGCACCGATCCTAGCTAGCACCACAGTGAAACATGACGATATCGACCTTGAAAATCGTCATGTTTCACTGGATTAGAGAACTCTAAAAATCATTCCTCGGCCCGCTTTCCCCAATCTGGACATGCTCGGTCGGCTTCGGACACTGCCGTAAAGTCACTGTCGTTCAGCTCAGGTAGCTGCTCATTCTTAAATGACTTGTCCAAACGCTGTAATGTCCCGCACATGCCGTTCATACGCTCGTCCACCGCGTGCATATGGTCCAGCAGAGCCTTGATTGAATGGGCAATCGGGTCCGGCATGTCTGACACCCCGTAAGCGTCAAAGCCCAGCTTTTCCGCCATCGCCTTGCGCCGCTCATCGGTTTCACCTGCTTCGCCAGCGCGTTTTATCACTCGACCCGGCACCCCGACGACAGTCGCACCAGCGGGCACCGCTTTGGTGACCACCGAGTTAGAACCAATGCGAGCATTCGCCCCCACCGTAAAAGGCCCCAACACCTTGGCTCCCGCGCCGACGACAACACCGTCCTCCAGCGTAGGGTGGCGTTTACCCACTTGCCAAGACGTACCACCCAGCGTCACGCCCTGATAAATGGTCACATCGTCACCGATTTCAGCGGTCTCACCGATCACCACGCCCATCCCATGATCGATAAAGAAGCGTCGACCGATGGTCGCACCTGGGTGTATTTCGATACCGGTGAACCAACGCGACAACGTCGACAGAAAGCGCGCCAGCCACTTCAAATTCATTCGCCACAATTTATGCGATAAGCGATGAAACATGACCGCGTGCAGGCCGGGGTAGGTCGTTAACACCTCGAGTGTATTGCGTGCCGCGGGGTCGCGTTCAAACACACTGGCAATGTCTTCTCTTACGGTTTTAAACATCTTTCAGGCGGCCTATGGTCTTTTGAGTCTGACTGACAATGCCGCGCAGAATATTCAGCTCGACAGGTTCAGGTTGTGCCCGCATGTGAAAGCGGCGCAGTTTGATCATCAACTGCTTCAGATTATTGGGGTCGGCAAACTCAATATCAACCAGCATGGCTTGTAGGTGCTGAAAAAAGCCTTCCAAGTCTTCAGCGCGGGCGCGCAATTGCGGTTCTTCGTTACCCGCCCGGCCCGATTCCTCGCCCTGCAACATGGCCAAGCGAACTTCGTAAGCGATGATTTGCATCGCAGAGGCGATGTTCAATGAGCTGTAATCCGGGTTCGCGGGGATATGCACATGGTAATGGCAACGCGCCAGCTCTTCGTTCGTTAAGCCACTGCGCTCACGACCAAAAACGATGGCGATATCACCCTCGGCGCCGACCGTAGCAATCTGCTGCGGAATTTCACGTGGCGTCAGCATCGGCCATGGCAGTGCACGATCTCTGGCACTGGTACCGATGACCAGTTCGCAGCCCTGCAACGCCTCCTCTAAGGTGGGCACCTGCACTACACGCTCTAAAATATCTTGAGCGCCGGACGCCCGCGCAATGGCTTGCTCGGACAAAGGGTTTTCATGCGGATTGACCACCACCAAATTGCTCATGCCCATGGTTTTCATAGCACGAGCGGCCGATCCAATATTTGCGGACAGTGATGTTTCCACCATGACCATGCGAATGCGCGACAAATGCGCCAAACTGAGCAAAGTTCCTCTCCCATCACTAATGTTTTCTGTTAGAATCCGCGGTTCCGTGCTTTTTAACACTACTGCATTTTTTTAACACTGGGCGCATTGATATTTGGTCAGCCGCAGGGCGACCTTATTCTTTTCGACCACCTACTACAGGGGCTGAACAGCTACCATGCATCCTACTCTTAATATTGCATTAAGAGCAGCCCATGCTGCTTCTGAAAAACTGGTTTATACACGCGAACACTGGGCTACTCTAACCGAAGAGTCCGGCAGCGTCGACGCCACCGTAAAAGGCTTACACATCGGGGCCGCCAAAAGAGCGTTTACCGTGCTGCACAATGCCCACCCGCAACAGACGGTGGAGTGCACGCAAACAGGCACCTTTGAGGTGCGCGATGCCGAGCCAGATACGCACTGGAAAGTCGATGTACTGCTCGGCGAAACCAACTATCTACGCGGCTTACCCGGCTGTGGCGTACTGATCAGTCAATGGCAGCGCAACCGCATGGAACATGCATGCGTTGTCTTCCCGTTCTTGAACCTGGAAATCATGGTGTCCCGCGGACGCGGCTTACAGGTCAATGGCCGGCGTGTCCGAACGCGCCAGATGGATCGCTTATCTAATGCTTTTTTTGGTGGCGACCTGAAGAACCCTGACGTGTTCATGAAGGTAGCCGATGCCTGCCAGCAAACCCGAATCAGTGGTTGCGCCCTGCTGGACATCACCGATATGGCCGCTGGCAAACTGGATATCGTAGTACTGCACAACCTCTCCGCGCTGGAGCTGGCGACCGCACAACTGCTGGCCACAGAGTCTGGCGCTGTAACGGGCGATCTCTCCGGCTCACCCATTCAATCCGCGCAAGGCAACATGGTGGGTGCGAACCCTCGCTTATTTAAAGCTACAGTTCAGCTGTTGCGGGATATCGTCTGAGTATCATGGCATTGAATTGGGAGTGTTGAACGGATGCATTCACTGCAGATAGTCGCTGGCAAGCGAGCCTACAGCCGCATCCGCGAACGAGGATTTCAAGCTAAAGACGTTCAGGTAATGTTGGGCGCCTCTGGCGGCCCTAAGTGGTTTGTACTGAGCCATTTGGACCAAGAGCTGGCCCGCAACTGCCTGCCCAAAGCGCCTGAACTTCAACTGGTCGGCTCATCCATAGGCGCATGGCGTATGGCTTGCCATGCGGCGGCTGATCCGGTAGCTGCATTGCAACGCTTAGAATCGTCTTATTTAAACCAGAGCTTCCCGAAAGGCATGACGGCACAGCAAGTCTCCGACCAATGTGAGTTAATGCTGAAGGAAGTTCTAACGGACGAATATTCTCCCCAGCCGCACCGCTCGCTGAATATTGTAGCGGCGCGCTGCAAAGGCGTTACCTGCAACGAATCTCGCTTTAAACAGGCCATGGCCTTTGCTCTGGTCGCGGCCGGCAATTTAGCATCGCGCCGAACACTGCGCTGGCATTTTGATCGCCATATCGTGCAAAGCGCGCCCGGCTCATTGCCGATCTCGCACTATAACGACTTTCACACCACCGTTAGCAAGCTCTCTACGGACAATTTGATTCCCGCTTTGATGGCTTCAGCGGCTATACCGCTGGCTCTGGCTGGCGTGGAAAACATTCCCGGCTCGTCCAATGGACTGTACCGCGATGGAGGCATGGTCGACTACCACTTTGATCTGCCATTCGACACGCCCAATGGTTATGTCCTCTACCCGCATTTTGCACCGGTTCTCAAGCCCGGTTGGTTCGATAAGTCGCTGTCGTGGCGACGCGTCAATGAACTGCACTATCAAGACGTCGTACTGATGACCCCGTCTCCGGCTTTTATTGAAAAGCTGCCATACGGCAAGTTACCGGATCGGCGTGACTTCAGTCGTTTATCGGATAGTGAACGCCATACTTACTGGCGAAAAGCGGTCGGTGCAGGTGAGCGATTGGCGGAAGAGTTCCACGACTGGATGGCAAGGGGCGCTACGGGCTCGATCGTTATGCCATTCAAGTCCAGTCAGTTTTCGCAATCCAAAGCGAAGAAGTCAACGTCGTAGGAGCGCAGCCCTCTGCGCGAAGGTTCGGCCAGAGGGCTGGCATCCTGCGAAATGGTGTTGCGGGTGTACTTATAAAGAAAAGCACCCGCCCTACGGGACTTCGGTATCGGCACAAAAAAGCCAGCGCATGCGCTGGCTTTTTTGTGATTAGAACCAGCCTCGCGACATCAAGCGACCCAACGTGATAGTGTTCAGGCCCGGGTCAGTTGGTGCCGCGCAGACTGGGATGCGGCAGAGCATGCTGGAATCGCATACTCCATTGCCATTAAGTGTACGCCTTTTCTATCAGAGTACCGTCACAACCCGTTATGTTAAGCAACGAATTGTAACGGCGACCTAATGACCGAGCTTACTCAGTCTTTTAGCCAATCCGGAATGTCTTCTTCCGTTTCTACTTCTTTTTTCTCTGGCTGCATCATATCCTGCTTGGTTAAATTCATCTGCGCCAGTACATTCGCCGATACATAGATCGAAGAGTAGGTACCCACGACAACACCGATCAACAGCGCCAAGCTGAACATACGAATCAATTCGCCACCAAACACCAGCAACGAGAGCAATACCAGAATGGTCGTACCCGACGTCACCAAGGTCCTGCCCAGCGTTTGGGTCAGCGACAGATCAACGATGTAGAGCGTATCGTCGCGGCGTACACTGCGGAAGTTTTCCCGTATGCGGTCCGCCACCACTATGGAGTCGTTGAGCGAATACCCCACTACAGCGAGCACAGCTGCGAGCACCGTCAGGTCAAAATTCAACTGAAACAGCGAGAAGATACCGACCACGATGATGACGTCGTGTATCAACGCCGCCACCGCACCAAAGGCAAACTTATATTGGAAACGCAGAGCGACATAGAGCATAACCACGGCCAAGGCCAAAATCATGCCCAACCCGCCACGGTCACGCAACTCTTCACCAACCGCCGGACCAACAAACTCACTGCGCCGTAAGCTGATTTGGCCGTCACTGGTGTCGCGCATCAACGCCACAATGCGATCACCCAATTGTGGATCATCATCGGCGCGTAAGCGGATCATCACTTCACGTTCGGAGCCAAAGAACTGCACACGGGCGTCTTCGAAACCCTCGGCAGCCAATACATCACGCACTGCGTTCAGGTTCGCAGGCTCACTGTAACCCAGCTCTACCAGCGTACCGCCAGTAAAGTCCAGACCCAGGTTAAGCCCTTGGAACGCCAGTGAACCCAGCGAGCCCAGCAACAACAGACCTGACAGTACAGCAGCAGCTAGCCGCTTTGACATAAATGGATAAACTTTCACGGGTGACTTTTCTGCTACTTCCGCCATGCCCAGACCTCCCAAATAGGGACCGACTTAAGAGATCGACCACCAAAAAACAAATTCACCAGACTGCGCGTAACAATAATGGCGGTGAACATCGACGTTAGAATGCCGACCGACAGCGTGACCGCAAAGCCTTTCACCGCACCAGTACCCACAGCAAAGAGAATGATGGCAACGATCAGCGTCGTAATGTTCGCATCGAAGATGGTCACGAACGCGCGATCAAAACCGGCGGATATGGCCGATTGTGGCGACTCTCCATTGGTTAGCTCTTCGCGTATGCGCGAGAAGATGAGCACGTTCGCATCCACCGCCATACCCACCGTCAAAACGATACCGGCAATGCCCGGCAACGTGAGCGTGGCACTCAGCAACGACATCACAGAAACAATCAGCAGTAAGTTGATGGCCAGCGCAATGTTGGCCAACAAACCGAAGGTGCGATACCACAGGATCATGAAGGCAATCACGGCCATGAAGCCGATGATGACCGACGTGACACCCATACGGATGTTGTCTGCACCGAGGCTTGGTCCGATGGTACGCTCTTCCACGAAGTACATGGGCGCGGCCAGTGCACCGGCACGCAATAACAGGGCTAGCTCAGCCGCCTCAGCGGGTGAGCGCATACCAGTGATACGGAATGACGGGCCAAAAGCACTCTGAATGGTGGCCAAGCTGATGACGCTCTTCTCCACCACATTCTCGTATTCGGCAATGCGCTCGCCATCTACGGTACGGTAGGTAGTGATGGTATTGTATTCAATGAACAGCGCACCCATGCGTGTACCCACATTGCCGCGCGTCACGCGCATCATGTTGGTACCACCGGCACTGTTCAAACTGACCGATACCTGAGGCAAGCCATTTTCATCGTAATCGGAACGAGCGTTAGTCACGTTCGTACCGGTTACGATCACTTCTTTTCGCAAGTCAGCGAACGGTGCGCCACCGGCACCATCGCGCGTTGGGAAGCGCTCTATATCCAGTGGTGAATCACCAGGCTTCGCCTCCAAGCGGAACTCCAGCTCAGCGGCCGTACCCAGTACGCGCTTCGCGGTAGCAGTGTCTTGCACGCCAGGCAATTCGACCACGATACGGTTGCGGCCTTGGCGCTGCACCAGAGGTTCTGCTACACCCAATTCGTTAACTCGGCTGCTCAGCGTCGTTAAGTTCTGCTGGATCGCATAGTCTTCAAATTCACGAATACGGTCGTCGCTCAGCGTCAAGCGCAGTTGAAACAGGTTGCCGCTGGTTGAGGTATTGCGCTCGAATTCAGGGTAGTTGCGTCGAATGTAGTTTTCACCGGCCGTGCGGTCTTCGGCAGAACGGAAACTGACTGTTAAGGCGCGGTCACCCACGACTTCGACGTTCGCGAAGCGAATGTTTTCATCACGGAACTGGCGGCGCAGCGCGGCGTCGTAATCACTGACGCGATCAGCCAGATAAGTTGGCATGTCGACTTCCATCAGGAAGTGCACACCCCCACTGAGGTCGAGGCCCAAGCTCAACGGTTTGCCTCCGATGGCTTCAAGCCAGCGCGGCGTGGTATTCGCTCGGTTCAAGGCAGCGATGTAATCATCGCCCAGCGATTGCTGGACTATCGTCCGCGCCGCAAGTTGATCTTCGCCACTTGCCAGGCGAATCAGCAAGGTATTGCCAACGCGCTCAGCCAAACGAACAGGAATATCGGCGTCTTCCAGAACGCGTAACGCGCGCTCTTCAACACCAGTGGTGACGGCAGCAGTTGCCGAGGAGGCCGTGATCTGCACGGCGTAGTCTGCCCGATACAAGTTCGGCAAACTGTAGATAATGCCCAAAAATACTACGATGGCGACCATGCAGTATTTCCAGACGGGGAAACGATTGAGCATAAGACTGTCCTAGTGAGACAACATGGCCCGGACAAGCCGGGCCTAACGAATGGCGCTGTGCACTCGCTCCGACAATTAGAGCTGCTTGAGCGTACCCTTTACCAACGTCGCCGATACGGCACTGCGCTGGAATTTAAGCTCTACACCTTCAGCTACTTCAGCCACGACGAAGTCGTCGGATACCTTGGTGATCTTACCTGCCAGACCGCCAATGGTGATGATTTCGTCACCCTTGGTCAGGCTTTCCATCAGCGCACGGTGCGCTTTCTGCTTCTTAGCTTGTGGACGCCACAACATGAAATAGAAAATCAGGACAAATAGACCCAACATGATGAACGATGGGATTGGGCTTGGTGAGCCAGCCGCAGCGGCAAACGCCGTGCCGGGGGCAGCCAGTGCTAACAAAGCAACTACAGACAGAACAGCTTTCATTACATTACTCCTGAAATTAAATTCTTATGTTCTTAGGTATCCTGCATCTTCAATGCGGACAGAAACGTGTTTTTAAACCCTTAGCCCGTGGAAAAACCACGAACTGTTGTTCTTTCTCCTACGACGCAGCGGGCCGCTCTTGCCCCCGTTTCGCGTAAAACTCATCAACAAAGGCGGACAAATTACCCGATTCGATCGCTCCGCGCAAACCGGCCATCAGGTGCTGGTAGTAGCGCAGATTGTGAATGGTATTCAACTGCGCGCCCAGCATTTCCTTACACTTGTCCAAATGATGCAAATAGCTGCGCGAGAAATTCTGGCAGGTGTAGCAGTCACATTCCGGGTCCAGTGGGCGCGTATCGTGACGGTGCGTCGCGTTGCGGATTTTCACCACACCCTCTGAGGTGAACAAATGGCCGTTACGTGCGTTGCGTGTTGGCATCACGCAGTCGAACATATCCACGCCACGCAATACCGATTCCACCAAGTCTTCCGGTGTACCCACGCCCATCAAATAACGCGGTTTGTCTTCCGGCATGTCGCCCGTAATGACATCCAACACCTTCATCATTTCGTCTTTCGGCTCGCCGACCGACAAGCCGCCAATGGCGTAGCCGTCGAATTCGATGTCTTTCAGCCCTGCCAGTGAGCGCTTACGCAGGTCGCCATACATGCCGCCCTGAATAATGCCGAACAGCGCGGACGGGCTATCGCCGTGCGCATCTTTACTGCGCTTCGCCCAACGCAAAGACAGCTCCATGGACTTGCGCGCTTCGTCCGGTGTCGCTGGGTACGGCGTGCACTCATCAAAAATCATTACAATGTCAGAACCGAGTTCCCGCTGCACCTGCATGGCTTTTTCTGGCGACAATTCTACCCGCGCACCATCGACTGGCGACTTAAAGACCACGCCCTTTTCGCTGATTTTGCGCATTTCGCCCAAGCTAAACACTTGGAAACCGCCGCTATCCGTCAAAATGGGGCCCGACCACCCGTTGAAGTCGTGCAGATCGCCGTGCTCTTGAATCACTGCCGTGCCGGGTCGCAACATCAGATGAAAGGTATTGCCCAGAATA
This sequence comes from Salinispirillum sp. LH 10-3-1, assembly GCF_030643825.1. Taxonomy (GTDB): domain Bacteria; phylum Pseudomonadota; class Gammaproteobacteria; order Pseudomonadales; family Natronospirillaceae; genus Salinispirillum. Next base: position 2,675,504 of record NZ_CP101717.1, read on the forward strand.
ATTTGCGCACCACTTTCCACGATGTCACGCGGCAACATGCCTTTCACCGTACCGTACGTGCCCACCGGCATAAAACACGGTGTTTCCACTTTGCCACGCGGAAAGGTCAGCGTGGCACGGCGCGCCGCGCCATCGGTGCCGTGCAACTCAAACTTCATAAAACATTCGCGGCTCATTGGGCGGCCTCCTGTGAACGGGTGACAAACATGGCGTCCCCGTAACTGAAAAATCGATAGCGTTCGGCAATGGCGGCTTCATAAGCGGCCATTACCGCTTCTTTCCCGGCAAACGCGCTGATCAACATCAACAACGTCGATTGCGGCAAATGGAAATTGGTAATCAAAGCATCGACCACCTTAAAGCGGTAGCCGGGGTAAATAAAGATATCGGAGTCGCCAGCGAAGGCCTGCAATTCGCCGCTGCGTGCGGCACTTTCGAGACTGCGTACCGATGTGGTACCGACCGCTACGACGCGACCACCACGGGCTTTGCAAGCCTGAACAGCCGCCACGGTGTCCGCCGACACTTCAAGATACTCGGAGTGCATGACATGCTCTTCTACGGTATCAACCTTTACCGGCTGAAACGTACCGGCGCCCACATGCAGAGTGACGAAGGCCTGCTCAACGCCCTTGTCTTTGAGTGCCTGCAACAAGGGCGCGTCAAAGTGCAGTCCAGCCGTAGGCGCTGCAACCGCCCCTTCCACTTGCGCGTAAACAGTTTGATAGCGCTCGCGATCCGACGCTTGGTCTTCCCGGTCGATATACGGCGGCAACGGCATGTGGCCTTGCGCGTGCAATACCGGCAACCAGCTCAATTCGGGCGCCAATTGCAGTTCAAACAAGGCATCGCGACGCCCCACCACATTAACGATACCACCACCGTCGAGATGCAGTTCGGCACCCGGCTTCGGGGCACGACTGGCGCGCACATGCGCAAGCGCTGACCGCTCATCCAATAACCGCTCGATCAGGATTTCCAACCGACCACCACTGGCCTTTTGCCCAAATAAACGCGCTGGCATCACCCGCGTGTTGTTCATCACCAGCAAATCACCGGGCTGCAATAAATTCAGGACATCACCAAACTGACCATGCTGCACTGCGCCCGTCTCGCCACTCAGTTGCAACAGTCGGCTGGCCGTGCGCTCAGGCATGGGGTAACGAGCAATCAGCTCATCAGGTAAGGTAAAATCGAAATCTGCGACGCGCATGCTGTACCTCATTTAAGGGGCGCATAGTTTACCTATTGTGGGTAGGCAATGCATCTTTGTTCGTACTTTGAAGGCCAAACGACAACACAAGGCGGGTAATCGCTTTGAAGAGTCCCATTACAAGGACCCTAGACGCATTGCCCGATCGACAATATTGCGTCTGGAGCATTGCGCCGCTTACATTCCTATTGTCTACTATCTTTGTAAATTCCATTCATCTACGGAGAAACCGATGAAACGTCTTGTAATCCTTTTAGTGGCTATGAGTTTCGCAGCGGCAGCGCACGCCGATGTCAACATCCGCACCAATCAGGCCTCTACGGGCTTAATGGTCGGGTCTTATGCCGATGGTATTGGCGGTATCTTCAGCTACAGCATCCCTATTCAGGCTGATGGTCTGCGCCGCAGTGGTCTGGGCTTGATGATCGATGCAGAGCTGGGTGGTGGTATTGGTGATGACTTCGTGATGGCTGGCGACTTGGGCTTGAACTTGATGTTCTTCCTGAACAACGCTACCAGCATTTACGCAGGTCTTGGCTTGGGTACACAGTTGCTGCCAGGTTCAGATTTCGGACCTTCTGGTGAGATCGGCATCAACTTCCGTCTCGACAGCGCACGGTTGTTTGTTGAAGCGGGCCAGCACGCCGGCCGTAACAACTACCTGGGCATAGGTATGCGCTTCTAAGCACAGCCTAATTGGCCTGTTGGTGTGGTAGCACCACAGGCCATCCTTTTCAGCTTCGCCTCTTGCTATTTGTAACCCGCCTGACACTTCTTCTCGTTTTTCACGCCACCCAAGCATCACTCAAATGTATGCATACGGCCTAAAGTGCGTGAAATTCTGCGGATTAACTGCACCGAAAGACAATCGGTCCGGCTCAACCAGGTTCGTATTATCAGCCTTCAGGGCCAATAGATGGGCTTCATTGGCACTATCCAAAAACAGCATGTTCAGCACGCATTAGTTGACCGCAAGTGTAAAACATACCGGCACCGAAATTTGCAACGCAGAGTCAGTCATGGGTTGATCGAGCTTTAGGCGGGGCAATGCACCAATCGCACGCGTCACTTCCTGATTAAACTCGCGCTGGCGACTCGCTTCGGTAATGGCCAGTAAGGATACCGCCCCTGTATCCGTCACATCGACGCGTGCGGTCACGCAATCCTCCGCTTGCCGGCGCCGTAGACGCTCAGGGTAACGCAGCTGAGCAGCCAACGCCTGCCGCAACAATGAGGTAATATTGTCTTCCAGCGCGGCTTGGTCATCGACAGAGGAAACGTCCACTGTACTTTCAGCACCTTCATGCTTTGCCAATTCAACATCTGCCGACTGTGATTCGATCTCCGATAACAGCGGAATAGGGTCAAACTCTTCGCGTATATCCACTTCCGGTTCCACGATGGGTTCAGGTCCATGGTCCTGTAATTCCGGCTCCGGCTCCGGCAGAACGTCACTGATGGTGGACGATGCAGGTTCATCGGTTGTAATGGGCGGGGGTAAAGAGGAATCCGGCTCAGGGGCCGGCGGCGCAGGTGTCGGTGCCGCGGGGGCTTCCACTGCATTGTCCACAGCGCCATCGTCGGTTGGCTGCGCCTCGGCAATCGACTCCTCGGGTGAACTGACGAGCGCCAGCGACAGCGTGCGTGAGCTTTCTGCGCTGGAGACACTTGAGGGCGACCTTGGCCACCAGTAATTCATCGACAGCGCCGCACCCAGAGCCACAGCCAAGTGCAAACCTACCGATAAGGTGAGCACTAAGAGGATGCGGCGAATGGAGCGAGCGCTGTTAATCATTTCAAGCCTATGGTTTCACCCATTATTTAAAACCGATACGTTAGGCCCGCGAAATAATTCCGACCATCACCGGGGTAATAACTGTCCGCCCCCCAATTCGAAGCAAAAGCGGCGGCGCTGTATTGCTGGTCAAGCACGTTATTCACTCGCGCCTGAATGCTCAAGTCGTTGACCCGTGGCACTTGATAATTTGCACTCAGATCGACTAAGGCGTAAGCCTCCAATGGATCACTGCTGTTGCTGTTATCACCACCCAGGTAGCGTTCACCGTAGTACCGCACATCAGTCACCAACGTCAGCGCTTCAAGCGGGCGAAGCCCCAACTGCGCACCAGCCTGCCACGACGGCACACCGGGAATGCGCTTGCCCTTGTTATCGCCACTGGCGAACTCGGCGATCACGTAGTCAACGCTTACGCGCGTCCACAGGGCTGACAACCACTGCTCTTGCCAATGCGCGTGCATGCCCGTGCGAACCGATTCATCACCATTGGTATTTGCTCCCGTTCCAGCCCCCCATGGGCCATCCAAGGTTGGGTCGTAGTAAATTTCGTCGACTAACGTTATACGGTACCCTTGGATTTCCACATCGCGCAGTGAATTTCGAATAGCCACACCGCCTTCAATGGTATGCCCACGCTGGGGTTTCAAGCCCGTCACACCTGTTTCGGTGAACGCTTGTTCATCCACCTTGGCAAAGCGAAACGTTTGCTCCCAGTTCAAGTTCACGTGCAACTCACCCTGCTGCCAATGCGCACCCAAGCCCAAGGCCGATGCTTGCTGACTGAGTGACTCACCCTCCGGATAAACAGTGGCGTCTACTAACTCTTCCTGCGTCGCTGCATAGCGACCACCGGCGGTTAACGTCAGACCGGACGTCACCGCCACACCTGATTGAAGATACCCGGCGTATTGCCACTGGGTGATTTCACGTTGCGTGAACGCGCTATCAAAAACCAATTCTGCTCGCACCACGTCAGCTCCCGTCGTGACCTCTAGTGCAGACAAGGCCAAGGGTGACCAGATCAACCGAGGACTCACACCCCAAGCATCGCGCTGAATCTCGCCTGCACCACCGAAGAGAAAAGATTCGTATTCGTTGGTGCGATAATAGGCTTCAGATGCAACGGACAACTCGGCCGACGCATCCCACTCTCCAGATACTCGGTGCGACCAGGTTTTGTTGCGCTGGAAATCATCCGGCGTGTTCGTTTGGCGTGGGTCATCTTCCGCTTCTTCTTTCGTCAAACTGCCCGCAAAACGCACCTCGCTGTCGGTATACTCGGAACGCAAGCGAACCTGACCGCTGGCGGCACGCCAAGTCAACTCACCAAAACCTGACGCATTGGTTCGGCCACTGTTCTCCCGAAAGCCTTCATATTGGTCATACTCGCCACCCACCAGCAGTGACAACTGGTCACTAATAGCAACAGGCACCATGATGGAACCGCTGGGCTGGCCATCTTCACGGGTCCATACAGACATCTGCCCCTTGGGGTTTGCCTGCGTCACAATATTGATCACCCCTGCCACCGCTTGGTCGCCGTAAAGCACACCACTGCTGCGGCGAATGATCTCTATGCGTTCAACGTTCTGCAGTGAGAGCCCAGACAGGTGAACAGCGGAGATGTCATTCTGATTCAGCTTCTGACCGTCGAGCAATATCAAAACATCGCTGCTGCCTGGCGCAAGGCCACGCAGACCAAATTGCTGGTCACCACCGGTACTGGAAGGGTTGAGTTCGGGCAGAGACGCTAGCGCGGCTTCAACCGTGGTATAGCCTTGCGCGCGCAATGTTTCACCGCTTAATACGGTTACCCCTGACGGGGTATTTTCCCAAGGTTGTTGAAAGCGTGATGCTGTGACCGTGACCGGAGACAACATCAGTTCAGCACTTGCGCTCAACGTGATAGCCCCTAATAAGGGAACTGCGAGCCATTTGGTATTCATTGAAAGGTCCTTAAACTCAAAAATTCGGAGTAAAAGGCAGGCGAAAAGGAATGAGCGCTGAGCAGAAGAACATTCACAACAGCATCTCACTCACCAACGATAGCCCACCGCATCGTGGCAACAGCCGCTTGTGTTCGGTCTCCGGGCTTAGAGGCAGAGCAGGAATACCCACTCACCAGACATCGCCTTCCCACACAATATGCAGTGGCGCAAAGACATCTGTATCCTCAATTACCGTTGCGGGGGCAGCACCAGAATTTCACTGGTTTCCCTTCGGGGGCATGCTAAAAACGTTATGATCACCGCTGAATAAAGCGCTGACGTTTTCAGATGCGCCCATTAACACAGGGGCATTGACAGGCGGCGAGTATACCGACGTGAATGGAGTATGAATAGGCAAAAAGCGCTACAAGACGGTTTTCGCGCTGGGGGTTTGACGCAAAGGCCTGAGAACTACGTCATAAAACCAGCATTTCAAGCTTGGTCATATTAGAAATTTAACAGTGTGCATGTGAATGCCTCGCTATAATTCAGGATGTATCAACCGCATCGGACGGCGCCATGCGACTATTGACCACACTCCTTTTGGCCACCAGCTTGGGCATGCTTGGCTGTATGCCGGAAGAGCCAAGCAAGGTCACAGATACCAACTACCCGAATTTAAAGCCAAACGTACCAGCCCTTGATGGTGCGGTATTGGCTTTGAATCAACCGCCCTTGGTTGGGTTGCAACAGGTTTCTGCACATGACTGGGACGAGGCAGCAGTGCGCCGCGTACTGCACCTGTTTGCTTTTGGCGGCCATGCGTCGGACGCTCAGGTCAGCACCTGGGCATCTATGGAGGACCCGCGGCATGCCATCGAGGAAATTCTTTATGCAGGCCCTCACCACCCCAAATTATCCCCCATTGAAGACCACCGACACATAGGGCCTGATGGTAGCTTACAGGGCCTGAGCGATTATTGGGGGAGTAATCACCCAGCGAATCCAATGCGTAGCCAACGCCAGCGTTATTCATTAGGTGGCCATGCCGATTCGTGGCGCTCACCCACGCGCATTTGGGTACAGGCAAGCCAAACCAGAGGTCTGAACCCCGTGCGTCAAAAACTGGGGTTGTATCTCACGAACTACCACATGGCGGTCAGCCATAATGCCAACGTGAATAATTGGCAAATGGTGCAGTACTATGACGACATCATGAATGCCGTTGCCGCGGGGAAAACCTTCGACGAACTGGTGACCATAGCGGCGAGCAGCTCGGCCGTGGCCGTGCAGTACAATCATCAATGGAACACGGCTTGGAAAGATAATTCGGGAGAATGGCATTTCTGGGGGAACGAGAATTTTGCCCGAGAGTATTTTCAGCTGTATTTCGGCATTCTAACCAGCGGGCCAAATCACGCAGACCCTGGCACCTTTAACGCCGATTACCACGAAACCATCAGCATTAAAAACATGGCCGCACTTCTCACAGGAATGCGACTAAACGGCAACTGGGATCACGCCGACAGCCGCACCTTGTCCTACAATACCGAGCAACATCATACCGATCCGCTTGAGATTCTTGGTCACACAATTACTGGGAATAATGCTCTGGCGAAAATGCAGCAACTTGGCCCACTGGCTGTCCGGCATCCGCAAAGCTTAGAAAACCTGCCAGTGCTGATTGTACGCTGGTTAGCAGACGACGAAATCCTTAACAAACCCGAGAAGCAAGAACGTCTACGCACATGGTGGGCGAATTTGGTCGAAAACGATCAGCATGACCTAATGACGTTTCTCAAGGGCTACGCCATCAGTGAAGACTTCCATTCCGAAGAACGCATTAAATACTTCAACGTGTTCGACCGTACTCTGAGCATCGCCAACAACCTCGTTTTAACCAACGATGACATCTGGGCAGCACCCAATGGCTACCGTCTGTACGATCTGGACTGGGAGTTTTGGAACCACGGATTTTCGGTTTTTGAACCACACCACAATGTATTTGGTGGCCAAACAGGGCAAGACGCCTACAAAAACAGCGACTATTTCATGCGCATTTTTAACTTCGTCGTGGAATACAGCTGGCGCTGGGGTCGAGCCGACTATCGTGTCCCACAAAATACCGGGCCGCGCGTCTGGATAAAAGACTGGCGGCCTGCTCTGCCACCAACAGACCAAGTTGATGGCTATTCGGTTGAGATGCTGGGCGAATGGTTGTGGCAACGCTTTATCGCGGACGATTTAAAGAACTTTGGTCCATTGGAGCGCGCCCATGTCTACGCATTTCTGGCTGGTGATTCAGGCTACGATTTGATCCGCTTTTGGCGCCGCGACCTGAACCTTGACGTTGAGTGGGATGAGGTCATTACCGATACCGACCTGACTGCCGGCGGACGCTACCACGATCCCTATACCGCACTAGCAAACCGCACCGTGCCCGCCCTTCCCACGGCGGCCAACCTTTCAGCATCGGAGCAAGACCATCTGGTCGATTTCGCTTGGCGTATGGGCAGCGCCATTAATTTTATTGTCTCCACGCCTTATATGTTCTATCAGGAGGGTCGCTGATGAAACGGCGCGAGTTCCTCAAAGCATCCTTGGGTGCCACCCTGGGCAGTCATCGCTTACTCACCGGCGCAGCGGCTGGTGCCTTGCTCCTACCGAGCACAGCCCAGGCAACACCCGCCTCCCAACGCACATTGGTACAGCTGACGCTGGACGGCGGCCCGGATTTTCGTCATTTGTTCGTGCCACCACCGAACAGCAGTGAATCTTATGGCAAGGCGTTTTGGCAGCACAATTATCGGTCGCAATCATTAGCTAATGGCAATTTCAATACCGCCAGTACACGCTATTGGCAGGACTATCTAGAAGCGACAGTAGACGGTAATACTTTCGGTGTATTAAAAGAGGAGGCGAGCTGGCTGCATGAACTACTGACCGGTACTGGCGGCCATGGCTTAGGGGTTGCAGTGATCTGCAACGTCGTGGGTTCACCATCACGCGACCACGTGCATTCACTGCTGGCCTTGGACTACGGTCGACACGACGCAGCCGCGGATGAATACGGCCGTTCCGGCTGGGCAGGTCGCCTTGCCGACGTACTCGACGGCCGGGTTCTGTCACTGACCCGCACGCCGCGTAATCTCTGCTATATGCCGGACGCCACCGGTTCTAACCTGCGCTCACCGACCGATAACCCGTTAACTATATTGGATGCACGCACGGCAGGCCTGTTTGATCACCGGGGGCTAAATTTAGCTGACTGGAACCCAACGTGGATACCGGCAGGCGAAAGCAAACACGAGTTTCATTGGAACGCACACATGTCGCGCGCTATGAGCGGTTATTATAAAGGCCTCAGTGAGCGCGCCGCCGTGAATCACCGCATTGAACGCGTGATAGACCATGAGCGCACGTTGCGCCGTGTCGGTCAGGACCTCGCCGATGCACTCAACGGCAAAGACGTATTGGATACCCCTGCGAGCGCCTGGCTGAACAAAGGCGATTTTGCCCGCCAGATGCGCACGCTGCACGACATGTTGAACCACGCCAGCGACGCGCTGGACTTGCGCGTCGCATCGATTGATATGGGCGGTTGGGACAGCCACGATAACCAAAAAAACATGATAGAGCCGAATTTCTCGGATCTCTTCGGCACCGGCAAAGGGCTGCATACGCTGTTCACGCAAATGGACAGTACCGCCAAGAGCAATACCTTACTGGTCATTAACGGCGAATTTGGCCGTCAAATTAAAAGCAACTTTGACGCCGGCACTGACCATGGACGTGGCAACTACATGCTGTTGATCGGCCAAGGCGTGCGAACAGGCATTTATGGCGAGATGTTTCCAGAGGCCGAAATCGACCGCATGCACACCGAGCCCAGCCCTGAAATTGAGGGCAAAACCACCATTGAGCACCTGCACAAAGCCATTGCCGACTGGGTGGCAAGCGGCAATACAGGACAAACGGTAGTCAACCGGTCGTTGGTTGGGTTGGACTTAGAGAGCGGGCTGGATTTAAACACCCTATTTACGTAGGGCGGGTGCTTACACCCGCCGTTAAACAAACGGCGAATAGCGCTGGTTCGGCCAGAGGGCTGGCCTCCTACCCAGAGGCAATGCTTATTTAGCAAGAGCATACCCGCGATATTTTGGCAGGTGTAAACACCGGCCCTACTCGAATTTGCGCACTGGTTCACTATGCGTGGTCAACCACTGCGCTATGATGCGTGCTTAACTATCGCATTGTTCTTGAGGAACTGCTGCATGACCTACACTTCTCTCCGAATTTTGCCGTTACTCTGGCGTCAGCTGCGTTTGGCGGTGCTTTTGGTCATCATATCTGGCGGTCTGTTGGCCCAGCCAGCCCCCAATTTCAGTTTTACCGACCCGGAAACCGGGCGCAGCCACACCCTGTCTGATTTTCGTGGAGAGGTTGTGTACTTGGATTTTTGGGCGTCCTGGTGTGGTCCATGTCGACAGTCGTTTCCGTTTATGAACGAATTGCATGCGCGCTATAAAGACCAAGGCCTACGCATTCTGGCCGTGAACGTGGATGAAACGCAGGCCGACGCGCAGCGTTTCTTGGACCGTTTCCCTGCCGACTTTCAGATCGTCTACGACCACAAAGCATCTTTGCCACCATTGTACGGTGTAGAAGGCATGCCAACCGCTTATTACATTGATCACCATGGCCAGATTCAATATGAGAAAATCGGCTTTCGGTTGGGTGAACGCGCCGCGACCGAGCAGCGCTTAATTGAAATGATGCAAGCCGCGGGAACTTACTGACATGCGTATCGCCAGTTTACTGACCATTGCTTTCCTGCTGACGCTCACCGGCTGTGCTCAGGTACCCGTATGGGAACGCGGCGCGTTGGCTCAGCCCGGCATGGAGATTGACGGTCACCCGGTCGATACCTATGTCGACAGCCACATTTACTTCAGCAAAGAAGCGGCCACCGGCGGCTCTGGTGTTGGAGGCGGAGGCTGTGGCTGCAACTGACAAGAAAAATGTTCGGGCCATGCTGGCTGTCGCCACAGGTACTTTGTTGTGCCAGAGTCCGGCCGCGCAAGAATACAGCAATGAATGGATCACCAACCTAACCTACCTGGACTATCGCGAACGCGACCGTATCAGCGTGCAGTCTTATATTGCCAATATTCGTGGCCAGATCAGTGACGACGCGCGCATTCAATTGGGCGTGGTACTCGACACCATGACCGGTGCAACGCCAACCGGTGCCATTGATGGCGACAGTGTCGTCACCAGCACAGGGACCTCCGGCGGCGGCTTTGACGTTTCCGGCGCAGGTACGGCAATGGCAGAGTTCAGTGACACCCGCTTGTCGGTGGATGCCAACTGGGAACACAGCTACACCAGACTCTTCCGCGTAGCATACGGCGGCTATGCGTCCGTAGAAAGTGACTTCACAGCGATTGGCGGCAGTATAAAAGCCAGCTTGGACATCAACAACCGACTCACGACGCTGTCAGTGGGCGTTGGCGCAGAAGGCGACAAAAACGCCAAGCGCGATGGCACTACACCCGGCCCGATGACCAATGTGGAAGATGCCATTTTCTATGACGCCGGGCGGCGCAACTCTTTCAGCGGATTGCTGGGCGTAACGCAGGTTTTAGATCGTCGTACAGTGGCACAGTTCAATGTGACCTACTCGCACTCTTTGGGTTATCACACAGACCCGTACAAGGTCTTTAGCATGGCTGACAGTGATGACGTGGAGATGGAACGCTTTTACGAAGGTCGCCCGGACGAGCGGCGCCGCCTTGCACTGTATTCCTCCATGCGCCAACAACGACCGGACGGCAATATTCTAGGTGGCTCTGTGCGCCTGTACGGCGACGACTGGGGTGTACAGTCTATTACGCTGGACAGTCAATATCGCTACAGCTTGGATGGCGGCGCACGTTTTATCGAACCCTTTGGACGATTCCACTTCCAAACCGCTGCTGATTTCTATTTGCGCTCTCTTGAGCCCTACGCAGCCCTGCCCGAATTTGCCAGCTCGGACAGCCGATTGGCGCAGATGCAAAGCTATACAGTGGGGCTTAAATTCAGCATCCCGGTCCACACATGGGGTTCCCTGCAGCCGCGACTGGCTTATTTCCATCAGGAATTTCAAGACGCCACGCATGAGCGGAATCAGGCGTTGATTGTCAGCATCAGCTTTGAAAATACATCGAGCGCCCCGTAGGGCGGGTATTTATACCCGCCTTCGCACAGGGGCTGCACTCCTCCCCCCCCTAAAACAACGGTGATTTACCGGCTAACTGTTCATCCAGGGGTACATCACCATCGGGGTTAAACACCGGATCTGCCGTCATCACCTGTGGGTTTTGCGCACCGAAATAGCCATACATTGACGCCGCTATGCTCATAGCCTCTGCTTCGTAACTGTCATTGGTAGGCTGCGTGTACTGATTGTTGGTTTTCGTCCGGCCAACACGCTCCGTGGTACCCACCACCTTACCCAGCGCCGACGCTCCGCTAGGACGCACACCCGCGCCGCCAATGGTGTACAAGTTCTGATTGTTCGCATGATCCCAACCACGTGAATTGTTCAAATTCACCAAGCGGCCAAAATCTCCCCAGACATTAATGATGATGTTATCAGTACGTCGTTGTGCACCTGAGGCAATGTTTCGATTGTGCATCAGTCGAATGTGCTTAGCGGCCACTCGAAGCGCCTGCATAAGCTGTGCAAATCGCCCGCGATAGCGATCAACCGCGTTGTTGTGGTCATCCCAGCCACCCAAGCCCGGCGTACCGACCGATGCGTACAGCGTCGACGGGTTGTGAATCGCCAAGGTCACCGCAGCACGTATCTGATTGGCAAAGCCGTTGTTGGGGTATATGAGTCGACCGGTTGCATTGTCACGATCAGGGTCACCATCAGCTACCAAAGGCAATTCTGCGCTGCGAGCGTCCTGTAGGTCTCCTACCAAGGCCGCCATGGCTTCACGGGCGGTGAACCCGGTGCGGGCCTTATTGAAGCGGTCGGCCTGCCCGGACAAGTCAGCCACAAGCTGATCAATGCGGCTATTGACCACATCATTACCCGTGATACCGCCTAACCGCGAATACGGATTGTCTAAATTAGCGTTCAGCGACAGGTCGCGCAGCGGCATCGGGGTTGCCATTGCGGGGTCTTGTGCGTACGCCGTGGTTTGCCCCTCAAAAGAAACGAATGGTAGAGGCAAGCCCAATAAACCATCGTCGAAACTGCCGATGGAACGACCGTCTGCTAACACGCAACCGCTGCCCGCCAGTGCATTACGATGCGTATGCAGCATCAACGCCAGTCGTGTTCCTAAACCCGGCGAATTTTCAACATCCAAGGCGCCCTTCTGATTGATGAAGATGGCTTCTCGATGCGAGCGCGTACCGTTTTTACGCCGATGAATGGTGCGATAAACGCTCAAGTCACCACTGGCCAGCATGTCTTCCATATAGGTGCCGCCAGCACCGGCCCAAAAACCGTGTGGGGTAATCTGCGGCTGACCGCCGTTAAACGGGTCTGTATTCCCATCCCGCTGATTCAATATTCCCCCACCAAATGCACCGGTATAGGAATTTTCTGAATGCAGGTTGATATCCCCAATATTGGTCAGATTGCCCGCCAACTCGGATGCTCCGCCATACAGAAAGATATTGATTACCTGCGGCATCACGGCCGGTGCGCTAAAGTTCACCGCTTGGTAGTTCAAGCCTGCCGCTTGAGCCCGGTTTGATAGCATTGACAAACTTAAGGCACTGGGCAGGACAGGCGCTAACGCCAAGCTGCGTAAAAAGCTACGACGATTCATTGTGCACCTCCTGTTCCGGCCACGGCAAATGTGCGGCGCTGATAATAAAATTCTGGCAGGCGTGCGACGTACTCGAACACTATCTGCGCGACTTCAGTGTAGTAGTAATTGTTATTAGGTCGCACAGACACCGCACCATCAATCTCGCGAATTAAATCCATTCCAGGCGTACCATCATCAGTACGCATCACGCTGAGCAAGCCGTGACGTTCTGCGTCTGTAGCACGACGGCGCAACGTGGTCAGAAACAGGTAATCTAAGTACTCGGCAGCCGTCAAAGCCTCTACATCTGGACGCCGCTGAGTTTGCCATAACGTGGGGTCATCCGTGCGTGGCACGGCCTCCAATAGAAGACCACGGAACCCCGTCGTATTACTGGAATAGGTGCCGCCCTGCCAACCATTACGGTTGTTCACAAACACCTGCTCACGCATCGCTTTTGCTTGGGAGGCAAAACTCATGGCGTCCATGGGTACGCTGGGCGTACGGCCAATTTTATATTCCATCGCTGCACTGCCCATATTGCGCTGAAAGAGTGCGGACCATTGATGTTCTTGCAGATGACGGAGAACAGGACGACCAATCCAGCCTTGATTGCGTGCAACGGTCCAACGTAGGCGGTGAAGAGTGCCGAAGAAGTTCTCCTCAAACCACAAGGGCCGTTCACTGTGCAGCAGGTAATGCCGAGAGAACAAAATCGCTGAAAAGATGTCTTCAAACGTCTGCGGTTGCGCGGCAGCAATAGACGCCACAAAAGCGCTCCGCACCTGAGCGCTCTCTTCTGCCAGGAAGTAGTTAACGATCACCTCAGTAACGCGAGGGATGAACAGCGGGTGCGACACAATCAAACTGTGGAGGTCGTCGCAGTCCAAAATGTAATAGTTATCCAGCACCTTTTGGTACTGCGTATTTGGCTCCCCACTGCGCACGAGTTGATACTGGGCCGATTCCGGCGTTAGACGCCACTCGCTGCAAGCGATACCGCCGCGGCGCGAGTCTTCTTCGGTCTCAAACAACCCAAGGAATAATTCATAAGCTTCCAAGGCATGGTTTTCAGCCGAGCGCGATACGCGCCAGCGTGATTGCGTTCCCAAATACTGACGTACGGTATCCTGGATCGATGTACCGTTCCGAATGCTGTTGCGTAGAAAGCCGTAGACAAAAGCGGCGTCTTTCGCATCCGTGCTTTCCATTTCCAATGCAGGCGAAAACATGATGGTGTTGGTTAAAAAATAGGCCATCCACTCCACATACAGATCGCGGCTGATGGGGTATTCAATGATCTGCGCCAGCGGTACTTGGCGATGTAATACCGTGCTGTTGTCATTGGTGTTGGTGGTGAATTCGTAGAGTACGTTCGACTGATTGACCGGCGTGTTGTCCGGCAGCAAACCGATTTCCGCACGGATCGACGCGCGCACCTCGGGCAGAAGTGGTCGGTTCAAAGCTTGCCGTGTGGTTGCCAGGAAATCCGGTTGGCGGAGCCGCAATTCGCTCATGCCGTACGACAGGTCAAAAAACTCATCAACCGGCACACCACGATAAAAACTACTCAACAGCTTGTTCGCCACGTCGTATTGTTGTTCCGGCGTGAGCGCTCGGTAGTCACTGCTCGACAAGGGCGCGGCTGCGCCGGTGACATTGATTTGGCGTTGTTGATTCTGGTCAGGAGTGCCAGGGTTACATCCGGCCAGCACAACAGCCATCAAAAGCCCGGTGGCTATAGCACCGAAGGAAGGGGTGGTTGAATGGTTCATGGGCGTGTCTCAGGCTGCGATCATTGTTAAGTTTGCCGAAACAACCTCTCGCGTCGAAAGCACAGAGTTGGGCATCAATTAGAATGCATAGTAGGCCTGCTTTCTTAGCTATGGTACAAAGCACATGCAAAACTGTGATGCTGTTCGCGGCTTTTTGAGCAATACCCATTTCAGTTCAAACTTATGGCCACTGATCCCTGTTCCTATGCCTACTGACCGCCATTTCGAATTCCACTTCAATGCACAGCAAAGGCTGTGGCGAGCGCGCTTCAACGCCATGGGCAGTACCGGAGAGATACTGGTCGATGCAGACAAAAATGCCTTACAGCAGCCAATGCTTGATGCGGTGCGAACCGCTGCGCAAGAAGTCTGGCGCATTGAAGACAAATACAGTCGATACTTGAACACCAGTGTCATCAGCCGACTCAACCAACAGGCAGGCAAAGCTCAGACGGTAGACCCTGAAACGGCAGGGTTACTAAACTTTGCCGCGCAGTGTTATCAGCTCAGCGACGGGTTGTTCGACATCACCTCTGGTCTGTTGCGCAAGATTTGGCGTTTTGGCAGCGATGGCCTAACGACCTTTCCCGAGCCGGTGCAAATTACCCAGCTACTGCCTCACATCGGCTGGCAGCGCTTGACGTGGACGGGCACTGATCTGACTCTACCAGAAGGCATGGAAATCGATTTTGGCGGTATCGTCAAAGAATACGCGGTGGACCGCACGTTGTTGCAATTGAGTGCAGCACTCAATCTGCCTTGCTTGGTCAATCTGGGCGGCGACCTGCGCTGTAATCAGTCGCGCGCGGGAGGAGCACCTTGGAACCTGGGTTTAGAGAACCCCGATTCAGTACAAGAAGCCATTGGGGCGCTGTCGTTGCATGCGGGCGCCCTAGCCACCAGCGGCGATACGCGACGTTTCTTTATGCATCAGGGTACGCGGTATGGACACATTCTCAACCCGCTAACCGGGTATCCAGTGATGGGCGCGCCACGCTCCATCACTGTGGCTGCGCCGACCTGCACGGAAGCGGGCATTCTATCGACACTGGCGATGTTGCAGGGTGTGCAGGCAGGTGATTTTTTAAGGGAGCAACAAGTCCCACATTGGATAATTGGAGAGGTAAAATAAGAAGGTACCAAGCAGTTGGCACGAGTAAATAACTGCATCTCCGTTTTACATTTATCAAATAATGGCCTGCAAGCCTTTGTCGGCGATAACATTAAGCAGCTTGAGCGCAGGACCGGCTGGACGCGTTTCGCCCTGCTCCCACTTGCGCACCGTTGAGGCGGTGGTGTGCAGATGATGGGCAAACACTGGCTGACTGAAGTGCAGCCCCTCACGCAAACGCTTAATGTCGTCAGCACTGAACTCGCGTACTGGCGGAGGACAGATCGCGTCGAACTCACGCATCGTCACCTTGCTGATTGCACCAACGTTGTGCAATGCGTCTAGGTCACCGCGCAGGGATTCAATGATTTTGCTCGTCACAACACACCTCCAGTAAAACTCCGGCCTGCAATGCTTTTACCAATTCCTCAGCTGAGAGCTCCAGAAATACCTTACCAGCATATTGCAGCGCATTTTTCTCGTCTCGCGTGATGTTCGCTTTGTCGCTTTTCGGGAACCCATGCAGAAATACATAACGGTGGCCGACGCGAGCCGACAATAATGTACGATAACCGCCGCTCTTACCTGCACCTCGGCGGGCGACTCGCTTTTTGTAGAGGTGGCCGCCTAAGTCAGCATCAATCAGTCCACTTTCCATTTCCTGGGCCGCCTTGCACAAAGCCGCATCGGACAGCTTCTCAGCAGTCTGCCACCGCGCAAAATCCTTTCGCTTTAAGATTCTTAACACTTCCATACTCAAAACTATACCCGCAACGGGTATAATTGTCTAACCTTTGCACACGGTAGATTGCTACCTATTCGCCGACGTTCGCCAAACACTGGAGTCATAGTGGAATAAAAAAGCCGCTTCCAAGAAGCGGCTTTTTAACTTCAGCGACTTACAGCGGCTGATCAGTCGTTGTGTACGACGATCTTGTCCTTGTGGCGTGCTGGCTCGTCAAAAGCGAAGTCATCTACGGTCAACATATCGAGCACTTCTGCTTCGAACGTCTTCATAAATGCCGCTTCATCGGCGCTGATCAAGCCCGCTTCTGCCGCGGCCACAAAGCGCTCTTCGGGATGCAGCGCCGTCATCGGCAGCTCACCTTGCGCATAAGCTTTGCTTGCCGTGCGGTAGATCTTCTCGGCTTTATCGTAGTCACGCAGCAAGGCGTTGTAACGTGCCAACGGGTTTTCCACCGCGCCTTTATCTTGCGTGTTCCACGTATCTTCGATCAGATAGTCACGCAACGGCGTGTTGTTCGACACATCGTTCGCAATCGCCGTCGTCAGATTGTCTGACGGCATCGGCCAACGACGTCCCAAAGGCATTACCAGCGCGCGCAACTTGAAGGCCACCAAGCGGTTCGGCAGGTTGTCCAACACACCACAGACGGCGTTTTCTAAGCGGTGCAGCAAGAACTCGGCGCTGTAGCGCATCAAGGCTTCTTCACCGGGCACTTTTTTGCCTTCGTGCCAGTGTTTCAACACCATCGACAGCAAGTACAGGTTAGACAAAATATCGCCCAATCGGCCAGACAGCAGTTCGCGTTGCTTCAACGTCGCGCCCAAGGTGGTCATAGCGGCGTCGGACAACAGACCCAATACCGCGCTGAACCGGTTAACGGCTTTGGCGTAAGGCGCTGCCGCCGAATCAAATGGATTGCCACCGGTGGGAATACCAATCGCTGCCGTAAAGGCGCGGGTAGCATTACCCATGATCAAACCAACGTGACCGAAGAACGCTTTATCAAACGCTTTGATGTCGTCGTTGTTTTTGGCTTCCAGTTCTGCCAATACCCATGGATGGCAACGAATAGCGCCCTGGCCAAAGATCATCAGGCAGCGCGTCATGATGTTCGCGCCTTCCACCGTAATGGCGACTGGTGTGGCCGAGAAACCCACACCCAGATAGTTGCGCGGCCCAAGAGTAACGGCACGACCACCGTGTACGTCCATCGCATCCATCATGATCTGACGCTGGAATTCAGTCAGCTGACTTTTCAGAATTGCTGACGGCACCGCAGGCTTCTCACCGCTGTCGATCATGTTGGCGGTGTGTGACACTGTGGCGCGCGAGATATATGCCATAGAAGACATACGAGCCAAGGGCTCCTGCACACCTTCCATGTTGGCGACCGAGGTATTGAACTGACGACGCACACGCGTGAAACCGCCTGACCAACCCACGGCATAACGCGCGGAGCCACTGGCGCCCGACGGCAAGGTAATGCAACGGCCTACCGACAGACACTCAACCAGCATACGCCAGCCCTGACCGGCCATATCCACACCACCGATGATCCAATCCAGTGGGATAAACACGTCTTTGCCTTTAATAGGGCCGTTCATGAAAGGGCTGCCGATCGGGTGGTGACGACGTCCGATTTCCATGCCCTTAGTGCCGCGCGGAATCAGCGCACAGGTAATACCGATGTCTTTCTTGTCGCCCACCAACCCATCGGGGTCGAACATGCGGAAGGCCAAGCCAACCACAGTTGCAACGGGCGCCAGAGTAATCCAACGCTTCTCGAAGTTCAGGCGAATACCCAGCACTTCTTTACCTTCGAATTTGCCTTTGCAGACAATACCGGTGTCTGGAATAGAGGTGGCGTCGGAACCTGCACGCGGGCCAGTCAAACCAAAACAAGGGATCTCGCGGCCATCCGCCAAACGTGGCAGATAATGATTCTTCTGCTCTTCCGTACCGTACTTAACCAGCAATTCACCGGGGCCTAAGGAGTTCGGCACCCCAACGGTGGACATCAACGTCTCGTTACCAGCCAGCTTTTGCAGTACGGCTGATTGCGCCTTCGCAGAGAAGTGCAAACCACCGTATTCTTTCGGGATGATCATGCCGAAGAACTTCTCTTTTTTCAGGAAGTCCCACAGCTCTTTCGGCATGTCGGCACGTTCAACGGCGATTTCCCACGCGTTGCACATGCTGACCGCTTTGGAACACTGGTTATCAAGAAACGCTTGCTCTTCCGCCGTAAGGCCGGAATAGCGGTTGTTCAACAACTGATTCCAGTCTGGACGGCCGGAGAACAACTGACCGTCCCAACCTACCGTACCGGCGTCCAATGCGACCTGTTCGGTCGGCGACACCTTAGGAGCAATCTTCTTGAACAGGGCAAAAATCTGTGGCGTTAGCCAGGTACGGCGGAACACCGGCAGACCGGCGACGGCAGTAATACCAGCGCCAACGATAAACAACAGAGCCAGTAGCGGGCTGCGCAGGTAAAAACCGACGACGGCCAAGGCAACCAGTGCCGCGACACTGACGACAGCCCCCAACTCACGGCGCATAACCGTGAACATTACCACCACAGCGATAATGATTACGAGCAGGTGATTCATAGCTACCTCATTGGATTGAACGAAAGAATTTAAACGTACGTTTGAATTTAGCCGCAAGGCTGCCGAGATGCCAGTTTAGATAACAATAATCTTCAGCCTGTGCCATTTGGGAAAGAATAAAGCACAGACGGCAACGTCAATAACGCTGCCGCAAAATTCATCCATGTTTTTGTCGACTTACGCGCTCCAACTCACGAAAGATATCGCGCCAGCTCAGAATACCTACGACCTTTCCCGAATCATTGACCACGGGTAGGCACGACACTCCCTTTTCATTGATCAAGCTCACCGCAGCATGCACAGCCGCTGTTTCATTCACCACCACAGGCTTACGTGACATAACCTGATGGACTTTTTTGTCGAGTGTCGCTAGGTCTTTGGCGGTTTCCGCCGCCGTACCCAAGTTAGGACTGATCGCCTTCAACAGGTCACGATCAGACACCACCCCGACCAAATTGCCCGATTGAATCACCAATAGATGATGAAATTTGGTGTTGTCGAAAATGGTTTTGACTTCCGCCAGCGTATCATCCATACCTATGGAGACCACCTTGCGCGTCATGATGTCCGCTATGGCCATGGAACTGTGTCTCTTTCGTAATAAGTTAACAGCATGTCATTCAAACGACATATTGGGAACACATATTGCTCAAAGAAGTTTAGAGCCTTGCTCTCACACTCTACTACATATTTATAGGGAATAAGAAAATGTACAGAAAACTGCTTATCACCGCCGCCGCTGGCGCAGCGATGACCTTCGGTGCCTGCGCCATGATGGCGCCCTCCGACGGCACAGGCGCACTGGATCTGACCATCATTCACATGAATGACCACCACTCTCGCCTGTTTCCAAACAGCGGAACCGATTTAGTTTTGGCCGGCGAACGCACCCGTGTTGAAATCGGTGGATTCCCCCGCGCCGTTGGCTTAATAAAAGCATTGGAAGCGCAGCCTGGACACAGCATTAAGGTACACGCTGGTGATGCCATTACCGGTGATCTCTATTACACCCTGTTCAAAGGTGAAGCTGACGCAGCAATGATGAACGAAGCATGCTTCGATATCTTCGCGCTCGGTAACCATGAGTTTGATGACGGCGACGCTGGCTTGGTCAACTTTCTGGATTTCCTGAGTGCAGGCGACTGCAACACGGACGTCCTCGCCGCGAACGTGGTGCCTGAGGTCGGCGTATCACCACTCGCCCCACAGACTCAGTGGGATTATTTTCAGCCTTACACCATCAAAACCTTCGGTCGTCAGCAAGTTGGCTTTATTGGTATCGATATCGCCAACAAAACCAAGAACTCATCGAAACCAGATGCTACCACTGTCTTCCTCGACGAAGTCGAAACCGCCCAGCGCTACATCGATGAGCTGACGGCTAAGGGTATCGATAAAATCGTATTGGTCACACACTACCAATACGACAATGACATCGCCATGGCACAACAATTACGTGGCGTAGACGTCATCATCGGTGGCGACTCGCACACTTTGCTGGGTGACGAATTCCGTCAATTCGGCCTTAGCCCAGCGGGCCCTTACCCCACGGTAGTGACCAACGCCGATGGCAACACGGTGTGTATCGCACAGGCATGGGAATACTCCCTGGTGGTGGGTGAGTTGCGCGTTCAGTGGGACGACAACGGCAACGTCGTAAACTGTGGTGGCAGCCCTCACCTGTTGCTGGGCGATACCTTTCAGCGCGCTGACAGCAGTGGCCAACGTGTGCCGTTGACAGGTACAGCGCGTGATGCGGTGCTCACAGAGGTCGCCGCCAGCCCCGTTCTGACGCTGGTAACCCCAGACGCTCAAGCCGCCAATACACTCAGCAGCTACACCGCGCAGGTCGACGTACTGAAACAGGACGTGATTGGCCGCAATACCGACAACCTATGCTTAGTGCGTATTCCCGGCGAAACCCGCAGCAACATCTGCGCGCCCGCTGAAACCGCACAACACGGTTCCGACATTTCAACGCTGGTCGCCTTGGCGTTCAAGCAAATGAGCCTAGAGTCTGACATTGCCATTCAGAACGGCGGTGGCGTCCGCATCGACGTACCGGCTGGCGACATCACCGTTGGCTTGGCTTACCAACTGCTGCCCTTCGCCAACACCCTGGTGAACCTTGAAATGACCGGCGCGGAGATCAAAGCCGTGCTAGAAGATGCTATTGATTTTGCCTTACAGCCAGACGGCTCAACGGGTGCCTACCCCTATGCCTCTGGTTTGCGCTTTAACGTCGACGGCACACGCCCGAAAGGCCAACGGGTCAGTGGCCTGCAAGTCAAACTTAAACAAGATACCTCTTGGTCGCCAATCAACATGAGTCGCACCTACACCGTGGTTACCAATGACTTTATTGCCCGTGGTCAGGATGGCTATGTAACCTTCGGCGAAATCTATGCCGATGGCAGAGTGACCAACACCTATCTCGATTACGCCCAGTCCTTCGTGGACTATGTGAAATCTGTCGGCACAGTTCAACGCTTGCCCTACAGCGAGTACAGCACGCAGTCATTCCGACGCTAAGTCGTTATCTGCACAAATACAGGCCGCACACTGCGGCCTTTTTATTTTACGCAACTCTTATCAACACCAACTATACTGACAGCATACAATGCAGCCACACGATATTAAGGAACCAGTGTGACCAATTTGAGTAGGGCTCGGATCTCTCACCATGCAGGCACTCTGTCCATCCATGTGCGCACACATGAATCTGACAGCATTGAACTGACGTAAAAAGAACACCGGTGTTGGTATTGCAGAGAATATACGCAACAAGAGCAGTCAGCATGACCAAACAGCAACCCAGCTCAAACGATCTATTTCAATTCGCTGCCGAGGTTGTAAAACCACAAGCACTGCGGCGGCCAGCGTGGAAAATCCTTATTGCTGACGACGATGAAGAGGTTCATACAGTCACTCGCTTGGCCTTAAAGAATTTGGAGGTCATGGGGCGACCGATTGAGTTCTTAAGTGCCTACAGTGCTGCTGAAGCCCTGGAGCTACTGCGGCAAGACAACGAAATCGCCGTCGTACTGCTTGATGTGGTCATGGAGAACGAATACGCCGGCTTGGATGCGGTTAAGCACATCCGCAATATCATGCACAATCATGAAGTCAGAATCATTTTGCGGACCGGGCAACCGGGTTACGCTCCCGAAGAAAGCGTCATTCAAGACTATGACATCAACGATTACAAAACCAAAAATGAACTGACGCGAGCCCACCTCGTGACCGCCATCGTGGCTTCACTGCGATCCTTTCAACAAATTCGTACCATCAATCAAAACCGCGTCGGGCTGGAAAAAATCATTCACGCCGGTGCCAACCTGATGGAGCTGCATTCACTCCAAGACTTTTCCGACGGCGTCATCACGCAGATATCATCGTTACTGGGCCTGAATGCCGAAGGTGTACTTTGCGCCTGCCTTGACGATGATGGCAATCAGTCTGATCAAGTGCTCGTTATGGGCGCGGCGGGCCGTTATGCCGAATTCATCCACAGCACGCTCGACCATCTGGCCAACGAACACATCGTGGCCCAGATACAACGCTGCCTGGAAGAAGAGCAACACATATACGGCGAAGCCGACACCACGCTGTACATCGGTCACAACAGCCCCAAGGCAGCGGTGTATATTCAAACCCACCACCCTATTCTGGACAACGACCGTCAGCTGATTGAAGTTTTTCTCAATAACATCTCGGTCAGCTATGAAAATGTCGCCCTGTTCCAGCAGCTACGCCATGCGGCCTATACAGACCCGCTGACCCGCACACCGAACCGCAACGAATTCACTCGTTTGCTGTCGCGATCTGCCCAGCACTCAAATGACGAACCTCGTGTGGTTGTGCTGATCGACATCAATCATTTCTCTGACATTAACGACGGATTAGGGCAAGAAGTTGGTAATGCCTTACTGCAATCGGTCGCCCGCCGTCTCCAGCTTACCTTTGGTGACTTCGCCACCATCGCGCGTATTGATGCCGACGTCTTTGGCCTGATCGGGGATGAGCTGGCATTAACGTCTGGCGCCATTCAAGCAGCATTTGAGCCACCCTTTGAAGCACTCGAGCACCACCTCCCCATATCAGCAACATTAGGCTATGCACGCTTCGCCGACATCGGCGACCATGGGTTGACCATGCTCAAGCGAGCATATATAGCCCTGAATGCCGCAAAAAAAGACTCGACATTACATACAGCCTATTTTTCGCCGAGCATGGAGCAGGCGACGCAAGATCGGCTCGATATCGTTCGCTCACTGCAGTCAGACTTTGATAAAGAGGGTTTGGAGTTGTGGTACCAACCACAAATAGACTTAACCACCCACGCGGTAATTGGCATGGAAGCCTTACTGCGTTGGCCTCAACCAGACGGCAGCTTTATCCCGCCAGACACCTTTATACCCATTGCGGAATATTCTGGATTGATTGTGGACATAGGCCTTTGGGTGCTGCGCCAAGCCTGTCAGCAATTGCAGAGCATGCAAGCGCAGAATTTGCATGGTTTACGTATTGCGGTCAACGTTTCCATGCCGCAGTTTCGCAATGCCGATTTTCCAGCGCAAGTGGCGCGCTGCCTGAAAGAGTTCAACATCAAGCCGCGCCAAATAGAACTCGAAATCACAGAATCCATCATCATGGACGAGCCACAGGTGGTGATTACCGCACTGCATCAGCTCAAAGCCTTGGGCGTTCAGATCGCGTTAGACGACTTCGGCACCGGTTTTTCATCACTCAATTACTTACGCCAACTGCCATTGGACCGAATTAAAGTAGACCGTGCCTTCGTTCACGATATCGACCAGCCTAGCGGAGCCGCTATAGCGGAAACCATTATCGGTTTAGGGAAAAAGCTGGGGCTGCACACCATTGCCGAAGGCATCGAAACCGAACAGCAGGAGCGTGCGCTTAAAGCCTTGGGTTGCGACGAGGCACAGGGTTATCACTACGCCAAGCCTATGCCGACCAAGGCTCTGCTCGACTACCTGCGCCAGTAGGGCGGGTATTTATACCCGCAGCCCCAGACCTAGCCCGTAGATACCATTTAATGATCCGAAAACTCCGCCAGAAAAGCCTCCGCCTGCTCCACCATATTCTTCGACCCCACGTAATAAGGCACACGCTGGTGCAATTCCGTTGGTTCAATATCCAGAATACGGCGACGGCCATCACTCGCCTTACCGCCCGACTGCTCGGCGATCCACGCCAGTGGATTGCACTCATACAACAAGCGCAACTTGCCGTTCGGTGCGTTCGCGTAAGACGGATACATATAGATACCGCCCTTGATCATATTGCGATGAAAGTCCGACACCAGAGAACCGATGTAACGCGAGGTATAAGGGCGGTGTGTGGCAGGGTCCATTTCCTGACAGTATTTTAGATACTTCTTCACACCCTGCGGGAACTTCACGTAGTTCCCCTCATTGATAGAATAGATGGTACCGTCTTCCGGCGTACGCATGTTCTCGTGCGACAGATAAAACACACCGATGGAGGGGTCAAAGGTGAACCCGTGTACGCCATTACCCGTGGTGTACACCAACATGGTAGATGAACCAAAGATTACGTAACCGGCGGCCACCTGCTTATTGCCGGGCTGCAAGAAATCTTCTAACTGAACGGGGCCATCCAGCGGCGATATGCGGCGATAGATCGAGAAAATGGTGCCAACCGACACGTTTACGTCGATATTGGAGGAACCGTCCAATGGGTCTATCAGCAGCACATATTTACTGCCTTTCGAATGCCCTTCGTTGAACGATATAAAGCTGTCTTCTTCTTCCGACGCCATCCCGCAGATTTGCCCACGGGCTTCCATGGCGGCTTTGAACTTTTCGTTGGCGTAGAGGTCCAGCTTTTGCTGTTGCTCGCCCTGCACGTTGTCCTGTCCGGAGTTGCCGGTAATGTCGACCAAACCGGCCTTGTTGATTTCCCGATGCACGATTTTTGAAGCCAAACGAATAGCGCCGAAGATCTGACTCAACTCGCCCGTGGCATGGGGGAAGTCGTGCTGTTTCTTAATAACGTATTCGCCCAGGGTAATGAGCTCTGACATGTTGAAAGTCCTGAAGTTGGGTAGTCTGGTTTTACGTATTTCTAGTTATGATTTTCTAGTTATCTGTTTTTGAACTGCGCCCCAAAGCGAGCAAGCACGCTCAAAGGAATGATACCTGCTCACTCCCCGATTGCCTACGGCAACCTGACCACCCAACCGCCCTCTCAGCTCATAAAAAAGCCACTTAGGGCGCACACTAACCTACCTCGCTCGTTCGTTCGCCTCGCGCGCCAACTGCTTTTCTTCTGCTGAGGCGTAGTGCTCATCCCAATCATTTAACTTGGGCCGCATCAAGCGGTGCCACAGAGGCGGAAACATCGCGATTATGATGGTGCTGAGATAACCACTGATCATTAAAGGCGCGGCCGGCATGGGCTTCAAACTCTGGTACGGCACCTCACCCTGCGCATGATGATGCGAATGCCGGGTTAAGTTGAACAAGCTCCACGAACTGAGGCGTTTATTGGTGTTCCATGAATGGCGCGGCTTCATCGGTGTGTCCGGATGACGCACAATGCCGTAGTGCTCCATGTAATTCACAATCTCTAACAGCGCCTTACCCCACAACCCACAAATAATAAAGAACGCGGCACCTACCACCCCGCCAACGGCAAACGCAGCCAGCACCAACAAAACACTCATGGCGTACCCGCGCAACACCGCATTGTGGATGGAAAAGAGGCCTTTGCGCCGACGCTGCAAACGCTGCTGCTCAATTCGCCACGCACTGATGTTGCCGCGCAGCGTCGAAATGAGAATATGGGCATAAACGTTCCGGCCACGCGGAGCAGTCGCTGGGTCGATGGCCGTCGCGGCATAACGGTGATGACCGTACACGTGCTCAATGGAAAAACTAGTATCAAAACTGAAGGCCAGCAGCCAGCGCCCGATGACCAAAGACACCTTGTCCGCCGTTCGGTGCGTCAACTCGTGCGCGGTAATGGTGCCGACCATCCCAATCATCAACCCGGTCAGAACAACCGCCGACACAGCATGCCCCCAATGACTCGTGCCGCGCCCGGCGTTCACGTCTATCCCAATAACGTTGCTCAACCACGCACCAAAGCCCCATGCGTCACCCGGGCTCACCTGCCACACCGCCACAAACACAATGGCGGCGAGTAGCGGCAGTGCCAACCACAACTGCACCGTCAACAAGGTCGGGAATTGATAGGTGGGCGTGGAGAGATCGTCCCCTGAAAGCCCGTCACCAATGACGTAGAACAGCACAATCGCCAACAAACCCAGCGTGATGTACAGCCCACCCGCCAGCAGCACCACCAGTGCGAATAGACTGACGAGGTGAAACAGAAAGAACTTTAAATAGTGCAAAAACATCATGGTCGTACCCTTCTCTTCAAACGATGCACAAAAACTTCAACGCTTAGAACGGCTGGGCATTGCCACCGCAATCTCGATGTCGGTCAGGGGCAGGCTCTGACAAGCGAGAATGTAGCCACTGTCCAATTCTTCACCCGACAACACATAACTGGTGTCCGTCAGCGCCTTGATCTTTCCTTCAATCAGTTGGCACTTGCAGGTCGCACAGCCACCCACACGGCATCGATGTGGAAAACGAATACCTTCACGCAACGCCGCTTCGAGCACCGTTTCTTTGGTATTCGACATCACAACAACGCCGTTGATGGTCGCCACCACCGCTCGTTTCTTCGCCAGAAATGCAAACATCGTCGCCAGACCCCCATCGTATTAACCGCAATACCAGCATACTAGGCCGGTTACTGTGGTGTGGGCAGGTTACAGATTGACAATATAGGGGTCATTTATTGACAATGAAGGACGCCATGGCCGAAACGAGAACCGTCTTGAACGCAACCGACGTGGTACTGCCCTCCTATTACCTGCGCCATATCATTGACCACCTGCGCACTTATACGGTGGATGTCAGCGCAATACTTGAAACCGCCGGCATTACCGAGCAGATGCTGGACGAACCGCTGGTGCAGTTGCCTTGGCGACGTTTGCGCACCGTATTGTCGGACGGCAGGCGCCTGACACAGGACCCACACTTGGGCTTGTTGATTGGCGAGCGGCTGCTGGTCAACATGCACGGTGTGCTGGGTTACGCCGCCATGAACAGCAGTTCTATTCGCCAGGTCATTGAGCTATTGGAAACCTTTTTTCCCTTGCGCATAAATCTGGTAACTGCGCACCACCACACCCAAGGCGACCAATTTTTCTTAGAGATTCGCGAAAGCATCGACCTGGACGACGTGCGGGATTTGGTGTACGAAATCATCATTCTGGCGCTTAAAAACGTGCTGAACTACATCACCAAGGGCACCGCTCAGATTGCGCTGGTCGCCTTCCCTTTTCCCGCTGGGCCGCAAGCCGCACTGGCACGCGAACTCTTCAAATGCGAAGTCAGCTACGACCAACAATGGGCAGGCATGGTGTTTCCACTCGCCGTGGTGGACGCGCCACTGAGCATGGCTGATCCCGATGCCTTCAAGCATGCAACACTGATTTGTCAGCGCGAATTAGAGAAAATTACGCTGGATGACTCAGTAGCTCAGCGGCTCCGACGCTTAATGCTGGAAAAGCGCAGTGGCTTCCCCTCACTGGAAACAGCAGCACGCCTGATGCACCTCACACCCCGTACCCTGCATCGTCGGCTGACCGAAGAAGGCACATCGTACCGAGCCGTGCTGGAAGACGTACGACATGACTTAGCGGTGGAATATCTGCGCTCAGAACAGATATCTATTGAAGAAATCGCCTTTGCCCTCGGCTACCACGATGTGGCCAATTTCCGCCGAGCGTTCAAGCGCTGGGAAGGCGTACCGCCATCGGCGTTTCTCTGAGGCAAGGGTAAGCACTCACGGCTGTTTATAGCGCTCCGCCAAAGCCGACACCAAATCTTCCATTGCCAAGCGCAGCTCAGGCGGGCCGACCACTTCCAACACTGCGCCAAAACGCGACAGCTCGGCGCAGCCATGCGAGGCATTACCCACCGGAAAACGGGCACAATGCCAACCCGACGCATCCAACGGTACTATCGTTGCATTGAATTCTTGGGCCTCAATCCTGAAGAATCGGCCTATATAGAAATGAAGCCTGCCCTGAGGCAGGCCTTGGGTATCCGAGGCTGGACACCCCTCGTTAGGCAACTGCGGCACGCCACTGAAAATAATGACTTTTTGTATCAAAAGCCCAAAAACAGCATGTCCAACGCTGCGGAAATTTCATCCTGCTGCTCAGCAAGGCTACCAACACGAGAACGCAATTCGCCTACGGGAACAGCAGCCATGTACTGAGTGGCCATTATGAGATCCTGACCCTCAATACTAAATACAGGATTCAGCCGCTGGGCAGGGAACGGCGCAGAGGATTGGGGCAACAGTGGCACGACAACTCGAGTGTTCAAGCCGCTGAGAAGGTCTGATTGAACGTCCAGCAGATAGCCTGCTCCACCCTCATTTTTAAAGATGTCAAAGCGGGCCATCAGAACTGACGGTGCCGTTCGAGAGGCAAACTATTAGCTTCAACATATGCGTTCGAGCTTGCTAAGGCTCTGGCATTCTCTTTCAGCCACTTCTCTTGTTTATGCAGTTTCACAGCCTCCGCGATCCCCGCTTCTGCGGACCGTGAGACATTAATACCCAGAGCTTTTGCCTCTTGGAGAAGTGCACTATCTATCGATAGGTTTGCTGACTTTCGGGGAGATTTCGTAACTTCAGCAGCTTGCATAGTTCAGTCCTCGCAGGGAACAATACGCCTATAATATGCGCATATTATTTGCACATCAAGCCTGCGCGGCGGCAGGTCTTGCCACGCTATAGAATCCCATGATTCAGTGGCCTAACTATTAAGCGGCTATACTGGTTAAATAACCAGTCATTCCGCTTCACTGCTATCACCCCTTGACGCCCACCCACAATTTCTTTAGTTTGCTCTCCACACAATCTTGTCGGAGTGCGCATTCGCGTTACCGGCACTGGCGAGTGTTATCCACTCGCTCAAAATGAAACCCTATGCGGCAGGACGCCGCATTGGAGCCCCATGGACGGGTTCACGCGTGTTTCATGTGAGCGAGTGGATAGCACAACGCCGTGCCCGATACACGAATGAGCTGAGATCGCAATTGCGGGATCCGTGGAACCTGATCGAGTTAAGACTTGCGCAGGAAACAAGAAGAACCATGCCCAACATGGTTTTTGGCCGGTGCTATTTTTTCGTGGTATCAGCCGCTGCCCAGCAGCCTTTCACCCATAACACCCTAAGCGGTCACTCCGTCTTTCCCTGGCTTCAACCAAGAGAGACTGGAATGACAACAGTAGACACCAACCCAACTACCCCTTCTACGCTGGGCGACCGCGTCGCTAAACTGAGTGCGGACGTAACGCAGCCCCTAAGCGGTTCACGCAAACTGTATTTGCCCGGTTCACGGCCGGACATACAGGTCGCCATGCGCGAAATCGTCTTGTCGCCCACGCGCATCGGTCACACCGAGCAATGGGAAGACAACGAGCCCATTCCGGTGTACGACACCTCTGGCCCATATACTGACCCCGAAAAGACCGTAGATGTACGCCAAGGCTTGCCCTCGTTGCGCGGCGCGTGGATTACCGAGCGTGATGACACCGAGCCCCTACCCGAGGTGAGTTCGGCATACACCAAAGTACGCCAGCAAGACATTCGCCTGCAGCATCTGCACTTTGCCGGTCGTAAAACGCCACGCCGTGCGAAAGCGGGTAAAAACGTATCGCAAATGCACTACGCCCGCCAAGGCATCATCACCCCGGAAATGGAATACATCGCTATTCGTGAAAACATGGGGCGGCAGCGTTTGCGTGCCGAGCATTTGCATGCGCAACACCCCGGCCAGAACTTTGGCGCTAACCTTCCCGAAGACATCACCCCTGAATTTGTGCGTGCGGAAGTCGCGGCTGGGCGCGCGGTGATTCCCGCCAACATCAACCACCCGGAAATTGAACCCATGATCATTGGGCGCAATTTCTTGGTGAAGGTGAACGCGAACATCGGCAATTCGGCGGTGACGTCGAGCGTGGAAGAAGAAGTTGAAAAGCTGATTTGGTCTACACGCTGGGGCGCCGACACGGTGATGGACTTGTCCACCGGCCAGAACATTCATGAAACCCGTGAGTGGAT
This sequence comes from Salinispirillum sp. LH 10-3-1, assembly GCF_030643825.1. Taxonomy (GTDB): domain Bacteria; phylum Pseudomonadota; class Gammaproteobacteria; order Pseudomonadales; family Natronospirillaceae; genus Salinispirillum. Next base: position 2,705,712 of record NZ_CP101717.1, read on the forward strand.
ACTGCGCAATTCGCCAGTGCCCATCGGCACAGTGCCGATTTATCAGGCACTGGAAAAGGTGAACGGCGTGGCCGAAGACCTCACGTGGGAAGTGTACCGCGACACCCTAATCGAACAGGCCGAGCAAGGCGTGGACTACTTTACTATTCATGCCGGTTTGCGTTTGCACCACATCCCAATGACAGCGCAGCGTGTCACCGGCATCGTCAGCCGTGGCGGGTCGATCATGGCAAAATGGTGCTTGGCGCATCACACCGAAAGCTTCCTGTACACACACTTTGAAGACATCTGCGCCATTATGAAGGCGTACGATGTGACCTTCTCGCTGGGCGACGGTTTACGGCCCGGCAGCATTGCCGACGCCAATGACGCCGCGCAGTTCGCCGAACTGGAAACGCTGGGCGAACTGACGAAGATTGCCTGGAAGCACGATATCCAAACCATCATCGAAGGCCCCGGCCATGTGCCCATGCACTTGATCAAGGCCAACATGGACAAGCAGTTGGAAAGCTGCGATGAAGCGCCCTTCTACACCTTGGGGCCTTTGATCACCGACATTTCACCGGGTTATGACCACTTTTCGTCGGGCATTGGCGCGGCGATGATCGGTTGGTTTGGCTGCGCCATGCTGTGCTACGTCACGCCGAAAGAACATCTGGGCTTGCCCAACAAAGACGACGTAAAACAGGGTTTGATCACCTACAAAATTGCCGCCCACGCAGCGGACTTAGCGAAAGGCCACCCCGGTGCGCAGATCCGCGACAACGCCATGAGCAAGGCGCGGTTTGAGTTCCGCTGGGAAGACCAGTTCAACCTCGCCTTAGACCCGGACACCGCCCGCGCCTACCACGACGAAACGCTGCCGAAAGACGGCCACAAGGTCGCGCATTTTTGCTCCATGTGCGGGCCGAAGTTCTGCTCAATGAAGATCAGCCAAGAAGTGCGTGACATTGCAAACGCCACTAATGCCGCTAACCCTGAAGCCGCGCAAGGCATGGCCGCGAAATCGGCCGAGTTCCGCGAAACCGGTTCGCAGCTCTATCATCCGGCCACGGAGGACTGAGCATGACGGACCAGCGCCCTATCATTTGGAGCATCGCCGGGTCTGACTCCGGCGGTGGCGCGGGGATTCAGGCCGACATCTTGACCATCAACGCGATGGGTGGCCACGCCTGCACGCTCATCACCACACTGACGGCGCAAAACAGCGTGGGCGTGCAGTCCGTAGTCGCGGTGGATGCGCCGATGTTTCAAGCGCAAGCGGATGCTTTGGCGGCTGACCTTCCACCGGCGGCGATCAAGATCGGTTTAATCGCCGAGCCGTGGCAGATTCGACTGCTGCGAGAATGGCTGCGGCGCTGGAAAACGCAGTGGCCGGATGTTCCGGTGGTGTTGGATCCGGTGTTGGTCGCCACCAGCGGCGACGCGCTGAGCAGCGCCGGCACCTTGCAGGATTTATTGCGCTTGCTGCCCGAGGTCGATGTGCTGACGCCTAATTTGCCAGAGCTGGAAGCCCTGACCGCCAGCGTGGTGCATTCCCCGAAGGACGCCGAACGCGCCGCACGCAGCCTGCTGAAAACCGGTTGCCGTGCGGTGTTGGTGAAGGGAGGGCATGGCTACACAGACGATCTGAAGTCGCCGCATTCTATTGACTTGCTGGTCAGCATGGACGCCGTGTGGCGCTTTACCCAACCGCGCATTGCCACCAAACACACGCACGGTACCGGTTGCACCTTGAGCAGCGCCATTGCTACGCATTTGGCCCGAGGTTTATCGGTGCCTGATGCCTGCGCTCTCGCAAGTGCTTTTGTGCAAAAAGGCTTGCAACAAGCCCATGCCACCGGCGCGGGAGCGGGCACGCTCGAACGCCGCCAGAGCACGGCCGACTGGTTGCAGTTGGCGCGCTTACCGGCGTGTGATCTGCCGCTCACAGACCATCCAGCGCCCGAAGCCTTTTTGCCCTGTACCAGCACGCCGCACGGTATTTACCCGGTGGTGCCGGACACCCAATGGCTGCAACGCTTGCTGAAGGCCGGCGCGCAAGTCATTCAGTTGCGCATCAAAGAAAACGACCCGGAACGTTTATTGGCGGAAATACGCACCGCGGTGCAGTTAGGTCAGCAATACGGTGCGCAGGTGTTCATTAACGACCATTGGCAACTGGCGCTGGAACTCGGTGCCTACGGCGTGCATTTGGGTCAGGAAGATTTGGCCGATGCGGATTTAGCCGCGCTGCGCCAAGCCGGTGTGCGACTCGGCGTGTCCACCCACGGTTATGCCGAACTGCTGCGCGCCATTGCGTTGCGCCCCAGCTACGTCGCCTTGGGGCACATATTCCCGACGAAAACCAAACAGATGCCCAGCCAACCGCAAGGGCTGGCGCGCTTGGCGCGTTATCAGGCGTTGGCCGACGAAGCGGGCCTGCCCACCGTCGCCATTGGTGGCATCAAACCGCATCATTTACCTAACATACGCGCCTGCGGCGTGCGCTGTGTTGCAGTGGTCACCGCACTGACGGAGTCGGACAACCCTGAACAGGACCTAGCCGAGATGAATCAGGCCTTGGAGGCTTTCAATGATTAGTATTCAGATCAACCAAACCCCGGTGGAGTTGGTGGCGCGGTGCTCTGTGGAAGAAGCTCTGCGCACCGTAGTCCAAACACAAGACGGCATGGCCCTGGCGGTGAATGGCGTTGTGGTACCTAAATCCCAATGGCACCAAACGCTGGTAGCACACGGCGATGAACTGCATCTTTTTCGTGCTGTGGCAGGAGGTTAACCATGTTCACACTCGGCGATCGTACATTTAACTCTCGACTATTGACCGGCACCGGCAAGTTTTCTGGCACCAAGCACATGCTAGCAGCGTTGCAGGCCGGTGAAAGCGAATTGGTCACCTTAGCGCTGAAACGCGTCAGCCTGGATGATCCGGCCGACGACCTGTTCAGCCCTTTAAAAGCCGCAGGCTTTCAACTGCTGCCCAACACCTCGGGCGCACGCACCGCAGAAGACGCCATTTTGGCCGCGCATCTGGCGCGTGAAGCCATGGGGACGCCGTGGCTCAAGCTGGAGATTCACCCCGACCCGCGCTATTTGATGCCCGACCCGATAGAAACCTTAAAGGCCGCCAAAGAGTTAGCACGCGAGGGCTTCATTGTGCTGCCGTACATTCACGCCGACCCGGTGCTGTGTAAGCGTTTGGAAGACGTGGGCTGCGCAGCAGTAATGCCGTTAGCCGCACCCATTGGCTCCAATTTGGGGCTAGAAACCCGCGAGTTTCTGCGCATCATCATTGAACAGGCGCAGGTGCCAGTGATTGTGGATGCCGGTATTGGCGCGCCCAGCCACGCGGCGGCGGCCATGGAACTGGGGGCCGATGCAGTGCTGGTGAATACCGCCATTGCCACGGCAGCAGACCCGGTGGCGATGGCGACGGCCTTCAAGCTCGCGGTGGTCGCTGGCCGCATGGCGTACGAGGCAGGCCTACCGGGCCAACACCAGCAGGCGCAGGCGTCGAGCCCGCTCACCGACTTTTTGCTCACTTCCTAACGTACTGGCACAGGCAAGCACCCATTATGTCCTTCACAGACACCTTAAATACCCTGAGCTGGGGCGCCGAGCGCCTGTCGCTGATGAGTAAAACAGCGGCGGACGTAGAGCGCGCACTGGGTAAAACGCAGCGCTCGTTCGAGGATTTCAAGGCGCTTATCAGCCCAGTAGCCAGACCTTATATAGAAGCCATGGCGCAGCAAAGCCAAGCCTTAACGCGCCAACGCTTCGGCCTGAACCAACAGTTATTCGCGCCCTTGTACCTCAGTAATGCCTGCGCGAACGTGTGCACCTATTGCGGTTTTTCGATGGACAATCACCTGCGGCGCAAAGTGCTGAACGAAGCAGAAATCGACCGCGAAGCCAATGCGCTGGCGGCCATGGGTTTTCAACACATTCTGTTGGTGACCGGCGAAGCGCCCAAGGTCGCGGGTGTGGACTATTTAGCGGCGGCGTTGCAGCAACTGCAGCCACGCTTTGCGCAGGTCAGCATGGAAGTGCAGCCGCTCGACCAACCCGACTATGAACGCCTGCAACAACAAGGACTGCACGGCGTGCTGGTGTATCAGGAAACCTATCATCGCGGGGTGTATGCGGAACATCATCCCGTAGGAAAGAAGGCCGACTTTGATTATCGGTTAGCAGCGCCAGAACGCTTGGGCAATGCGGGCGTGCATAAAATCGGCCTGGGCGTGTTGCTGGGCCTGACCGACTGGCGCACCGACTGCCTGATGATGGCGCACCATTTGCGCTATTTGGAGCAACGCTATTGGCGCAGTAAATTCAGTGTGGCTTTCCCGCGTTTGCGCCCCGCAGAAGGTGATTATCATGTGGCCCAGCCGATTGGCGACGCTGAACTGGTGCAGTTAATTTGTGCGTGGCGGCTGTTCAGCCCGGATCTGGAGTTGAGCCTGTCCACCCGCGAGCGCGCGGATTTCCGCGACCGGCTGCTGCCCTTAGGCATCACTACATTGAGTGCCGCTTCGAAAACCCAACCGGGCGGTTACGCGGTGGATGCCGACGCCGCGCTAGAACAGTTTGAAATTGATGACGCACGTTCGGTGGGTGATGTGGTGAGGGCAATCCAACACGCCGGTTACCAACCCGTTTGGAAGGATTGGCAACCGGGGTGGTAGGTCAGGCGTTTACACCCGTCGCACCAAGGCAGGCGTGAACACCTACCCTACAGCACTGCGCTGTGATGCAACATCCACTGCCCTAACCGCCGCATGCCGGGTAAGTCGCCCCAGTGCAGTACATCTTCTTGCAGGGCGGTTAACAAACCGTGCAACAGCCCGGCATGAATGTCGCCGCGCTCCGACAAGCCCACCAGCGTATGTTTAAGATCTTCCCGACTACTGGGCAGTGCTTCGCATTGGCGACACAATGCCGACGCCCAAACCGCCAAAGGCGCATTCTGGTTCGGCGTTTTAGGCCAGTCGTTGACGCCGTTCACCAGCCGGTAACCGCGCTCAGCTTTGCTGATGTCGGAAGGCAACAGAGTAATGCTAGTGGCCAACTGTTCGGCCATAGAAAACAAATCCGCAGGCGTTCCACTGACCAATTCCAACTCTATTTCCCCAATCGGCTGCGTGGCATCACCGGCACACGCCAGCCCTTGGTCCAACACCAGTTCAATCACGCTGTCGTTGTGGATCACTTGCCAAGCGTGGCGCTCAAAGGTCGTTTCAAACAACGGCTGCACAGCGTCCAGCTTCAAACCAGCGGGCAACACTTCTTTAGGCAGCTTTCCCCATTCTAAAGCCGGCCCAGCAATTGGCATCTCCCATTCTTGCCGGGCGTGTAATCCACCCTGCGCTTCCCCTCTGGTCTTCAGGGTTTGTAACCACTGGCTACCCTTATTGCGCAGGCGCAAGGCAATGCCCGCCTGCGTTAACGCTTGCTGCGGTGTGTCGCAATAAATGTTGCTGAGGGTGAACTGCTCTGCCGGTATATTTTGCAGCAGCGGGTGCGCGATTAGAGATGCGCGAGCCGATGCAGGCAGCAACAACTTCAGTTCTATTTCGGTACTCATGGCACACCTCGGCACGGCTTAAGCATTGATTATTCTATGTATTAGACACTTAAATAGCCGTATGAGGCCAGCCCTAGCCTAAGTTACATTCGTAGGAGGCCAGCCCTCTGGCCGAACATTCGCGCAGAGGGCTGCGCTCCTACAACAACCTTCGCGCAGAGGGCTGCGCTCCTACAACAACCTTCGCGCCGAGGGCTGCGCTCCTACCAAACTGCACTCTGATTGATGGGGATCAATAAACGTCCGGCCAAACTTGCGTACGCTCCTGCCTATACATTCACCTATGTGCAGGACAATTGAACCATGGCACTTGCCGATATTCTATGGAAGCCGGACACCATAGCACGCTATAACGTCAGCGGCCCACGCTACACCTCCTACCCCACAGCGCTGCAGTTTGGGCCCATATCACACACCGCGCTGCCAGACGCGTTAGCATTAGGTGAGCACAACGCTCCTTTGTCACTCTATGTACATATCCCATTCTGCCAACACCTTTGCTATTACTGTGCCTGCACTAAAGTCGTCACACGAGATCAAAGCAAGGCAGATCGTTACCTCGATGCATTAGAATATGAGATGCAGCGCTTGGCTCCCATGGTGCGTCATCGTCCAGTACGGCAATTGCACTGGGGTGGCGGCACACCAACCTTCCTGAGTACCGAACAAACAGCGCGCCTGTGCCAGATGCTGAGCCAGAATTTCAAGCTGGAACCCAATGACCAAAAGCGCGAATTTTCCATTGAAATAGACCCCCGTGTGACGTCGCTCGAACAGCTGGAACAACTGCGCAGCTGGGGCTTTAATCGTCTGTCGATGGGCATTCAGGATTTTCACAAACCTACACAAGAAGCGGTACACCGTATTCAGTCACTTGAAATGGTAACGGAACAAGTCGAAAAGATACGGGCCCTTGGCTTTCATGGTATCAGTTTTGACCTCATCTACGGCCTGCCGCATCAATCACTTACCAGTATGAAGCGCACTCTGGAGCAGGTCATCGCTTTGGCACCGAATCGTATTGCTTGCTACAGTTACGCCCACTTGCCTGAACGCTTTGCCGCCCAAAAACGTATTCTCGCCAGCGATCTGCCAACCCCGGAAACCAAAGTGGAACTACTCCATACCATCGTGCAACAACTGCAAACTGCAGGCTACCGCTACATTGGCATGGACCACTTTGCATTACCCGACGACGGACTGGTTAAAGCCCATGAAAACGGAACGCTGCAACGTAATTTTCAAGGGTATTCGACGCATGGCAATACAGACCTCCTAGGCTTAGGTGTATCGTCGATCAGCGCCATCCAAGACATTTACTTACAAAACCACGCTGACCTGGACGTCTATCAAGATACCGCACAGTCTATGGTGCCAACGTATCGCGGCTATCGCATGCATGAGGACGACCGCATTCGGCGTCGCATCATTATGGACATCGCTTGCCAAGGCTATGTTAACTTTGCCTACATGTGCGACGAATTCGCGTTCGACTTTCAGGCCTACTTTGCGCGCGAGCTGGAAGCCCTAATACCCTTAGCGGAAGATGGCTTGATTGTGTTGACCGAAGATGACCTTACCGTCACTGAGATCGGTCGTTTGTTGTTGCGGCCTATCTGCATGGTCTTTGACGCATACTTGCCATCACATGGCCAGACCCGATACTCACGTGTAATATGACTTTACGGCGATCTGCGTCACCGCTCATAGGATGAATAACACAGTGCCAAAGATTTTGAAGTCTCCCGAAATCGTCCCGCATAATTTTGGCGGGCTTCTTACCGTCGCTCCCAATATGCTGGAATTTATGGCGCAAGCTGCTCGGGTCGCCCGCACCAATGCGTCTATTTTAGTGCGTGGTCCCAGTGGTTCAGGTAAAGAGCTGGTCGCCCGTTATATCCATGATCATTCACAGCGCGCAGGCAACACCTTCAGCGCCATCAACTGTGCGGCGCTGTCGCGTGAGTTGATGGCTTCGGAACTCTTTGGCCACAAGCGCGGTGCCTTCACTGGCGCAACGCACGACCGCACCGGTTTGCTGCAACTGACCGATGGGGGCACCTTATTTTTGGACGAAATTGCGGAAATGCCGCTCGACATCCAAGCCGGGCTGCTGCGCGTGCTGCAAGACCGCTGCTTTACACCGTTAGGCTCCAGCGAAGTTATTCATACCGATATTCGTTTAGTCTCCGCCACTCATTCATCATTGCGCCGATTGGTCGCCCAAGGCGGTTTTCGCGAAGACCTAATGTACCGTATTCGGGTGGTGCCGCTCTATTTACCCCCGTTGCGTGAGCGCATCGGCGACATTGAAATGCTGACGTGGGACTTTATCAAAACGTTAAATGCCGAAAACGAGCGCACCGTCACGGGTATCACGCGGATCGCTCACGATGCCCTGCTGAGCTATCACTGGCCGGGCAACATCCGAGAACTGAGCAACGTCATCGCGTACAGTCACGCCATTGGGGAAGGCCCAGTGATTGACCTGCCGGACCTGCCTCCTGAATTGCGTGGCGAAGCGCCACCTGACGAACGCGCGCCCATGGAGTCCAATGACGAGCGCAGCGCTCTTCGGGCATTGTTGCAACAGCATCAGGGCCGTAAACAGGTGGTGGCGGATGCTCTGGGGATTTCACGGGCGACCTTATGGCGGCGCATCAAGCAATTCGGTCTGGATTAAGAAGTTAGCTGCGTTGTCAGCTCTTCGATAACCGCAGTTGTTTAAATTTCGTTTCAGTGTTTCAGATAAATGAAACAAAAAGACATCGTTCAGCCAGAAAGTTTTAAAAATATCTATATATTTCAATACGTTATAAAACTGGCACGCTTCCTGTAATAGCTCTCGCATCTACCCAATTTAGCGAGAGCAATACTATGCCACACTCCATGGTTTGGTTACCCACAGAAGAGATCATTAACAAGATCCCTTGCACCTGCATTGATGGTCGCACACCGGGCCTGCGCTACAGCGTCGCGGGCGGCAGCCTGGGCCTACTGCTGCACACCCTCGCCCGTATCGAACAGGAAAAAAACACCCCGTTCACGGATGCGCAGATTAGCCAATACGTCGATTTATTCATCACCGATGTCGCCCCCCTATACCTGCACACCGACCAGCATGCATTGGATTTGATCTATGCACGCATGGGTATCGCGCCGGACACGCGATTGCGTGACATGACCGAAGCGCAGCAACGCAGCTTTATTGCCTTTGCCACGCAAACCGACTTCCAAGGCTGTGGCCATGTGAAGTTAATGATGACGCACGAGGATTACCACGTGCCCCTGCGCTTGATACAAGCGACATTGCGCGAGTTTTTTCAGTTGTTCTTTGCACGCCACGAACGCGTACTGTTCGATGTCCTGGCCGGACGCCATAGCGAAGAGCGCGTACTGTTGCTCGATGAGCAAGGCAGTATGGAGATCGAACGTCAGTCGGCGCTGTACCTGGAAGCCCCACAAGGCGAGAACCAGTTCTTCTGTCACCGCCCGCTGAAACGCGCCCTGATGGCGCGTTTCCAAAAAGCCTTAAACGCTACTGAATTACCCAGTTTAAGCAGCACCAACTGGGAAGGTTTAGCCAAGGAGCACGACCAAGCGGCAGAGAAAACGCTGCAGCACTTGGCACCGCACCTCCCCATCGACCATATTGAATTATAAGCCCGGAGGACGTAACGATGACACGCACCGACTTAACAGCCACCGCTAAGCGCTGGGTTCCGGCCCTTGAATGGCTACCCAACTATCGTAAAACAGACCTGCGTGGCGATCTGATCGCCGGCATTACCGTGGCCATGATGCTGATTCCGCAAGCCATGTCCTATGCTCTGCTCGCTGGCCTGCCACCTTATATCGGCTTATACGCCGCTGTACTGCCCTTGCTGGTCTATGCATTTTTTGGCACCTCTCGTCAGCTTGCTGTGGGCCCTGTGGCCATGGTTGCCTTGCTGGTCGCCAGCGGCGTATCGGGCCTAGCAGAACTGGGCTCCGAGCGCTATATTGCGCTCGCCATCGGCTTATCCTTATTAGTCGGCATCATGCAGTTCGGCATGGGGGTGTTTCGTCTCGGTTTTCTGACCAACTTTATGTCACACCCGGTCATATCGGGCTTCACCAGTGCCGCCGCGCTGATCATCGGCTTCAGCCAGCTGAAGCATATTGTTGGCTTGCAGCTGCCTAACACCGAGAACATCGCACTGACCTTCTGGAACACCATTACGCAGTGGACAGACATCAATCCGATGGCTCTGACTATCGGTTTAGGGGGTATCGTTCTGCTGCTGATCATTCGCCGCATCAACCCTATGCTGCCCGGCGCTATGATCGCCGTGGTGTTGTCGACGGTGATTGTCTGGTTGTTTGATTTAGACGTTAACGCCGGACTGTCGGTGGTCGGTGCTGTACCTGCTGGTTTCCCTGAATTGTCCGCCCCGGATGTCTCTCTTGGTGATCTGCGGGATCTTCTGCCCATTGCGTTAACCATTGCGTTTGTTGGCTTTATAGAAAGCATTGCCGTGGCGAAAAAGATCGCCCAAGAGAAAGGCTATGAAGTAGATCCCAACAAAGAACTGGTGGGCCTTGGTTTAGCGAATATCGTCGGGGCGTTCTCCAAAGCCATGCCAGTAACCGGCGGCTTTAGTCGTACCGCCGTGAACAAGAACGCCGGGGCTAACACAGGCCTGGCATCAATGATCACTGCTGTATTGATTGGCATTTCGTTGCTGTTGTTCACCCCCCTGTTTTACTACATTCCGAACGCTATTCTGGGTTCGGTCATCATGGTGGCGGTATTTGGGCTGATCGATACGCACGAAGTGAAGCATCTTTGGCAAGTAAAACGCGATGACCTCGCCATGCTGGGCGTAACCTTTGCGGCCACCCTGGTATTGGGCGTGAAAACGGGGATCTTCCTCGCCGTCGGCCTGTCGATGCTGTGGTTTGTGGTCAAAACGACCCGCCCACACTACGCCATTTTGGGTCGCTTACCCGGCACCATGGTGTATCGCAATATTGAGCGACGTGCCGACGCTGAAACAACACCTGGCGTACTGGCGTTGCGCTTCGATGCGCAGTTTTACTATGGCAACGTCACCTTCTTAAAAGACACTTTAAAGAAAGCCGAAGCCAATATGACAACACCCCTGCGCGCTGTGGTGTTAGATGCGAGTGCAGTGAATCAACTGGATTCTTCAGCGGATACCGCACTGCATGAACTGCTGCAAGATTACCGCAACCGTGGCATTCAACTGCTCTTCGCCAGCGTTAAAGGGCCAGTAATGGATGTCATGCAGCGCAGCGGTTTTGCTGAAAAGTTGGGGCAGGAGAACTTTTATTTAACCACGCATGAGGCAGTGGAAGCAGCCAGTGACTGATAACAACGTGGGAGGCCAGCCCTCTGGCCGAATGGTTCGCTCGCGGCGGGTATGAATACCCGCCCCACAACGGCGCAACCAACCGATTGAAGTGCGTGTAGGGCGGATGTTTACACCCGCCGCAAATTGAAACAACAATGAAACAAAAAACCGGTTGATTTTTACCTCTACAAAGGTATAGTCTGCCTCACTACTTTAGCAATTACTAATAAAGAGGTTCCTATGGAAATAGTTAACTTTACACCCATCTCCGCCTTCATCGGTGGCGGCCTGATCGGCTTGTCAGCCGCCATGCTGTTGCTCATGAAGGGCCGCATTGCCGGTATCTCTGGCATCGTTGGTGGCGTCATCTACCCTGAAAAAGGCGATATGGACTGGCGGATCGTATTCGTCATTGGCCTAATTATCGGTGGTTTTATCTACCAATGGCTCGGCCTTGGCGTTGGCGTTGAGCACATCGTACCCGTAGTCAGTACGCCATGGTTGATCGTTGCAGGCCTGCTGGTCGGCGTCGGCACCACCATCGGCACCGGCTGCACCAGTGGTCACGGTATCTGTGGTTTGGCGCGTCGTAGCCCACGTTCCTTAGTGGCCACGCTCAGCTTTATGATTGCCGGCTTTGCCATCGTTTACGTTATTCGTCACCTGATTGGAGGTTTGTAACATGCAAAATACAGCTCGTTTAGGCGTTGCCCTCTTCGCCGGTATTTTATTTGGCTTCGGCCTGTCCGTCGCGCAGATGATTGACCCAGCCAAGGTCGTCAACTTTTTAGATGTGTTCGGTACTTGGGACCCATCACTCGCCTTCGTAATGGGCGGCGGCTTGTTGGTAAACGCCATTGCAACACCGTTAATCATGCGTCGCGCCAAGCCGGTATTCGCGGAGATCTTCCGTGTACCCACGAAAGCCGATGTCGATAAACGTATTGTGATCGGTGGTTTGTTGTTTGGTGCTGGCTGGGGTATCGCGGGCTACTGCCCAGGTCCGATGCTCACATCATTGAGCTTCGCAGATGGTGCTATTCTGACCATTGTAGCGGCCTATGTGGTGGGTACCTTTGCAGCGAAGTGGGGCCTAGCACAGCACGAAAAGCGGATGCATTTGAAGCATGCAGCGGATGAAGCCTGCGTGGGCTGATGCACACCTAAAAACTACTACGCTTGCTCTGCCTGCGTTAAAACTGGGTTCGAGATGCTCACTGACTTGCACTAACCCTTACCCGTAGGAGCGCAGCCCTCTGCGCGAACCATTCGACCAGAGGGCTGGCCTCCTACGAACAAACCTTCGGCCAGAGGGCTGGCCTCCTACGTTTTACTGCGCTTCTTCCAAGATCTGCTCGGCCAAGGCGCGGAAATTATTGTACGAACTGGTCGCACCGCTGAACGCATCCAAGGCTTCAGTATCACCGGTCGCAATCAACTGCTGCACATACCCTGGAAAACTCGACAACTGTGATACGCCATTCGGCATGGCATTGCGCCAGCGCGCCGCGTAACCGTAATCACGTAATTTGCTATTGGTGACTGCGCCTTCTTCATTGCGCTGCACTTCATCGTAATGCGCAGCAATCACTCGGCCATCCAATATTGTTACTTCCAACAAGGCAATCCAGCCACGGCCATCAGGGGCGCTTTCAGCGTAATAAGAACCATCCCGATAATCCGACCGTGCATCAAAACCCACAGCCTGTAATGGCGTATCCAGCCATGCATCGGCCAAGGCCAACGCGGCCACTTCCGTAAAGCTGTTGTAGCTCGATGTTGCACCACTGATGACGTCCAACTGGTCAGGATGGCTTTGAATCATCAACTGACGAGCATACGCCGGATAAGACGACAACTGAGAAACACCGTTAGGCACGGCATTGCGCCAACGCGCAGCGTAGCCGTAGTCACGCAATTTGCTGTTGGTCACAGCGCCTTCTTCATTGCGCTGCACTTCGTCGTAATGCACCGCTTGAATACGGCCATTGTGCACCGTTATTTCGATCATGGCGATCCAACCACGCCCATCAGGCGCCAGTTCAGCATAGTAAGAACCGTCTTGCAGCAACGCTTGGTCAGGCGCACCGGCGACTGCGGGTCTAGACACCTGCTGCCGTGCTGGTGCGGTGACTACCGGCTCGTCGATAATCTCAGCACCTTCAAGCACACCAATTTGGTAGTTCGCTAACATGGCCGCTGCACCAGCGCTGTGGCCACGGCCACCGCCAATGGCATCCCAAGCTTCGGTCGACTCCTTACCGCACCAAGCCACAATCACGCGCTCTGGTGTTGGGTGATTCGGGATGTAAGCCGTGATGTCATACACCCGGCCGTTGATCTCTTTCCAGCAGCTCTCTGCCGAATCATTTTGCGCCAATTCGCTGGCCGAAATAACACGTTGGCCACTGGCTGACGCGCCGGCATCCGGGTTGAGTGTGTTCACCAATAACAAGGTGGCCACGGTCGCCACAAAGGCGATGAATAAGGTATAGGCTATTTTGTTCATAGGAAGTCAAACGCCTCGCTGTGTATACGTGAAGAAGGAATACCCAAGCCTTTGAAGACTTGGCGCAAATGATGGATCATCGCCGGCGGACCGCACATATAGATTTCCCGCTCGGCAAAATCGGGGCAGTGCTCCCGCAAAAACGCCTCATTGATCGGCCCTTCTTTGCGGTAATAATGCGCTGTTACATCCAGACCATCGACCTGCTGACCCAGCGTCATCAACTCATCAAGGTAATAGGCACGCTGGTCATCGTTGGCCAAATAAAACAGGTGCGCGCTCACTTCACCCTGACGGTTTTGCACATCCCTCGCGCCACTGACAAACGGCGTAATGCCAATACCACCCGCCAACCACAGCTGTTTACGCTGCGGCTCCACGCGCTCATAGAAGTCGCCATAAGGGCCTTCCACATACACCTGACTGCCCACCGCAACGGTTTGAATGGCTGAACTCGCATCACCCAACGCCTTAATGCCGACCTTCAGGTATTCATCTGACGGGGCCGAAGAGATCGTGTACGGATGCTCCTCGTTGCGTCCTGCACTCAAGTTGCTGTCCAGTGGCGTTAAATAAATAAACTGACCGGCTTCATACGCCATGGTTTTATCCACGGGCTTTAAGCTGATTTCCACCACACCGCGCACCAAGGTATCGACCTTGGCGACTTCATAGCGGTAACGACCAAGGCTGGGCGACAGCACCTTACGCCACACAATGGCACCAATGGCGAACACCGCCATCAACCACCACACCAACGTTTCGGCAGCAATGGGAATGGCGTGCAGAAGCGCCAAGATGACAGCAGGTGCTGAGAACAAATGCAGCCTCTTCCAACGCTGATAGTGAATGCGCCCCACGAAGCCGAAGGTCGGCCCAAGGAAGATCACCATGCACACCAGCGCCAGCCAGCCAGCCCAAATCGGCCACTCGGCCAACGGCGGGAATATCCGCAAAATGGCCGCATCAATGGAGAACGGCAACGCCGCATAAGCCAGTAAGATAACGTGCAACAGCACCAGCACAAAACCGGCAAAGCCGAAGAAACGGTGCACCACCCACAGACGGGCCAAACCGCCGAACCAACGGTCGTAATGTGGCAGGCGAATACTCATCATGGCGGCCAGCAACATCATCGCCAACCCCAGTATGCCCGTCAGGCGCCCGGTCAGCGTCAGCCACCCCACCGCACTGTCGTTAAAAGCGCCAAGCAGGCGTGGCATGGCTACCAGCAAAGGCAGCAGCAGGAAGATCAGCAACAGAATGTCGCCGGGTTTGAAGCGGGCTTTTAGCCAGGTCGTCATGAGTCCATCCTTTTTATGAATTCAAGGTGAAACGTACTGCAGCATCAATAGTCACTGTGGCACGCCAGCTGCCCACTGACAACTCCCTCTAAGGCTTATTGGACAGAAGCTTGACCCGTGTCAATCATTGGCGGCACACCGGTGTCGCGTTCCCACATCTCCAGCAAATTCAGCGCCTCGATGCGGTTGTCGCCGCACACGTCGGCGTCGGCCATGAAGCCACTGCAGACTTTGGGCCGCTCAGGCTGACCAAAGATCGCACAACGTAGATCCGGCAGTAATTGCACACAGGGCACACCGGCCGGCTTGCCGTGCGGCATGCCCGGTATGGGGCTGGAAATGGATGGCGCGATACAACACGCACCGCAGCCTTCTCGGCAGATCATTTTCATGGATTGATATATCTCTTCGTAGAGCGGGGGGCTTTGCAGTAATAGAGCACCCGCCGAGCATCACGGCTACCTGGCGGGTATAAATACCCGCCCTACCCGCTGGGCGGTTCTTTTTACCCCGCACAACCGATATTATGCGCACTACGCGCATTTAAAAGAAGTGAATTGCACACCTATGAAATTGCATCACCGAATCCAGGGCGACGGCGCCCCCGTCATCATCATTCACGGTTTGTTTGGCGACGGTCTAAACTGGGGCGGTGTGAGCCGTATTCTAAAAGACAGCTACCGACTGATACTGCCCGACATGCGCAACCACGGCCGCTCCGCACACGACGACGACATCACCTACCCCACCATGGCGCAAGACGTGGTGGAGCTGATGGACGAACTGGACGTACCCAGCGCGCACATCGTCGGCCACTCCATGGGTGGCAAAATTGCTATGACGCTCGCCCTGCAACACCCTGAGCGCGTGCAAAGCCTGACCGTCGTCGACATCGCGCCCAAAGCCTACCCGGTGCGCCACCGCGATGTATTTGCCGGACTCAAAGCCGTGGCCGACGCACACCCTGAGAGCCGCCACGACGCTGAAGAACTACTGACGGAGCACATTCAAACCACGGACGTGCGGACCTTTATATTGAAGAATTTGGAGCGCACCGACGACGGATTCGCCTGGCGTATTAACTGGCACGCACTGTACGAGCATTATCAAGACTTGGCCGACTTCCCAATTACCGAAGGCCAATACACCGGCCCGACGCAGTTTTTGGTGGGTGAGCTGTCGGATTACGTGACCAAAGAGGACCAACCGACCATTTCTCGGCTGTTCCCACAAGCAACAGGCCGCGTGGTCGGAGGCACCGGGCACTGGCTGCACGCCGAGAAGCCGGAGTTGGTAGCACGGTGGATAGACGGTTTGATTCACGGATGAACGCGCAGCGTCATCCGCCACAACCATACCCCATTTTTTGTAATTACCCTGTAAAGTGCCGATAAGACTTGGTATGCTCAACCCAGTCCAAATCACTTTGGATGTTTACATTCGTAATTGGAATATGAAAAGGAACGAACATGAAAAAATCGATCGCTGCACTGGCAGCGGTAGCTCTGCTGTCAGGCTGTGCTACCGTCACCATGACGCCTGACGGCGCACCCAAAACGACTTCAACTCCTACTTATGAAGAAACACAGAACTTTTTCTTGTGGGGCCTGACGCCTGACAAGCAAACGGTTGATGTGGTTGAAATTTGTGGTGATGCTGATGTACGTCAGCTGCAAACTCAAGATACCTTTATGAACGGTCTGCTGGGCGCAATCACCTTTGGTATCTATGCGCCACGTACGGCGCGCGTTTGGTGTGAGGAGTAATGACTATGAAACGGATTATTCAAGCCGCTGCTGCTGCAGCTGTAATCGGCCTGACTGGCTGCTCGACCATTGAGTTCCAGAACAGCAATGCTTCTGCAACCAACGAACAATACAACTACTGGCACCACAACGTGGCATTGTCTTTGTATGAGCTGTCTGAGCCCGTCAACCTGGACAACTGCAATAGCAACACCTGGAGTTCAGCGACTGTTGAAAAAGACCTGATCAAAGGTCTGGCTGGCTCAGTAGACAACTTTGTGATTTTTGTCGATGTTTGGGACCCTTGGTCAGTCGACCTGAAGTGCGGTAACTAATACAACATCTTTGAGGATTCCCCCTCATAAGTAAGGCCCGCATTGCGGGCCTTTTTTATGCATTCGGACAGTCTAAGCTCACATGTCGACCGTAGTCGACATTCGGGTATGGCACTAGAAATACAAAGAAAAACCAGCAACCAAATTAAACCTTGTACTTCTGCGCGCCACATCATCATCGAGATGCGTTTCACGATTCAGCAAGATAACTCTGGGTATAAAATTCACCGAGAAATTAGGAGCAATGTAGTAACGACTTTCCACTCCCGCCATCAGAGCATACTGGCTATTCTCGTTGTATTCACTGCCGTCTGCATCATAGTCCTTATAAGTATAAAACTCGACTTCACCATAAGGCTCTAGTCTAACCTTATCGTTCAATGCTGTTCGATAGAACACACGAGGCACTGCGGTAAAATGTAGCCGATAATTGACTAGGTTGGCATCATCATCAATATTTGCTCCTCGACTAAGACCAACAGATAATGCCGCCCCTAACGAATCACTCAGCATATATTCAACTCGAGGAACAAGCGACCATGAGCGTGTTCTATTGGTGTAGTCGCCGTTAGCGTCAGTATCACCTTCTCCAAAGTAGCCTACAAAAAGCCCCACATTCACTTGCTCGTTCAGCTGATGCCGAGCCTCAAGCCTGATATTCAATCTGCGCTCTACATTTGTCGTTTCACCATCGACAGTGTCTGTAACATGGTTGATATTGAGATCCGTTAAACGGGTGCGTAACTCCCACTCACCGACTTGTGGTGAAAATTCCTGTGCCTGCGCACGGGAAGCGGCAAGCCTAAACACCTCGCCCACGCCCGCCGTCCCGATTATAAATATTGGATAGGCCAATTCTGTGCGTCGGGATTGGAACGTATTAACATATCAATGTACGCTTGCAGATCATCATCAGACAAACGAACAAACTGGAAATACTGCAAACCGTCACGTACCGTTGTGACTAGCTCATATCGATAGACAGTAATCATGCCTAAACGTGCTTCCACGGTCCCCCATCCGGAGCGGGAATAATTAGTGCCTTTCCGCTTGCCGACATAATTAACTCGATCAACAGCATAAAAACCTTCACGCTCTAACTCCACTACCGCTATTCGTTTACCAGGGACGGTCCTAAGGAAAATGTTTCTGGTAACGTCACCGTCCGCCCGAAGCACCAAATCAATACGATAGTCGAAATGAAGCTCCCCAGCACTTTCATCACTGGTACTGAATGGAAATACAACAAAGGCTCTACTCGCATCCACATCCGCAGGCACTCGAGTGGCACAGCCTTGTATGACGACAATGAACACTAACAATAGTGCGCTGCATAACGTTTTCTTCATGTGATGTCCTTGTGGTTTAAGTATTTACTGGCAGCTGGCTTATCCCAGAACTCGCTGCGCAGTTAGAAAACAATTCATTAAGTGCCGATACGAAACACCTGTAAAAAGTCTTCAATTGACAACATAAACCTTAACAGACGAACACTCACACTCCACATCAAGATGTTAAAGCGCTGGTCACTTATTAATCAGGAAAAACAATAGTTTGACGCCACAAGATAATCCTGCAGCAAATGATTGACGATTTGTTTACACATGGCGAGCAGATACAATAACAGGCAGGTATGAATACCTGCCCTTGTATCTCTCCAGGTGAGGTGATTAGCTATCACTATAACCGTGAAGTGAGTGAGGACGTACCTGCCCTGAGTGCAGTGACGACTGAAACGTAGATTGTCCCCTCACTTCGTTTATCTCTTAAACTGAATGGTATCCAAGCGCCTTTCCAGTGGAAAGTGATGCTGTATGTACAAGGGGAGTGGAGCGAGATGGTTGCTTACGTTGGTATTGATCTCAGCAAAAGCAAAATTGACCTGTGCTGGTTGCGCGACGCAACGGGCAAAAAAGTAAAAACGAAAGTGTTTAAGAACAGTGACTTTCACCTGATCAGTCAGTGGCTAGCGAAGTCGATTGATATGAGCCCAGAGTCCGTTCATATCACACTGGAAGCCACCGGTGTTTATCACGAAGGCCTCGTGTATCACCTGCATGAACAAGGCTATCGGGTGTTTGTAGCCAACCCCGGAAAGGCAAATCTGTTTGCCAAGTCTCATGGTATGACGCACAAGACCGATAAGTCTGATGCAAAACTGCTGGCAAAGTACGGTGCCAGTGAGCCTGCCAACTTACATCGCTGGGAGCCAGATCCGCCAGAAGTGCGAGAGCTGAAAGCTATTTCACGGCGGTTGCATGCTCTGGAAAAAGACCGTCAGCGTGAGACTAATCGACTGGAAAGCAGTCAGATATCCGGCGCATCACTGCGAGTGACTGACTCCATTCACGCGATGATCGGCAAATTGGATGACGAGATTGAGCGTCTGAAACAAGACATTGATGATCGGATTAAAAAAGACCCTGTGCTGGCAACGAATCACGAGCTACTGGGGAGCATCAAAGGTATTGGCGGCGTCATGCAGCGCGAACTGGTCTGCCTTTTTGCGCGCAAGCGCTTCTGTACGGCGAAACAAGTGGCGGCTTATCTCGGGCTGATCCCTCGACTGTGGGAGTCTGGAGTGCTCAAAGGCAAAACGACACTCAGTAAAACAGGCCCTTCCTACTTGCGTGCCAAGCTGTACATGGCGGCGGTGGCGGCAAGCCAGCACAACCCGGACATTAAGAAACAGAAAAATCGCCTGCTCGCACAAGAAAAGAGCAGGATGGCCGCCTTAGGAGCGGCCATGCGTAAGCTGGTTCAGATCTGCTTTGGCGTGATAAAGAACCAGCAACCCTATCAACCTCAGGCGGTTTAGTAACCGCTTGAGGTCGGTGCGGAGAGATGGTATCTACGGAATGGGGAGAAGAGGCAGCGGGTACCTATACCCATGTCGGGCCGCTAGTCTAAAACAAGCACACACAAAAAAGCCGGCTTACGCCGGCTTTCTAAGACTCTAAATTAACCTAAGAAGGTTAGATTAGAAGCTGTACTGTGCGAATGCAGTGAACACGCTCTTCTCAGAGTTTTCGTTCGCCCACTCACCGTTTGCGTATTCAGCACCGTACTCTACGCCAGACTCAGTGGTGTATTTACCACCCAGTTTGAACTGCAGGCCGTTACCTTCACTCAGACCCATTTCTGTTTCTGCGAATGCACTGATAGCACCTTCAGCGTAAGATACTTTAGCAAACACGTTGCCAGAGTCGTCTTCGTCATTCAGGTCCAGAGCATACCAGCCTTCAACAGTGATAGGCGCGAAAGTGGCTTTTGCACCGGCACGGATTGCCATTTCTTCGTTTTCAACGCTAACAGAAGCAACTTGACCGAATACAGAGATATCGTCAGTTGCATTAACAGTCAGCTTAGCAGCCCAAGCTGAATCTTCGATGTTGCCGTTCTGACGGAAAGCAGCTTCTACTTTGATCAGATCAACAGGAGCAGCTTCTACCGCCAAACCGAATGCAGTGTAGCCGTCAGACTGACCGCCTTGTGCTTCACGGTAGCTAAAGTCAGCCCATACTTCGGCAACGTCCAGATCTTGGTGAACCGCAGCAGCGAAACCGAAATCGTCGCTGTCAGCGCCTTCAGACTGAACTTTTACGCCGAATTCTTCAACGGTGTAACGCAGTGCAGCAACAACACCAAAACCATCGTTTAAGCCAGTCTCTGCAGACTTACGGAAATCAGTCAGGCCTTCCAGCTTGCCAACGGTATCGCGGATGCTACCAACTTGGCCGAAAGATACCGCGCCTTCTTCAACTTTCAGATCGTATACACGAACATAGCCGTTGTTTTTGTCGTTGTCATTTACTGCAACGCCAGGACCCCAACCAGCACCACCAGGCTTTTCATCTTCGTTGATACCAACACGGATTTTACCGCTGAAAGGACCATTCGCTACAGTCCAAGTAGCGTTCAACTGATACCAATCTTCGTCAGCTGTTTCATAACCAGGCATTTGGCTGGCACGAGTTTCAGCTTCCAGATCGATTACGCTTTGAACGCGGATAGAGCCAGTGAAGTCTACAGATGCAGTTGATTCAGCTACTGCGGCACCGGCGATGGCCAGAGTCAGTGCAGATACAGCAAAACCAGAAGCAAGTTTAAAAGCTTTCATTCAAGATTCCCCTTTTATTATCATGACCCCGATTCGTGTTTGAACCGGACTCCATAAGTTGGTGAACACCCAACGGGATTGTGCGCCCACCGATTTCTTATCGTTATTCAGTTTGCAGCAGCCATATTACACAGCTATTACAAAAATGAAACCCTTGGCTTCAACTTCCGTAGAGCACACCCAAAACGACGAATTTTTTCATCGGCCTGAATGCCTTCTGCGGTGCAAACGCTCTAGCCAAGGCCCGAACGTGGTGTTATCACACCAGAGAAAACCGAAGTGGTCAACGGTTTTTTGGGCTTGAATTGGGTTTTTTAGCGCGAATTCTCAGTTTTACAATCGGCCTATGAGGTAAAACAGCCATTTATTATTGACCGTATGGAAAAGGTGTTTCAGGTTGTTGATTTTTCAGGCAATTACAGGCGTTTTCAGAAAATGCGTTTTGAAGGTTAACAGTATGTAAGGTTTGTGTAAGGGGCTGCTTTGGCTTTTATATTCTAACAGAGGTAGTTTTCTGTTTTTGTAGGAACGCAGTCGCTTGTAAGAATGTTCGGCGGGTGGATGATATCCGGCAGGTGTTAACACCTGCCCTTGTATCTACGCGTTACAAGCCGAGGACGTTGCGCATATCGTACAGGCCGGCAGGCTGGTCTTTCAGCCAGCGGGCGGCACGCAGTGCACCTTTAGCAAAGGTATTGCGATTACTGGCTTTGTGCGTGAGTTCGACGCGCTCGCCTTCGGTGGCGTACACCACGGTGTGGTCGCCGACGACGTCACCGCCGCGCAACGTAGCGAAACCAATGGTTTTGTTGTCACGCGGGCCTTCAGCGCCTTCACGGCCATAGATGGCGCACTCTTCCAAGTTACGCTTCAATCCTTCGGCGGCGGCTTCACCCAAGCGCAAAGCCGTGCCTGATGGTGCGTCGACTTTGTGCCTATGGTGCATTTCAACAATTTCGACGTCGTAGTCGTCACCCAGCAACGCGGCGGTTTGTTTCACCAAGTCCAGCAGCACAGTAACGCCGACGGAATAGTTAGCAGCAAAGACGATGGGGATTTCTTTCGCGGCCTCGGCAATCTGGTCTTTTTCTTCGCTAGAAAAGCCGGTCGTGCCGATGATGAGGCCGATACCAAACTGGCGGCAGTAGGTAAGATGCGCCATGGTCGCGGCCGGCGTGGTGAAGTCGATGACGACGTTCGGGCGCGTTACGCAGGCATCCAGGTCGTCTATCAAGGGCACTTTAAGGTCGCCAAGGCCACAGAGCGCGCCGATGTCGGTGCCGAGCAGGCTGCTGTCGGGGCGGTCAGTCGCGCCGACAAGAGTGAGTTGTGGGTCTTGGTGGACGAGGCCGACCAAGGTGCGCCCCATGCGTCCGGGGGCGCCGGTGATGGCGATGTTCATGTGTGCGTTCCAAGTTAGATGTATAACAGCAACATGGATATGGCGGGTGTGAACACCCGCCCTACCGGTTCGGCCAGAGGGCTGGCCTCCTACATGTCTTCGAAGAATTTCTTCACGCCGTCGAACCAGTTGGTTTTACGGGGTGAGTGGTTGTTCTTCTTGCCTTCAAGGGTTTCTTGAAACTCGCGCAGCAGGTCTTTCTGTTTGCTGGTGAGCTTCACAGGTGTTTCTACCACCACCCGGCACAATAAGTCGCCACGCGGGCCACCACGCACCGGTGTAACGCCTTTGCTGCGTAAGCGGAACAGTTTGCCGGTTTGGGTTTCTTCCGGCACCTTAAGTTTCACTTTGCCTTCTAAAGTGGGGACTTCGAGTTCGCCACCCAAGGCGGCATCGGCAAAGGAAATAGGTACTTCACAATACAGGTTGCTGCCGTCGCGCTGGAAAATAGCGTGTTCACGCACCATAACCTGAACGAACAGGTCACCCGCTGGGCCACCTTGCATACCCGCTTCACCTTCACCGCTGAGGCGAATACGGTCACCGGTATCCACACCCGGTGGGATCTTCACATTCAGAGTGCGAGTTTCTTCTTTTACGCCGCGACCGTGGCAGTCGTTACAAGGGTCTTTAATAACGGTGCCGCGTCCGCCACAGGCGTGACAGGTTTGCTGCACCGCAAAGAAACCCTGCTGCATGCGCACAGTACCGGTGCCATGACAGACGCCACAGGTGGTCGGCTTGGTGCCTTTTTTAGCGCCGCTGCCGTCACAGGTGTTACAAGACACCAGCGTGGGAACACGGATTTTCTTTTCGACACCGCGTACGGCTTCTTCCAGCGACAACTCCATGTTGTAACGCAGGTCGGAGCCGCGACGAGAGGTTGAACGCCCACCGCGACCGCCACCGAAAATATCACCAAAGACGTCGCCGAAGATATCACTGAAACTGCCGTGCGCGTCGGCATTAAAGCCGCCACCTGCGCCCATACCGTCCAACCCGGCGTGTCCACGCTGGTCGTAGATGTGGCGCTTGTCTTCATCCGACAGTACTTCGTAGGCTTCGCTGGCTTCTTTGAATTTGGCGTCGGAATCGGGGTCGTCGGAGTTGCGGTCCGGGTGGTATTTCATCGCCAGTCGGCGGTATGCCTTTTTGATTTCTTTGGCATCCGCTTGGCGGTCAACACCCAGTACTTCGTAATAGTCTCTTTTTGACATTTTGGCATGTTCCAGCAAACAAAAGGATGGGCCAAGGGAGCACCTAGGAACCTCGCTTTCTCAACCTAGTGTTGTTAAAAATGTTATCAAATGCTCATTTACAATTTGTAAACTGCGCGTTCTCTAACATTTTTGCCTAACCAGATTTTCGCCTTCGAGGTTTCTAGACGCTCCCTTAATATCCCATCCGATAATAAAAGCGAGTATTCAGCCAGAGGGCTGGCCTCCTACACTCTACTTGTCGTCTTTCACTTCTTCGAACTCGGCGTCTACCGCGTCGTCGGCACCGCCGTCGCTGGCTTCGGCGCTTTCACCTTGCGCTTGGCCTTCGGCGGCTGCTTCGGCGTACATCTTCTGCGCGAGGTTGCCTGACGCGTCAGTCAACGCTTTGGTTTTGGCTTCGATCAAGTCTTTATCGTTGCCTTTCATGGCGTCTTCCAATTCAGAGATGGCGCTTTCAATAGCGGTCTTCTCTTCTTCGGTAGCCTTGTCGCCAGCGTCTTCGATCGTTTTACGTGTGGCGTGGATCATGGCGTCGGCGGTGTTACGCGCCTGTACCAGTTCCTCGAACTTACGATCTTCGTCCGCATTGGCTTCGGCGTCTTTCACCATGGCTTCGATTTCATCATCGCTCAAACCAGAAGAGGCTTTGATGACGATGGACTGCTCTTTGCCGGTACCTTTGTCTTTCGCTGACACGTTCAGAATACCGTTAGCGTCGATGTCGAAGGCGACTTCGATCTGCGGTACGCCGCGTGGTGCAGGCGGAATATCAGCTAGGTCGAAACGACCCAGTGATTTGTTCTGCGCTGCTTGCTTACGCTCACCCTGCACGACGTGAATGGTCACGGCGGTTTGGTTGTTGTCAGCGGTTGAGAACACCTGTGTTTTCTTCGTCGGAATGGTGGTGTTCTTCTCGATCAGCGCGGTCATGACGCCACCCATGGTTTCGATACCCAGGGTTAACGGGGTAACGTCCAGCAGCAGTACGTCTTTCACGTCGCCTGACAGCACAGCCCCCTGCAGGGCAGCACCCATAGCAACGGCTTCGTCTGGGTTCACGTCTTTGCGTGGCTCTTTGCCGAAGAAGTCTTTAACCTTCTGCTGAACCATCGGCATACGTGACTGGCCACCGACCAAAATCACTTCGTCGATGTCGTTCACGTCGACGTCGGCGTCTTTCAATGCCATACGGCAAGGGGCGATTGAACGCTCAACCAGGTCTTCTACCAAGGCTTCCAACTTAGCACGCGTCACTTTAACGTTCAGGTGTTTAGGGCCTGAGGCGTCGGCAGTGATGTACGGCAAGTTAACGTCAGTCTGCTGGGCAGATGACAGTTCAACCTTGGCTTTTTCTGCGGCTTCTTTTAAGCGCTGCATAGCCAGTGAGTCGCCTTTCAGGTCAATACCGCTGTCTTTCTTGAACTGGTCAGCCAGGTAGTTGATCAGGTGCATGTCGAAGTCTTCACCACCGAGGAAGGTGTCACCGTTGGTAGACAACACTTCAAACTGCGTTTCGCCATCGACGTCGGCGATTTCGATGATGGAGATGTCGAAAGTACCGCCACCCAAGTCATACACCGCGATGGTGCGGTCGCCAGCTTTCTTGTCCAAACCATACGCCAGTGCCGCAGCGGTTGGTTCGTTGATGATGCGCTTCACGTCCAGACCGGCAATACGACCGGCGTCTTTCGTCGCCTGACGCTGACTGTCGTTGAAGTATGCAGGTACGGTGATAACCGCTTCGGTGACTTTTTCACCCAAGAAGTCTTCCGCCGTTTTCTTCATTTTCTTCAATACTTCGGCAGAGATCTGTGGCGGCGCTTTTTTGTCGCCCTTCACTTCTACCCAAGCGTCGCCGTTGTCGGCTTTAACGATTTTGTACGGCACCATTTTGATGTCTTTCTGTACGACGTCGTCTTCAAAACGACGGCCGATCAAACGCTTAACCGCGTACAGAGTGTTGTGCGGGTTGGTAACCGCTTGGCGCTTGGCGGGCTGACCGACCAGCACTTCGTCATCGTCGGCATAGGCCACGATGGACGGTGTTGTACGATCGCCTTCAGCGTTCTCGATAACACGTGTTTTGTCGCCGTCGAGGATAGCCACACAGGAATTGGTGGTCCCCAGGTCGATTCCGATGATTCTACCCATGTTTAGTACTCCTCAATAATTCGGTTTTTGCTGCTATAGCCGGTATATGGGTGCCGGTGCAATTTTTTCAAGTAGCGTAAATTTAAGTCTTAAGCGGTTTCGTCAATGTTATTGCCACTGACCGCTGGCCCACCGCTCGATACCATCACCATGGCCGGACGCACCAAGCGACCGTGCAGGCTGTAGCCTTTCTGCACAACAGCCATAACGGTGTTTGCGGGCACCTCAGGATTCGGCACCATGGACATGGCTTGGTGCAACTGTGGGTCGAAGGTTTCGCCGACCGGGTTGATGGCTACGACCGAGGCTTTCACCAAGGTATCCGAGAAGGATTTGTGCGTGAGCTCAACACCTTCCAACACGGCTTTAGCAGCACCCACTTCTTCCCCAGTGGAGGCTTCCAGTGCGCGCTCGAGGTTGTCGATGACCGGCAACAGCTCTTTGATCAGCTTTTCTTGGCTGAATTTATGAGCCGCTTCGACGTCTTTTTCTGCACGACGACGCACGTTCTGCATTTCGGCTTCCGAACGGATCACGGCGTCTTTCAACTTGGTGATTTCTTCTTGGTTGGCCGCCAACTGGTTTACTAGATCTTCAATGCTGACGTCTGCACTGGACGTTTCAGCAGTGGCTTCTGCGGCTGCGTCTTGCGAGGACGCCTCTGTGTCGACAACGGAATCGGTGTCGTGCAATTCAGTTTCGGTCTGTGTTTTTTGCTCGTCTGCCGACATGCGTGAAGTCTCCCTTGAGCCAAATGTTTTCGTTGGCTTCCTATATGAGGGAGATTTTTTTTCTTTCAAGGGGCTAGAAAATCCTATGGATCTCTTTTTGACTCTGATACATCAGGCGCTGGATGCCCTAGTTCGATGCTATAGGAGCTGATAAAAGCCTCAGAGGCGAAAAGCTGGCTAGGCAAAAATGGCCGAAAAGGCGCAGTTTACTGTACGTAAATGAGCACTTTGAGGCCATTTTTAACAACGCCAGATTGAGAAAAAGAGGCTTGTCGTTGTTACCGTTAGGTCAATGCGTCGGTCTTTGCTGCGCATATAAAATCATTCCGATGCAAACCATTGATGGCGTGCGTCCACCAAGTCACGGTGACCTTGCCCCACTCGGTCAGAATACCGGGGTGATGGCCTTCGGCTTCGGCCAAAGCACCGACTTTATTGGTGAACTCCAACGCCAAACGGAAGTTGCGGAAGGTGTATTCGCGCTCCAGTTGCATGACGCCGTCGCGCACCACGGGCACCCAATCGGGAATTTGCTTAATCAATTCGGCCAACTCGGCTTCACTGACTTGCGGCGCATCGGCGCGACAGGCCTCACACACTTGTGTACTCAGAGTTTCAGTAGTAGTCATTAATCGGCTCCTGGTTAGCTCGCTTTCGATTGTTCTTTGGGTGGAAACGCTGGGGCAAATAGACCCAACCGTTTGGCTTCAGCGACCTGCGCCATGATGTCGGACTGCGCGACTTCGAACAGGTCATCTATGCTGTTAATCAGATAGTATATCGGCTGCATGATATCGATTCGGTACGGTGTGCGCAGAACGTCCAAAATATTGAATGGACGACGCTCCGGCGTGTCACTGAAGGCATACTGGGTTTCACCGGGCGACGACAATATGCCGCCACCGTAGATGCGCAGTCCGTCCTTTGTTTGCATCAAGCCGAACTCTACAGTGAACCAGTAGAGGCGCGCCAAAAATACGCGGTCTTCTTTACTGGCGGCCAACCCCAACTTGCCATAGATGTGCGTGAACTCAGCAAAGGCTGGGTGCGTCAGCATGGCACAGTGGCCAAAGATTTCATGAAAAATGTCGGGTTCTTGCAGGTAGTCAAAGTCTTCTCGCGAACGAATAAAGGTCGCGACCGGAAACTGCTTGTCGGCCAGCAGGGCAAAGAACTTATCGAAATTGATGAGTGCTGGCACTTCGGCGCAACGCCAACCGGTGGTGTCGCGCAATACCGCGCTGACTTCCGCCAGCTGTGGTACTCGGTCGCGCGGCAGGTCGAGGCGCTTGAGCCCCGCGATGTATTCGTCGCAGGCTTTACCTTCAACACAGTCGAGCTGACGCGCCATCAGCGCCTGCCAGTTCGCGTTCTCTTCGACACTCCAGTCTATACGGCCATCGGGGCCGGATGTTCTGGAGAGGTATTTACTTGTTTTTGTACTCATACCTTTCTCCATCGCAAATTCATGTCTGTGATTGGACAGGCTACGTACTCTAATCAAGTCTAGCTGCTAGGTCGTCAATCCGGGATCATCAGGATTGTGTACAGACCTGTAAAACGTAATTTTTAGTGTACATATTATAGCCATATCAGGCATTGGCTGATTTTGTTGGATTTTGTAATGATTCGTGAACCATTCAAATTCTTGTCCGCACTCTTGCCGTAGAAACGTGGTTCGGTGCACAAAAGGTTCGGCCAGAGGGCTGGCCTCCTACGACTTGTGCTCGCCCGTAGGAGCGGAGCCCTCTGCGCGAACGCGAAGCTTCGTAGAGCGGGTATTCATACCCGCAGCACCCGCTAATCCAACGAACAATAGAACTTTACAAGCACCATAATACTGTATATTTTAACAGTATATTTAACCGCAGCCTCACAGGTGACCGACCATGCTCTGCTACCTACACATTCGTAACTTCATCATCGCTGGCGACATCGAGCTGGATGTTCAGCAAGGACTTACCGTGCTGTCGGGTGAGACCGGAGCAGGTAAGTCGATCATCTTAGATGCGCTCTTTTTATTGGCGGGTGGTCGCGCTGATTCGAGCCAGGTGCGCCACGGCGAAGAGAAAGCCGACCTCAGCGCAACCTTTCTGATTAAAGCAGATTCGCCTGCTGGCAAATGGTTGCACGAGCAAGACTTGTGGCAAGACGGCGAGTGCATTGTGCGCCGGGTGATCACCGCCGATGGCCGTTCGCGCGCCTTTATTAACGCGGCGGCGGTGCCCGTTGCACGCCTGAAAGAATTTGGTGAGTTGGTGTTGCAGATTCATGCGCAGCACGAGCATCAGCGCTTGATGCGCACCGAAGAACACCTTGGCATTCTCGACAGCTACGCGCAAGTGAGCGTAGAACTGCACCAAGTACGCAAAACCTTCCGTGACTGGAAAGTAGCTGAGCGCCGCTTCCGTGAACTGCAGCAAGGCTCGGAGCGTGACAACGCTGAGCAGCAGTTGATGATGTATCAGTTAGAAGAGTTGTCGGCACTGAATCTGGACGACGGCGAACTGGAAACCTTGGAGCAAGAACACCAGGCGCTGAGTCACGCCGAAAGCATGCTGCAGACCGCCAGTCAGGTAGCCGAGTTACTTAATTCTGAAAACGGTGATGCTGACGTACTGGGCCAGTTGCGCGGTGCGATTCACGATTTGGAGCCACAAGCGGCGTTGCACCCAACGCTGCAAAGTGCGTTGAGCCTACTGACGGAAGCCCAAATCACCCTGAATGAAGCCAGCAGTGACCTGCACCGTTTCGCTAACGATTTTGAATGGGACCCTGAACGCTTTGCCGACCTTGATAAACGCCTGAGCGCTATCTATGACGTAGCACGTAAACATCAATGTCGCCCGGAAGCCTTGCCCGAACTCAAGCGCGAGTTGGAGGCGAAAACCGCTGATTTCGCAGCCAATACAGAAGAATTGGCTGAACTGGAATCGCAGCTGTCTGCGCTTGAAGAACATTATCGCGCTGCTGCCACCCTACTGTCTAACATGCGCCAAGAGGCCAGCCATACATTGGCCGAGGCCTTGGCACAGCAGCTGCACCGTTTGAATATGCCGCATGCGAATATTGTATGCCGTGTGACACCTACCCCAGAACACCCTTCCGTGGTGGGTTTTGATGACGTTGAGTTGTGCTTGTCGGCCAACCCGGGCCAGCCTGTACAGCCACTACACAAGGCCGCTTCGGGCGGTGAGCTGTCACGTATTGCCTTGGCAATTCAGGTGGTGGCGCAACAGACACAGCAAGCGCCAACGCTGTTCTTCGATGAAGTGGACGTAGGTATTTCCGGAGCAACGGCAGAAGAAGTGGGCCGTTTGATTCGTCAACTGAGCCAACACAGCCAGATACTGTGCATCACACACTTACCGCAAGTGGCGTCGTTCGGTCATCAGCATTGGTTGATTGAAAAAGAAGTGGTGAACGGACAAACGTTGTCGCAAGTAAAATCGTTGGATGTAGAATCGAGAACGCAGGAAGTAGCACGGTTAATTTCCGGGGCTCGAGTAACCGATGCGACCTTATCGCATGCACGGGATTTGTTGTCCGCGCCGTTGATGCATTAATAGCCCCGAAGGAGTCCAGCCCTCTGGCCGAAAGCCTGATTCGTAGGAGGCCAGCCCTTTGGCCGAATGTTCGCGCAGAGGGCTGCGCTCCTACAAAGAGCTTCGCGCAGAGGGCTGCACTCCTACTTCTTAGGCTTAACGTACAGTACCAACTTGTGGTCAACCAATTCAAAACCGTGTTCGTCGGCAATCTGCTTTTGCCGCTTTTCGATGACTTCATCCATAAACTCTATGACCTTACCACTCTCGGTATTGACCATATGATCGTGGTGATCACCGTCATCCAGCTCAAACAACGCATGTCCGCCATCAAAGTTATGACGCACAACTAAGCCTGCCGATTCAAATTGCGTGAGTACCCGATAGACGGTCGCCAGACCAATTTCTTCACCGGCATCAATGAGTTGCCGATAAACATCCTCTGCGCTCATGTGCCGTGGGTCTGCTCCTTCGAGCATCTGCAATATCTTGAGGCGCGGTAGGGTAACCTTCAGTCCTGCCTTTTTAAGCTCTACGTTACTCACCTAATCCTCCTCGTAAAAATGCGGGCGCCAGCCTCAATGGATGCCTGTACGCTAGTCTTTTGCGGTGGCGCGGGCGGCACGATTCAAACGTGCCTGCTTGGGGTCAATCAACAATGGGCGGTAAATTTCAATGCGTTGACCGTCTTCTACAACCGTGGTCTCGGGCGTCGCAATCTTCTTACCAAAAATACCCAAGGGCGCCGAGGCCATATCGGCATCCGGAAACTCGTCTGCAATTTTGCTCAGGGCAACCGCAGCTCTGCACGTGGTGCCCTCCGGCACATGCAACGACAGAATACGCTGTTTTTCCGGTGTTGCATAAGCGACTTCTATCTGAACGTCAGCCATACACACTCCGTGCTCGTTGACAGAACCGGTCAACCAGTCGGTCAGCCATGCGCCCAACTACTGGTTCAAGGATCATTTTCAAAGCAAAACCGCGGACTTCAAAGTCCAATTCGAAACGAATCTCTGACATCTCTCCGGCCGCCGTAAAATGCCATTCGCCATGCAAATGCTTAAAGGGCCCGCGCACCAATTCCATACTCATCCAGTCTGGCCGGCGAATACGGTTGCGCGTTGCAAAGCGCTCTCTTACCGGGCCTTTGCTGATTTCTAACTCCGCCGCGACCACCTCAGTGTGTCGCTCCAAGACTTTCACGCCGGTAATCTCTGGCAAAAAATCCGGATAGGACTCAATGTCATGCACCAAAGCAAACATTTGTTCCGGCGAATACGGCACCATGGCCCGCCGTGCAATTTTCATAACCGTTCCCAACCCGTGAACCTGTAACGCTGCCAAGCCAGCGTCAGTGCAACCAAACCTAGCACCAAGGCGGCCTGAAGTGGCCATGCAATGGCCCATTCCGTCCATACCTGAAACATAAGCAGCATTAAAAGGGCGGAGGTTGTAACAAATTTTACCGCAAATCGCCACCAAGCGTAACGATGTTCGTACACGGGTTTCAATTCATCTACGGTAATGTGTTGAGGCAGTTTCCAGCCTACAAAGACCGACAATAGGAAAGCAATTAACGGCAAAATGATGGTGCCTGGCAGCACCGAGAGCCACTCGAACACGGTAGCACCGTAGAAGCGGACTTCACGCCAGATGTTGAACGACAGCAAGACGCCAGCACCTGCCAGCCATAAAAGGATAGAGGCGACCGCAGACGCTAATATACGGCGGATCTGAAAACGTTCGTGCAACCACATCACCAGGCCTTTCACAAGAAACAGACCTGTCGACAAGCCACTCAATAGTAGAAGTACATAAAACAACGACAACCACGCTGTTGGGCTAGCAACAGAAGAGGCAAACAGCGCTTCTGGCAGGGTCACGAACAACAAGCTGATGGCATCGGCCGTGGCCCCAGGTGTGACAAAGGCCAAAACCGATGCCGCGAAAAGAATTGACCAAAAGACATCAACCCCAATGATCCACAGTGCAGTGCCGCCGACCGACATTCGGTCCTCCATGTGAACGCCCATCAAGAGGCTCACCCCTAAGCCTACCCCTAGGCTGTAAAAAGATAAGGAGACCGCTGTGGTCCAGACGTTTATCGTCATGGCTTCAGCCGAGGCATTAAATACCGCACCCAAGCCTGCCAGCCAAGCACCGCTTTCAAGTGTCCACCAAGACAACAGGCCAACACCCGCCAGCAAGCACAATGCCATGAGCGCTACTGGAATCTGCATCCCAATCGGCGACGGCAGAGCCAGCAACAATAGAAGGACGAGGCAAACCAGGGTATGCAGAAAAATGAGCTTTAGTGGATCAACTAAGAGTTCCGCCAGCGTGAAGCGCAGAGCCAGTTCTGTTTCCGCCAGTTGCCCACTGATCGCAAGCCAGCCGTAGTCCAATGCCCAACTGGAAAAGGCCAGATAGTAAGACGCAATGGCCATGCCGGTGACCACGATGACCACGCCTAGATAACGCCACACTCGGGGTACAAAGGCTTCGGCCGCGAGCTGAGCGATGCTGAGCGGGGCGCTTTGCCGGCCGCGACGACCAATCAGCAGTTCACTCATCAGGATCGGCATAGCGATCAGCAAATGCGCCAGCAAGTAGGCAGCAATAAAGGGCCCACCATACTGCCCGACTGCAACAGGGAAGCTGAAGACGTTAGACAGACTGATGACTGCCCCACTGATCGCCAGCCTGAACAACCAGGGATGCCGCCAGAAATTGTGTTGTACCTGTGCCGTCATAGGAAAATCCGTAGCTTTATCAAGCGCATCCACTATAATGGCGCGCTATGGCGAAAAACAAGACTCCTTCAACACAGATCGCGCAGAACAAGAAAGCGCTGCACGATTATCACATTGTAGAATCCATTGAAGCAGGCATCGTACTGTCGGGCTGGGAAGTTAAATCTCTCCGCGCCGGTAAGCTGCAACTGCGCGATTCCTATGTCATTTTTAAAGGCGATGAAGCTTGGCTGCTTGGGGCGTTGATATCCCCACTGATCAGTGCTTCGACGCATGTCATTCCCGATACTACGGCAAAACGTAAGCTTTTGCTCAAACGCCGGGAAATCGACAAGTTAGCGCGCGCCGCCGACCAAGACGGCTACACGGTTATAGCCTTGTCGATGTATTGGAAAAACCAGTATGCGAAGGTTCAACTGGCCTTAGTAAAAGGTAAGCAGAGCCACGACAAGCGCGCCACCATGAAAGACCGTGACTGGAACCGACAGAAAGAACGCATCATGAAGCACAGCGCCAACAAATAAGTCTGCGGCGGAATAAACGCCTTTATTACACAACGCCGCTGGCGGCCGTCTTACCGGCCGTGCTAAACTTCACTTACATTAAGCAGCCGTGGACTGTTTGAGCCGATTTCGGGGACGAAACGGATTCGACGGGGATTACGAAGCTTAAGGTGCATGTCGTGATGGCAACGAATCACGTAAATCGAAAGTTGCAAAAAGATAATCGCAAACGACGATAACTTTGGCGCCGAAATGCGCCTGGCCGCTTAATTAAATAGCAGCCGCCGAACGCTAGCTGGGCCTAAACGGTTAGCAACTCGGTCAAATTAGCTAGGATCGCAGCAAAGGTTTTCTGGGCCGGCGCTGTTAAATCTAATTCCAGGACAGCCAGTACATCAGCTTGCCCTTCGGCGGGTGTGCGGTTAAACAAATGAAGAGGCTAAGCATGTAGGACCGAAAGTAGAGGGTTCGCGGACGCGGGTTCGACTCCCGCCGTCTCCACCAACACGAAAACCCCGTATCGCAAGATACGGGGTTTTTTATTGCTCTATCAGAAACCAAAGAAAACGCTCTCAGAGCCTACGCAATGCGGCTACTTGGATTTTAGTGAACGCATACTGGCGGACGGCAATCAAATGAAGGCCAACCCTCCTTTATGATTATTCCTTAACCCTTGTATAGCCTGGCGCTTAACGCGCCAACTGCTTGATCAATGCGTATGAGCGCACCCATGGCTCAGCTTCGCGCAATGCCGGTGGCAATTCGCTGAGCGCCTGTTGCGCTTCTTCATAGGTGCGGTAGTGACCGTAGATCAGTGAATACCAGGGCGCGCCCTGATACAGGCTGGCAAAGTAATTCGCATTACCCTGCAAGCCATTCGCTGCGATAAAGTTGAGTACGGTTTGCTCGGTGCGCGCGGCCATCAATTGAATGGTAAAGTAGCTGTCGGGCTGGCTTTGTAGCCAAACGCCTGTCAGGTAAGTCTCAGGAGCTCCGTCCACTGTCATAGGCCGCTCGGGCATCGGCTGCGCTGCGTCTGAATCAACAGGTGCCATGGTTTCCGGTACATCTATTGGCGCTGATACAGACGGTTCGTAGTCAGCACTGAACAACGAGATGTCGATACCGCTGATAAAGTCTCCCCCCTCTGGAACCTCCAACTGACGCGGTCCGGCATACCGCCACCCTAGTCCTTCCAACTGTTCGGGATTGATACGCAATTCATAGTCGCCTGCCGGTACGCCCATCAGGATATAAAAGCCGTCCCAGGCCGTGCGATCACGCGCCACTACTTGGCCCGTTTGATCCAACAGTTCTACTTGAATATTGCTTGCTCCGCGCTCTGTCTCTTCCGACAGCACAAAGACTGTACCGTCGATCTCCGAGGTCACTTGCACCGGGAACAACAGGTTTTGCCCCATGCCTGGACGCAGCATCACGCGCCGCCCTTTAACCACCGGCTGCCATTGCAGATCTTCCAATGTTCCAACATTTAACTCGATATCCAGATACCGGTGCGTCGGCAACTGCGATAAGGTGACCACACCCTGCTCATCCGTTAACGAACGGTTCCGTACGCCATTGATGAGAAATCCGACGTTTTCCAGCAAAGGCTCGCCTTCATCCCACACGCCATTACCGTTCTCATCTATAAAGACAGTTGCCGATATCATGCCTGAACGGGCAGTCGGCCGAGCATCGACTTGCCAGTCGCCGTGCTGGGGCGTTTGTCGTGCTGAGGCAAATAGGCGCGCACTGATGGAATAGTCGTTGCTATCAACGTAGCTGCCTGAGAGTCCTAAGCCAAACATACCTAGACTCTTGTTGAATCCTGCGCCGTAGCGCGTGACGTCGGTTTGCAACGAGTGGTTCACGTTCGCCGTTGCTCGGTAACCATTGCCGAGGGTTTGCGTAATATTGGCACTGACGTTTGTAGCTTCTTGTTCGGGGTCCAGGTTATAAGCCAGTTGGCTACGCACCGAGGTATTGGCCCAACGGCGTGAGGCTTGCAATCGTCCGGTCACGGTTTCTGACTCGGCGCTGCGCCGCCAGGTCAGCGTGTTGGACAACGAAACACGTTGAACAAAGGTAGAGACGCGCAGTGAAGCTTCATCGATGTACTCCCCGGACTCCAATTCATCACGCTTGAAGGTCGTCGTCCACGGCAGTCTTACCCGCGGCAGGAGAGGTAACGCACTCGACGCCCTAGCTTCCGTGCGCGCTACCAGTGGGTCAGCCCGGCGTGAAAAGGTTGCGCTCTCGAAGTCATAAAGCTGCGATCGATAGGCATCAAGGTTGATGCCTGCAAAGCGCGTTTGACCACCATACCCGACTAGGTAACCGCCTTCAGATTGATCAACCCAGTCAGCCCGCAGGCTCAGAGCTTGCCAGTACGTGCGCGCGCCAAAACCGGTGTACTGCCCGGCACCACCATTCACTGGCACCTCGCTGAAACTGGAGGTCAGGGTCAGTTGTTCGCTGATACCAGCATCGAGTTGAAACGATGCGCGGGTACGACCATTTTGATCCTCGATCCATGATAGATCGTATTGTGTTTCTCCAGGAGCGAGCATGGACTGCGACAAATTGAAAACACGATTTTCAACGCGACGCTCACCAAACGGACCATTAAACACCAACGTAAATTCATTGCGCCCATAGCTCAACGGCTGGTTCTCGAACAAGTAACGCTCGCCATTGGGTGGCTGATAGTCCACCAGCACATCATTGTAATAGAGTTCGACATCCCACCCCGGCGGCACTTCACCGGTAAAGGTGTGCTGTGAAAACTCTGAAGGGCGTGACAGTGGGCGATTATTGATATTGATGCCGCGTCCGAAAACACCGGGTGTAACATTGGGTACAGATGTGGCGGAAATATCACCGCCAATGAACGATCTTGCACGCAATGGGCCCAGTAGCTCCGGCTCTGGGCTTTTACGGCCCAACGTGAAGCGAAGGTCTGTCGTCCAATCTGGTTCGCGCACACTGATGGCGGCCGTTGCTTCCAGGCCCATCAGGTCGCTGGTGATCAGCGCCGAATAGTCCATGGACGTAGAGTCACCTGCGAGGCTGTTTTGATAGCGCCAACCCACCGCTTGGTCTATCGCTGGCGAGCTGATGATCCGATACGGCACTGCTTCGAACTCAAAGTGTGCCCGCTCACCGTTACCATTTTGGCCGTTGCGCGCCGCACGTCGCTCGCGCAGCAATTGTGCCTGCAAAGGAAGGATTTCGCGCGGCTCTACCAGTAAAGATAGCCGCGAGCGCTGAAAGTCTAAGTTTACGGGTAACCAAGATTCGACAAGTGACTTGGTGACGTATATGTCGTCCAAGTCGATGTAAATATCTTCGGGGTTGATCGATGAACGCGTGCCCGCTTGATTAACCAAAAGCCGGTTGGCATCCAATTCAAAGGTGCGGCGACTGCTCAACACAAACCCGCTGGCGATGCCCGATACAGGGTCAGCAGTGATGGCGATGGTTAGCAACTGCGACAGCTCACCCAAGGGCAGTAGGATGTTCGTGCCGTCATCATAGGCTGGTAGACCGCCGGACAGCACGGTCTGATCAAGTCGGACCTCTAAAATCAGTAACTCAGGCTCGTCATCAAACGCTTGCCCTAGTGCGCTTAAGGTTACTGTTAGTAAAACAACCAACAGCAATGTGCTCTTCGCAAAGAGCAGACTACCTCTGAGGGTCATTGAACATTTCACGGGTCGTCAACGCAGAGTGGCCGCAGCTTCCGCCAGCAACCTGCCGCCTTCTGCTTGCGGTAAGCTATAAGTAACGCGAAGCATCCCTCCAGACAATTGTTCTGCACTTAAGGAAAGTCCAACATTTACCTGGCGCTGTGCATTTGGCACATACACCGACATGCCAGCAATCCTGCCAATCACCTGCTCATTGCGTCCCGGGGCTGTGTGATAGACCACTAGGTCACCATACAGTGAACGGTTACCTTCACGATGCAATTGCACAGAGAGTAGCGCGTCTCCGTTCTCATTTGCCTGTACGGCGATATCAGAAATAGATGCACTGGCATCTGTTTGGCCGTGCCGCACGATCACAGGAATAGAAATACTCAACAGTGTTGTAATGGAAATCGACAATTGCCGAGACGTGCCAGGCGCTCCACTGGGTGTTTCCGTTGTAGGATCTGGCTGACGCGAAAAGAGCAAGTGCGACCGGTACTCACCCGCCTCCAGATCTGCTGGCTTACGCACCATCAGGCGCACGGTCTGGCTTTCTCCCGGTTCCAGGGTCACTTGGCGCGGCGAAAAGCGTATCATGCGGTCTGCAAAACGCTCACCCGTCAGAGGGGGTTCTGTCATGTCGACGTCGGTGAAACCACCAGCACTCCCCATACGTCGGTTCACAACGGATATACGATAAGTCCCGGTAGTGCTGCCTCGATTGATGAGCTCCACTTGCGCCGCTCGTTGGTTCGGTTCAATCACCACCCGCGTAGGGGCAACCAATAGGTCGGCATGAGCCATCGGACTCCACAACAGCAAAGCAAGCAGGGCGCTGCCCATTACAACAAGGCATTTTTGTGCACTTCGCACCCGAAAACATGTTGTCAAATCGACCATGAACATTCCTAATTTGTGCGCAAACTGACGTTATTCGTATTCAACGATAACGGAGAAACCACCGACATAGTCACCCGGCAATTGACCACTGTTGACGGTCAATGTCGCGCCTACCGCCAGTGTTTGTGCACCGACAGCACTCAACTGACCGAAGTTCGCAGGTGAACTGACGAAGTCCGACAGCGGCATATCAGCACCGGGTCCAGTTAGGTTAACGGCACCATTGGCAGGAAGTTGAATGGTATAGGTGGCGTCGGCGTCACCCGTAACTAAGAATTGTGCAGCCAAGCCATCACTCGAGGGAATGAGAAATACGTCGCCCGTGGATGACCGAGCGCCCGCCACCCCAACGGTGACCGTTCCGCCATTACCTGCGACAAAGCGCCCAAAGGCGAGGTCTTGCTGATTCGTAATGGCAATTTGTGCCTGAGCAGTAAAGGCAACCGACAACCATAACAATGCGCCACTGAAAACTTGAACTAATGAGCTATTTCGTCTCATAGCAGCCTTGATCGCATCTTAGGTTTGAGAATTGGGGCGCTCGACTTTCAGAATAGTCGTTCACCCCAATTCAGACTATTTACTCATACTCAAACGCTGCGTTTACTGTACCCGCATAGTCACCAGCCAATTGATTCTGAGCAACTGCAAGCTCCCCACCAATGAAAACAGACGCTTCTCCAACTACGTCCAGACTACTACTTACGGCGTTATTTTCCGCAGCCCCATCATCATCCCACGACGTCGTTAAATCCATTGTCGCAACGCCACCAACTGTTTCTGTGAGCGTAACTGTTGCAGCAATGGTTATCGAAAAGGCCTGCGATGCCAGTCCACTGATATCAAACCGGGCGGCGGCGGCGGCGGTATCATCAATTACCACAACTCCAGCCCCTGGAGTAAGCCCCCCACCAGTTCCTAATGTTATGGTGCTCGCTGCTCCTGTTGGTGCAGAAAACGAGCCAAAATTCATATCCACCACGTTGTCAATTGTGATTGGCACCACCACAGTCGCAGATATATCCGCATCATCATCCGCCGCCATACCATTCACCGCCATCAAGCCACCTGCAACCACTGCAGACGTTAAGGCCGCACGGCGGAACAATGTATTTTGAGTCATTAAGTTTTTCATAAAATGTCGTCCTGTAGTTTGCTATGGGCCGGTATGGCCGAAAGGCAAGTCAGTGCATCAGCACCTTTCAGGATGATCCAGCGACAGAACCAGATTCTGAGCGCATAGAGGCTCAGATGGTCTAGAAGATGCCAGTGGTCCCGCTGTCATAGAGTCGCTTTCGAAAAAGCAGCTCCACAGACCGGTAACTTTGCGTCCTCGCTTTTCAACGAGTTTGCCTTTTCTAACACCTTCAGCGTAGGCGTCACACCACTCCCTGTCAAGAAACCACCAAATGATAGGTATTATTAGTAAATACCAATATTCACGCCAGCTCGACGCGGTTTCGCCCGTTCGTCTTGGCGCGATACAGCGCTCCGTCCGCTGCCTCAAGCAACAGTGCACAGTCTGGATGATCAACCAATGACGCGACCCCAGCACTGAGTGTCACTGAGAAGTGCGTATCACCACTGGCAAATAAAATGGCCGAAAAGGCCTCACGAATATCATTGAGGATCAACAAGGCGTGCTCTGGCGTGCAATCCGTCAACACCACGGCAAACTCTTCACCACCATAACGCCCAATGCTGTCGCT
This sequence comes from Salinispirillum sp. LH 10-3-1, assembly GCF_030643825.1. Lineage (GTDB taxonomy): Bacteria > Pseudomonadota > Gammaproteobacteria > Pseudomonadales > Natronospirillaceae > Salinispirillum. Next base: position 2,745,278 of record NZ_CP101717.1, read on the forward strand.
GCGGCGCAAGCGCTGATGCAGCATATGAGCTAATGTTTTGATCACTTGGTCGCCCTTGCCATGACCATAGGTATCGTTCACTTTTTTGAAATGATCAATGTCGAGCATGACAAAGCACAGCGGTGTTTGGGTGCGCAAAGCGCGCTTTACTTCAATGGCCAGCTGCTCTTTGATGACGGAATGCTTGAGTAGGCCCGTTAGGCTATCGCGCGACATCAGTTCACTGAGCTGCCGCGCACGTGTCACACGCGAGGTTACGGCGGCTACTAGGTGCGCTTCAGATACCGGTTTGACTAAGAAGTCATCACCACCACTGTTAATGGCTTCCATTTGAATCTCTGAGTCGCGCTCGCCTGACAAATAGATAATCGGCATGGTGAGCCATTCGACTTGCAGGCGTATCATACGCGCAAGGTCGATACCGGAGCTTCCGGGCATATGAATATCCATCACGATGAGCTCAGGGCGGAATTGCTGGACCCGATCCAACAATTGATTCGGCTCCGCCAGCGTCGCGACGTTCATTCCCACTTGGCGCAACACCGTTGCATAGTGCTCGGCCAGCATTTCATCGTCGTCCACAACCAGAATCCGATGCGGATTGGCATTGCGCCACTGCAGTACGGACTCGATACGATCAACCAAGCGTGGAATATCCACCGGCTTGATAAAGTGACCCGCTCCGCGCAGCTGAGCCACTTTGAGCCTTACGTCGAAGTCCATGCTATCGGTCAGAAAGACCATCGGCGCTGCCGATTCACGACATTGCTCACATTGTTCCAGGAAAGCTTCATGGGCGTTTCGATCGTCTTCCGCTGGTAAGTCAACCACAATGAGATCCGGGTTTGATTCATCAATGAATGACGAAGCACCCGTGTCAGCCTTCGTCTTGGTCAGTTCGTAACCAAAGTTCCCTAATGCATCCAGCAGCTCATCACTGATTGTGAGGTCATCGGCAAGCAGCATAATACGAGCAGGTCGGCCCGACTCACTGATCTGTTCGGACGTTTTTTGATACAGGTGTGCGGGTACTTGACGATCAGCTGCAGGGGTAAGATCTGCCTGCGGGCTCAGTGCTTGGTGCAGTTCCGCAACGCGCGCCGGCAATTCCTGCCATGGAGAAAAGTCTGCTTGGTCAATCCGCTGTTTGGCGGTGTTCTCGAGGGCGCGTGCCAGTATACCGAGCTGTTCGAAGCCGAACGTACCGGATGACCCGGCCAGTTTATGCAGCTGTTGATGCAGTGTGTGCAACTGCCCAGCATCCGTGTCGGAACTCGCCATTAATTGCGCGTCACGTTCAAGCTGGCAGAGGTCTGATTCCAGTCGAGAGGCATACTGTTGTCGCAGTTGGTCAAGCCGAGCGGCAAACTCAGCGCTGATCTGGTCGTTCATGGCATTGTGCCCACAGGTCTTTTAGCTGCTGTACCAGTGTCATCGGATCGAAGGGCTTCGCAATAACACCTATAGCTCCCTTATCCAGATAAGCCTCGACTTCAGATCCCTGCACCTTGGCGGTCATAAAAACCACGGGGACGCCAGCTGCAGAAGGGTGGCGCTTAATATGGTCCAAGGTGGTGGGGCCATCCATTCTTGGCATCATCACGTCGAGTAATATGAGGTCGGGGGCAAAATCATTCAGGGCGTCCAGCGCTTCCTGCCCGTTATTGCACACGCGCAGCTCGAACCCCCCGAGCATTTCCAGCGCTATCCGAGCCACAGCTTGAATATCGGGCTCATCTTCAGCGTACAGTATTCTTTTGAGTGTCGTCATCGTGCTCTCTGATTGGCCGCCTTGCTGACCGAACTCTTCAACTACATCTTCATGATAGACCACTATTTACCTCGTTGCAGTCGATCCAGTCGCCGATGTTCGGTGACGTCCTGCAAGGACCCTATCGTTCGTACCCGCGAGAATCACGCGGTGCAGAGGGTGGTGCAAGCGAATCATGATCGCTTTCTTATTAGAGTTTCTAAGCGTCAGTATGGGGTATATTTCGGCGTGCGGAGACCATCAATTGACAGGTTATGGCGCTGATAAGTGGTCGGAAAACCTTTTAATGTTGCACCGAACCGTCGATTTGCGACCAAAGAATCACTGTGCGGTAGAGTATCCAGCCTGCCCAACTGGTGATCAGTAAGGCTGCGAGCAGCAGCATACCAGCACCAAAAGGCAGCACAAGAAAAGCGCCGAGCCAGAACAACCAGCTGTAGAAAAACATCTGACGCCCTGCGCGAGCCACAGGATGCCCTGTCGTCCACGCCAGCCACAACGCCAGCAATCCAGCCGGTATCCATAACACGAGGGTAAACACACCCACAAAGAACAAGGCGAGCATCACTTGCAGTTGTCGTTCCAGTGTCATGATGCGTGCCTCAGGGTGAAGAAATACAAAGTAGAATCAATCAGGTCGCAGAATGTTTTGCTGCACCGGAGCCCACCACTCAAAACCGGTGGGAATGGATACATCGTCTTGCGTCCACGATATTTCAGCGCGCACTTCTGTGCAGTCGCCATGGTGGTCTGCCAACTGCCAAAGAATGTCCCATTGTTGGCCAGTACGGTCAACGACCCGCTGTTCTATCTGGGCAGTGCGACGCAAACTTACCATTTCCGTCTTTACATCACTTGCTTGAGCGTCCAGCCATTCGATATCCACCCAAAGGCCTCGTTCAGCAATGCGGTCGCGCACCACTTGCCAATCTTCGACGATGGTTTGAAAGAGCGTTACGGTATTTCCTTGAACCGAGCCTACGGGGGTAGTGGTGTGGCACTCATGCGCTACTGCCTGAACACTCAGCGCCACTGTTGATACCAACAGCGCCATAGATCCTAACCGACTACAAGACACAACAACTCCTTACTGGCTAACGAAAAAACGCGAAGCATAGCGACCAAGCTCCCAGGGAGCAAGGTAGGGAACGGACTATCCATCAGCGCTGAATGCGCAGCGTGGTAGGTTCGGTTAACTGGAAATCGACGGAGAAACCCGCTTGAAGACGCACTTCAGCACAACCACTGGCGGTGGTCCGCGCGCAGTCGAACGGCACAGCAGCGACCCCATTAACGGTTGCGAAACCGGACAACTCGCTTTCCAGCACCTTTTGCTGATCCGTCACACACAGGATGTTGCGTGGCGATAGAAGCAACAGATTACCATTCAAAACAGCGTCCGCCGACAACAGGCAGTAGTCGGGTAGCACCTGTTCATGGTCACCGGAAATCAGTGTATGAGGATCGAATAGCACACTGGTGGACTCATTCAACGGTATGCTGGTGTCATTGAGCAATGTTGAGGCCAGTCGATCCGCTTGGCGTATCTCTATTGCGTCGTTCGCCAAAGCGGGTAAGCTGAACAACATAACAACAATCACAATGTACTTACACATCAAAAATAGTCCGTTTGCGAATTAGACGGTAAGATAATAACAAAGACATCAAGATGCCACCATGCGGGATGTGTGAACGTGCCGTATTCATTGAGTCAACAGGGAGCAAATGCTATGCGCAATCCTATCGTGAAGCTGGTCATTTTCTTGGTCATCATGGCGATCATCCTGATTACCCTAGTGTCGCTGGAGCAGCGTCGTCGTCAACCGGAATTCTCACCGGTGTTCTTCAGTAAAGCGCCTGACGTTCAACAGAGTCTGGAAAGACAAAGTGCGCTGCCACCGCAAGAAAGTCTCTCTTTGATTGCTTAAGATCAATGACAAAAGCCAATCTTGGGTTTACTGTTTAAAGTACAACTAAAAGAACTACCCAGCGTGAAGGCTTTTTACGCTCATATCATCAACAAGAGAGGCGGCTATGTCTGGCATTTTATCCATGATTCTGGCGGGCGGCGAAGGGACTCGGCTTGCACCACTCACCGGCATTCGCGCTAAACCTGCAGTACCCTTCGGTGGCAACTATCGCATCATCGACTTTGTCTTGAACAATTTCGTGAACTCCGACTTGCTGCAGATTTTCGTTTTAACGCAGTTTAAATCACACAGCCTACTCAAGCACATGAGCCGCCGCTGGCGAGTGACCGGTTTGACCAATCGATTTATCGACCCCATTCCCGCACAAATGCAGACCGGCAAACACTGGTACCAGGGTACGGCAGACGCCATTTTTCAGAACCTGGATGTCATTGAAGGGGTAGACCCTGAACTCGTATGCGTATTCGGTGGGGATCACATCTACAAGATGGATGTGCGGCAAATGATTCAATTCCATCAAGATACCGGAGCCAAACTCACGGTAGCGGCCATCCCCGTTCCGGTGGAGCAGGCCCACCAGTTTGGTGTTATTGAAGTCGATGCAAGCGGCAAGATGATTGGCTTCCAGGAGAAGCCCAAGGCAGACCCTAAGACCATCCCCGGCAACCCAAACATGGTGTTGGCGTCAATGGGGAACTACGTGTTCGATGCCAAGACACTGACCGAGTCCTTGCGCTACGACGCCGAACAAGCGGAGTCGGTACACGATTTCGGGCACAACATCATCCCGCTGCTGTACGCCCAGGGTGATGTGTATGTGTACGATTTTTCCACCAACATCATTCGTGGCGAGCCGGACCAGTCACGCGGTTATTGGCGTGATGTCGGTACCATAGATTCGTACTACGAAGCCAATATGGACCTCATTTCCGTCATACCGCCGATTGATTTGTACAACCGCTACTGGCCACTGCGCAGCTACCACCCTGCTGTCCCACCGGCCAAATTTGTGCATGACGAAGCCAACCGGACCGGACAGGCGATCTGTTCGATGATCTCTGGTGGCTGCATTGTCAGCGGCTCTATCGTCTATCAGTCCATTCTTGGTTATAACGTCCATGTACACAGCCATGCCTATGTAGACCGCTGCGTAATCATGGGCGGCAACGACATTGGTCGGGGTAGTCGGATTCGCCGCGCCATTATCGACAAAGATGTGGTGATTGCGCCCAATACGGTAATTGGCGAAGATCCGGAGCAGGATCGTCAGCGTTTCCATGTATCGAAAGAAGGTGTGGTCGTCATTCCAAAAGGAGCGCGCGTTGGCTTCTGACCTCAATGTAATGCTGGTAGCCTCGGAATACGAAGGCTTGGTCAAAACCGGTGGTTTGGCGGACGTTGCACGTGCGCTACCTGCCGCTTTGCGGTCAGCGGGCACCCACACCAAGGTGTTGATGCCCTATTATCGCGCGCTGTTTAAGCACCAGCCAGAAGTACTGATCAGCAGTCTTGATGTCGCCCTGAACCCCAGAGACCACTACGGTTGCGCAGTACGACACTACAACGATAACGGCGTGGAAATCTATTTGCTGGAACATCACCAGTTCTACGATCGTGAAGGTATCTATGACGACGGTCGCTGGCCGTTCGAAGACAACCCACTGCGCTTCGGGTTGCTCAGCAAAGCAGCTTTTGCGCTGTGTAAGGCACTGAACTTTGTACCCGATATTCTGCACGCCCACGACTGGCAAACGGCTTTGGTACCCTATTACCTAAGCAAACAAGCACCGGGCGACAGCTTTTTTAGCCACACCCGCAGTGTCTTCAATGTACACAACGGCGCCTATCAGGGTAAGTGTCATGCACGCTGGCTTGGCGCCTTAGGCATCGATCCCAGCGACTTTATTCCAGAGCACTTCGAAGACTACGGTGAGATCAACCTACTGAAGGGTGCTGTGGTCTTTGCGGACCATATTGTGGCCGTCAGCCCCGGCTACCGTGATGAACTGATGCAAGAAAGCACGTCGCACGGACTGTGGCAGACCTTTCAGGCGCACGCACACAAGGTATCTGGCATTTTGAATGGCTGTGATTATGGCCTGTGGAACCCGGAACACGATGAACTGATTGCTGCGCGCTTCAGTGCTAAAGACTTAGCAGGTAAACAACAATGCAAAGCGGTGCTGCAAACGCAAACGCAATTGATGGTGAATCCTGAAAGACCGTTGTTTGGCTTGGTGAGTCGCCTGACCGACCAAAAAGGCCTGCACTACCTGATTCCTGCCCTGCATGAGTTCTTAGGCAACAAAGCGCAGGTGGTTATTCTGGGCAGTGGCGATGCGCACTTTTCGTCGTTGCTACGCCATTTGGCGGCGTCGCACCCTGGTCAGGTGCACTTCACCGAAGGATACAGCGAAGCGCTGGCGCATCAGATAGAAGCGGGCAGCGATTTCTTTATGATGCCGAGTTTATTTGAACCCTGTGGACTGAATCAGATCTACAGCATGCGCTATGGCACATTGCCTATCGTACGGAGCACCGGCGGTTTGCGTGATACGGTGGTGCCGTTAGCCGTCGACAATCACAACGCCGACGTCGCAACAGGCCTGAGCTTTGACGCGCCCAGCATAGAAGCCACCAGCATGGCATTAGCGCATGCGTTTGAGCTTTATACGCAGCACCCGAAGGTATTCAAACAGGTACAGCAGAACGCCATGGCGCAGCGCTTTGAGTGGGAGCCTGCGGCAGCGGCGTATATAGAGACGTATCGCACCCTACTTGCGTAATCAGGCGCTGGTTTTCAACGCCAACATGCGCTTGCGTTGCAACGCCACCGCGACCAGCAACCCGGCCACCAACGCGATGACCGCGTTCAGCGTAAACACCCATTGCGAGCCCTGTGGCAACGACCAAAACTGACCGGCCAGCAAGTTACCACTCACCAACCCCAGACCCGTGCTGAAAGCAATGTAGGTGGCTTGGGCACGCGCCTGCTGATTATCGGGGAACATACGTGACAGCAAGTAAATCGCCGTACCGTGTACCGCACCAAAACTCAGCGCATGCAGACACTGCGCCAATGCCAACCACACCCAGCTGTCGGCCAACCAAGCGGTCATCAACCAGCGACCCGAGGTCGCCAGCAATGCCATCACCAATACCGACTTAGCGCCCCAGCGCTGCAGTAGCCGACTCAACACCAAGAACAACAGCACCTCGGCCAACGGGGCCAACGCCAAATAACGGCCAATGGCTGCGCCGGAATAACCGAACTCCTGTAAATAGAGGTCAAAAAACGTATTGTACGCCGCCATGGTGACGCTCCACAGGAACAGCGCCAAAAACAGGCCCCACACCGGAAACTGACCCATGCGTTGCAAAAATGCCGACCACGGCGCTTGCTCGCTGACCTGACCCGCCACTCGTGGCACGTCCTTGATCAGCATCTGAGTAATCAAGGTTGCTACGGCAATCAATGCCAGACACCATGGTAATACTTGCGCTCCAGCGCGATCCAAGAGAGCACCCAGCACCAGTACCACCACCCCGAAGCCCAGCGTACCCCAGAGGCGAATGTTGCCGTAACGCGTTGATGCAGGCCCCAAATACTGCAAGGTGACCGCTTCCATTTGCGGCAAAATGGCCGACAACGCGATACCGATCAACCCGACCATGGCCACCACCACAATGGGTACCGACAACATGCCGAGCAATAGCAGCGCGACCAGCAAAGCCAACGAACTTAAACGCGCCCACACCATGCGTTTGCCGGTACGGTCACTGATTGACGCCCACAGAAATGGCCCCAACGACATCGACAACGTCAGTACGGCTGCCGTCTGGCTGATTTGATCGAAGGCAAAGCCTTGCTCACGCAGAAAACGGGCAAGGAACGGCAGCAGGCCACCGTAGATGGCGAAATAGAAGAAATAACCGGCGGATAGCCGCACGGTAGGAATGGAGGTCTGAGTCATTTAGTCCTTTGGGCTGCGACCAGCGAGTGCTTGATTGGATTGCTTAGCAGCCTGACGCGCGGCGCGGCGCTGCTTAAAAAATTGACTCATCAATGCACTGGCTTCGTCGGCCAAAACCCCGCCGGTGACGGCAGGCTGATGATTCAGCCAATGCTTGTCAGCCAATTGTTCTTGGCTCACCACAGCACCGGCTTTCGGTTCAGTAGCGCCGAACACCAAGCGGCCGACCCGCGCGTGCACAATGGCACCCACGCACATGGCGCAGGGTTCAATGGTGACGTACAGCGTCGTATGGACCAAACGGTAATTCTGTAAGGCTTGCCCCGCCGCCCGCAACACCGCTATTTCAGCGTGTGCCGACGGGTCGTGCAGATTTATCGGGTGATTGAACCCGCGCGCCACGCACTCGCCTGCGGCATCCACCAGCACCGCCCCGACGGGGACTTCGCCCATCTCGGCGGCTTTCGCCGCTTCGATTAAGGCTTGGGCCATCCAATAGCGGTCAGCCTCGCTGCCCTGATGGTCAGGGCTATCGAGATAAGGATTCAGGTCGTCGACCATTTATTCCCATTCAATGGTGGCAGGCGGTTTGCTGGACACATCGTACGCGACACGTGAAATGCCTTCGATGCTGTTGATGATGCGGTTCGACACACGCTCGATCAGCTCATAAGGCAGGTGCGCCCAACGAGCGGTCATGAAATCGATGGTTTCAACGGCACGCAATGCCACCACCCATTCATAGCGGCGGCCGTCACCGACCACACCGACCGACTTAACCGGCAGGAACACCACAAATGCCTGATTGACCTTGTGATACCAACCCGATTTATGCAACTCTTCCATAAAGATCGCATCGGCTTCACGCAGTATGTCCGCGTATTCTTTCTTCACTTCACCCAGAATACGTACACCTAAGCCTGGGCCGGGGAATGGATGACGGTAGACCATGTCGTGCGGCAAACCAAGTGCCACACCGATACGGCGCACTTCGTCTTTGAACAGCTCACGCAGCGGCTCCACCAACTCCATGGCCATTTCTTCTGGCAAGCCGCCCACGTTGTGGTGGCTCTTGATCACGTGCGCCTTGCCGGTTTTCGCCGCTGCAGACTCAATGACGTCGGGGTAGATCGTACCCTGCGCCAAGAAGTGCACGTCCTTCAATTTGGTGGCTTCGGCATCAAACACTTCAATAAAGGTGTGGCCGATGACCTTACGTTTCTCTTCCGGATCAGCAATGCCTTTCAGCTTGCCCAAGAACAGGTCTTCCGCATCGGCGCGAATCACTTTGACGCCCATGTTCTGCGCGAAGGTCGCCATTACTTGATCGCCTTCGTTCTTCCGCAACAAGCCGTTGTCGACAAACACGCAGGTCAGTTGATCACCAATGGCCTTGTGCAACAACGCAGCCACCACCGACGAATCCACACCGCCGGACAAGCCCAACAGCACCTTGCCGCTGCCGACCTGCGCCCGTACACGCACTACCAAGTCATCAATGATATTTTCTGCCGTCCACAGCGCATCACAACCGCTGAGCGTGCGAATAAAACGCTCAAGAATCTCTTGGCCTTTTAGCGTGTGCGTCACCTCTGGGTGGAACTGCACGCCGTAAAACTGGCGCTCGTCGTCGGCCATCGCGGCAATCGGACAGGTTTCCGTCTGCGCCATCAGCTTAAAGCCTTCCGGCATCGCAGACACCTGATCACCGTGACTCATCCACACATCCAACCAACGTCCGGTGGTGTCGTCGCGGTCCACGATGCCGTCGAGCAACTGTCCACTGCCCACCACCTGAACCTCGGCGTAACCGAATTCACGGTGATTCGACGTCGCGACCTTCCCGCCCAACTGCTCCGCCATGGTTTGCATGCCGTAACAAATACCCAGCACCGGCACACCCATTTCGAACACCACTTGCGGCGCGCGCGGCGTATCCGAACCCGTCACCGACTCTGGCCCACCGGCCAAAATAATGCCTTGTGGCGCAAATTCCCGAATGTCTTCAGGGCTCATATCAAAGGCATGAATTTCGCTGTAAACACCAATCTCACGCACGCGACGGGCGATCAACTGGGTGTACTGAGAACCGAAATCCAGAATCAGGATTTTCTGAGCGTGGATGTTTTGACGCATGGGCCCTTCCTATAGATAAACTTTTAAAACTCTAGAGTACTTCCACTCACTTTGCCAAGTAACAGGCGTTCGGTGATGGGGTGCGGGGTTCTGGGGTTGCGGCGGGACTGTGTCGCCAGGACGGCGACACTGTAGCCTACATGGATGTACTCGTGGCGTCCCGAAGCACACCCCAGAACACCACACACCATCATCCTACAGGAACTAACCCACGCGGTAGTTAGGCGCTTCCCGCGTAATCTGCACATCGTGTACGTGTGACTCTTTGATACCCGCATTGCTGATGCGCACAAACTGCGGCTTAGTGCGCAGCTCTTCGATGGTCTGGCAACCGGTGTAACCCATCGCCGCCCGCACACCACCAATCAACTGGTGCACCACGTTCGACAACGGGCCTTTCACCGCCACACGACCTTCAATACCCTCAGGTACTAATTTGTCAGACCCGTTACCGCTCTGGAAATAGCGGTCACTGGAGCCTTGCGACTGCCCCATGGCACCTATTGACCCCATACCCCGGTATGACTTATAAGCCCGACCTTGGAACAGCTCAACCTCGCCCGGTGCCTCATCCGTACCGGCGAACAAACCACCGGCCATCACACAATAAGCACCGGCTGCCAACGCCTTCGCTAAATCGCCAGAGAATCGCACACCACCGTCAGCAATGACCGGAATGCCATGCTCTTTCAGCGCAGCCGCCACATTCGATACTGCTGTAATCTGCGGCACACCGACACCAGCAACAATACGGGTCGTACAGATAGAACCAGGACCAATACCGACTTTCACACCGTCAGCACCCGCCTTCATCAAATCCAACGCAGCTTCAGCGGTCGCGATATTGCCGCCGACCACATCAACCTGCGGAAAGTTTTCTTTGACCCAACGCACCCGATCGATAACGCCGAACTCGTGGCTCGAATGACCGTGCGCCGTATCAACAATGATCACGTCCACACCTGCATCCACCAGCGCCTTCACGCGCTCATCAGTACCCTTCCCGGTACCGACCGCCGCACCGACGCGCAACCGGCCTTGTGAGTCTTTACAGGCGTTTGGATAGGACTGCGCTTTGGTGATGTCTTTCACCGTTACCAAGCCGACCAACAGACCGTCGTCATTGGTGACCAGTACTTTCTCAATACGGTAGCGGTGCAACAAGCTCATGATTTCGTCGGGGTCAGTGCCTTCACGCACTGTAACCAGTTTGTCTTTACCCGTCATGATGCTGGCGACCTTGGCGTCGAGACTGCGCTCGAAACGCACGTCACGCGCCGTCACAATACCCACGAGGTCTTTGCCGTCGAGGACAGGGACACCAGAGATGTTGTTAGAGAGGGTCAGATCAATCAATTCACGAATGGTCGCATCGTGTTGAATGGTGATGGGGTCGCGGACCACACCACTTTCGTATTTTTTCACGCGGCGCACTTCTTGTGCCTGCTGCTCAATCGACATATTTTTGTGCATAATGCCGATACCGCCTTCCTGCGCCATCGCAATCGCCAAGCGACTTTCGGTGACGGTATCCATGGCCGCGGCGACCAACGGAATGTTCAAGAAGATGTTGCGCGAGAGTTGAGTTTTCAGGGAAACCTGATTTGGCAGAACCTCGGAGTACCCCGGTACAAGCAGGACGTCGTCAAAGGTTAAAGCTTCTTCTGCGATTCGTAACATGAGGTGCCTACCCTTCTGCGTGATGGTTAAGGTGGCGCGGCATTATAAACACATACTGTGAAAAAGCAAAAACAATAGCGTACAGCAAACCCTTTTTAGCCTTTGTTTACTGGGCGGATGCCATCCTGTGCACTAGAGTATATGCTAGAACCACGGATAGTGATAAAAGCGGAGCACTTTACCCATGTCTGACGAGTTGTTGTTTGCCGGAGACGAGACGCCTGCTACAGGACACAAAGGAGCCCAACCATGGACTATTTTGATCGTCGACGACGATGAGTCCATTCACCAGGTCACTATACTGGCGCTTAAACAATATCAAGTAGAAGGCCGCGACATCCGCTTTCTCAGTGCTTATTCGGCCGCCGAAGCTATCGACATTCTGCAACAAGAACCCGACACCGCGCTGGCTTTGGTGGACGTAGTGATGGAAACCGAGTCAGCGGGCTTGGAGCTGGTGCACGACATCCGACGTAAACTGCATATGACGGACATTCGTCTGGTGTTGCGTACCGGCCAACCGGGGCAAGCGCCTGAGCATCAGGTGATAGAAGCCTACGACATCAACGACTACAAAGAAAAAACCGACCTGACCCGACAGAAGCTGCGCACCCTGTGCTACAGCACGCTGCGCGCCTACCGCGACCTGCGCTTGGTACGGCAACAACAGGAAGGGCTACGTAACATTCTGACCGCCACGCAGCACACACTGGCAGCCGCCAACCTGTCGTCCTTTGGCAGTATCGTGCAGCAACAAATCCGTGCCATTTTCAACGTCGAATCACCTGAATTCTGGGGCATCAGCATGGTACCCGACGATGGTTCAGGCTACCCCTACCTACATGTTTTGCAAGCCGCCAATAATACAGTACTGCATGACTACCAAGACAAGATTGCTAGCCTACCAGGCCCATTACGCAACTTGGTTGCACAGGCCATGAAAACCGACACCCCCCAACACAGCGACGACTTTTTCATGGTGTATCAACACAGTGAACCGGCGTTGCATGTGTTTTTGCTGGTGCGCATGCCACACCCAGACGGCTTTCAGCGTGAGCTGTTGAGCCTGTTCGGGGCTAATCTCCTGCTGATTTATCAAAGCTTGCTGTTGCGCGAAGAAATTGTCGACACCCAGAAAGAGCTGGTGAATCGTCTAGGCAATGCAGTGGAAATGCGCAGCAAAGAAACCGGGGCTCACGTCCAACGGGTGGGCATCATTGCGGAACTGTTAGGACAGCATTATGGCCTCAGCAGTTATCAATGTGAGCTGCTGCGCCATGCCGCTCCCCTGCACGACCTCGGCAAGGTTGCCATTCCCGACGCGGTGTTACACAAACCTGCCAAACTGGAACCGCACGAATGGAGCGTGATGCAGAGCCATGCCCAGCTAGGTCATGACCTACTCGCTGATTCCAAGCGGCCGATTCTGCGCATGGCATCTATGATCGCCTTAACCCACCACGAACGCTGGGACGGCAAAGGCTACCCGAGAGCGTTAAAGCAAGCGGAAACGCCGATAGAAGGCCGCATTACGGCCTTGGCGGATGTATTCGATGCTTTGGGCTCAGTCCGATGTTATAAAACACCTTGGGCCGAGGAGGACATCAAACACTACTTACAGAGCCAGTCCGGGGCGCAGTTTGAACCACGCCTCGTTGACCTGTTGCTCGCCCACTGGACAGAATTCACGGCAATACGCCGAGAGTTTCCCGATGCCGAGGATGAGTTTTAAATCTCTTTCGCACTCAGTTCAGGTAGCCCGCAAGCCACTGGATGTCGCGCTCTTGCAGATCGCCAGCGGCTTCCTTCAACTTGAAGTAGTTGCTGATCAAATCATAGCGCGCCACCGACAAGTTGGTTTGTGCCGTTAACAACGCACGCTGTGCGTTAAGCACTTCCACCACATTACGCGAACCCACTTCATAACCGAGCTCCGTCGCTTCGGCTGCACTTTCCCGGCTGGACACCACTTGGCGTAGCGCGTTCAAGTTCGACAAGTCAGCCTGCATTTGCTGATGATACTGCCGCACCGCCAGTTCAATCTGACGCTGATTACCTTCGTAGTTGGCTTCTGAGGCTTCCAGCTGATAACTCTGTCGACTCAGGCCGGCCGAGCGATTACCGGCGTCAAACAGCGGGATGCTGATGGAGGCGGTTACTGCCATAGTGAACGTTCTGCAATCAACGAAATCGTCAGCAGACACACTACATCCAGCCCCAGCACTCCCCATGCCTACTCGATCAACATCGTATGAGGCATCATAGCCGTAGCGTGCCACTCCGTTGATTTGGGGCAAACGGTCAGCCCGCTCGGCACGCAATTGGTCACGCGACGCCTGAATGCCCAAGCGACCGGCAATCAGATTAGGGTTCTGGCGCGACTTGTCGATCCATTCTTGCACGGTACCCATGTTAATATCGGTCGGATCAAACTGCTGATTCAGCCCCTGCAGCCCAGAAATAGGCATGCCGGTCAATTGAGCCAGCTGCTGACGCGCTAACTCTGCTTGGTTTTGCGCCCGAATGAGGTCTGCGCGGGTTTGGTCAAGCACTGCTTGTGCTTCTAATACATCCGTAATGGCCACCAAGCCAACATCATAACGCTCTTGCGTTTGCTCTAGCTGGCGCTCTACAGTAGTTATGACGCGCTCCGTCAGCACGACGCCTTCTTCGCCACGCAGTACCGCAAAATAAGCATCAATGACACGCGTTTTCAAATCGGCCCGTGTGGCAGCTACCTGAGCTTCGCTTTGCGCGGCCAAATTGCGCACCGCATCATAGGCAGCAAATGCCTGCTGGTTGTAGATAGACTGCGTTAGCTGTAACGCTGTTCCGGCAGAATACACGGTATTCCCGTCTAGGATTTCGTCGACCTGACTATAGCGCGCACCGGCTTCGCCTTCCAAAGTCAAACGCGGTAACAATCGACTCAAGCCCTGAGTCACTTGCGTGTCACTGGCGCGCGCATTGGCGATGGCGGCGCTCAATTGCGTGTCATTGCGTAACGCACTGTTGTACAACGCCTCTAAGCTTTGAGCCGAACTCCCGACACTCAACATCACAAGAGCAACGGCGAGCGGCCATTTGTTACTAACCATATTTCATTTCCTTCGGGTTATTGGGGCGGCATTTTCCGGCATCTGCTCGATGCACACAACGACCGTCACTGATCGTTTACGTTGACTTTCCAGTTTTGGCGCACCACACAACTGAACTATTGTGCGTAGCCGCACAGATTTCTGCTTAAGAAATGCACATTATCATTTTCCACTGTCGTTGACCTGTTACCTTTGTCACAATGTCCTCTCAGTTATGCAATTACTCAATACTCAGGAGGTAGTGTGTCCAACGCCAAGCCGCAGCGCTTTACACACGCCGATGTAACAGTGACGTCCGAACGCACGGTCTTCAAAGGCTTTTACGAAATGCATGAACTGCACGTTCGCCATGCCTGCTATGACCGCCCACCCATTGAGATTAAACGAGAACTGATGGTGCGGCCCGACGCTGTAGTGGTTCTTTTGTTCGACCCTAAACTGCAAAGTGTCGTGTTGATTGAACAATTTCGTGTCGGGGCGCGCAAAGCCTCCACCCCTTGGTTGATTGAATGCGTCGCTGGCCTTATCGAGCCTAATGAGGCGCCAGAAGACGTGGCACGCCGTGAAGCACTTGAAGAAGCAGGCACCACGATCAAACGCTTGAAGCAGATTTGCGAATACTTCCCCAGCCCGGGCGGCACCGATGAAAAGATCACTCTGTACATCGGTGAAGTCGACGCCAGCACAGCGGGTGGAGTACACGGTCTCGACCATGAAGGTGAAGACATCCTGGTGCATCGGGTGAGTGTTGACCAAGCAGTGACCTGGCTCAACGACGGTATTATCAACAACGCCGCCAGCATTATCGCCCTACAATGGCTACAATTACACCTTGATACCTTAAATCAGGAATGGAGTGCAGTGTGAAAGCAACGTACGTACCCGACTTGAAAGCGGAAGCCGCTCAGTGTGAAGGCAACTTTGCGCGCCTGCAGCGTTTCTTGCCCGACTTCAAGACCGGCGATGAGGCTGCGTTCTTCATTGAAACGCCACAACACAGCAGCGCCGATTTTACGCTCTCTGTGGTTGAGCGATTCCGCTACACCGCCAGTGTAGAAGTAGCCGTGCATCAGCATCAGGTACCCGACTACTTTGCCCGCCAAACCTTCATGGTACGAGTGTATTTAGATGCCCGCACTTCAGAAGTAGTTACCTTTGCGCGGCGCGGTAGTTTCCGCGGCGTCTACCCCTACCCTAACCCAGAAATGTTTCAGGCGAATGAAAAAGAGCAATTGAATCGCTGGCTTGCAGAGTGGTTGCAACTTCTACTGGCACACGGGCGCAGTGCTGAAAAACTGGTGTTTTAGTGAACGAATTGCTCGAATTGTGATATTAACACTGTACAAAATAATTTCTAAATCTGTTAATTTGGTGTTTTTTTTGTAAGACTCCGACTATAAATTCTACTGGTAGTCAAAGAACCAGACCAAGAGAGCAACGCAGTGATGGAACAACAGCATCCTTGGCGCATTGTCCAACTAACGGACAGTCACCTCTATAAAGACCCCAGTAGTCGCTTAATGGGGATGAATACGGCAGCAAGTTTTAAGGCTGTCGTAGACTTGGTGCGTAAGGAACGTGACCAAATCGACTACATCCTAGGTACCGGTGACATCACGCAAGACGCATCGATCGAAGGCTACAATCGGTTTCGTGAAGCCGCCTTGGCGTTGTGCCCAAACATGGCATGGATTCCCGGCAACCATGATGAAGCCGAATTGATGCAACGCCTCCCATTTGAAACCTCACATTACAGCAAGATCATCGACCATGAACACTGGCGTATTGTGCTGCTCGACTCATCCATTTTAAAAACGGTCTATGGTCGACTGGACGCACCTGAGTTGCAGTTCTTGGGCGATGCCCTCGCGTCGGCTGGGGATCGTCACGTGCTAGTGACCCTGCACCACAACCCCATTCCGTCCGGTAGTGTCTGGCTGGACAACCACTGTCTGAAAAACAGTGAAGATTTTCATGCCGTGATCGAACGGCACGCCAATGTAAAAGTCATTCTATGGGGGCACATCCATCAATTTGTCGATAAAGAAATTGATGGCCGCCGCTACCTCGCCACACCATCCACCTGTGTGCAATTCGCGCCACAACAGGTAGACTTTAAGGCTGACGATGCATCACCGGGTTATCGCTGGCTGGATCTGTATCCTGACGGGCATATCGAAACCGCCGTATCACGGGTAACCGTGCAGCTGGATGTCGATTTGCAGAGTGCAGGATACTAGCCACCGGCACTCGCCACTCGTGTATCTGCTAATGTGAACCTGACTCAACCATAAGATACTAATGTATGAGTAAGACCGATTATTCCGCCCAGTCCATTGAGGTGCTCAGTGGCCTTGAGCCGGTGCGCAAGCGCCCCGGTATGTATACCGAAACCACTCGCCCAAACCATCTTGCGCAAGAAGTCATCGATAACTCGGTGGACGAAGCCCTATCCGGCCATGCTACGCGCATCGACGTGACGTTGCACAAGGATGGTTCACTCTCCGTTATCGACGACGGCCGAGGTATGCCGGTCGATATTCACCCGGAAGAAGGGGTCAGCGGTGTCGAGCTGATTCTGACCCGCCTGCATGCTGGCGGTAAATTCTCTGGCGACAACTACCAGTATTCCGGCGGCTTACATGGCGTGGGGGTATCGGTGGTGAACGCCCTCTCGACCTGGCTGGAAGTGACCGTTTGGCGCGACGGTCAGGTACATCAGATTCGCTTTGAAAACAGTGAAAAAGCCTCTGAGCTGGGCATTGTCGATACCTGCGCCAAACGCAAAACCGGCACACGCGTGCACTTCTTAGCCGACGGCAGTTTCTTTGACAGCCCTCGTATTCTGGCCAGCCGTTTAAAACATGTACTGCGCGCCAAAGCCGTACTCTGCCCCGGCCTGAAAGTCACACTGATTGACGAGGAACACGCGACGACCGACGAATGGTATTACGAAGACGGCCTGCGCGACTATCTACTCGGCGCCACTCGGGTTTACGACACCATTCCTGCGGAGCCATTTACTGGCCAGTTCGCTGGCGAGAAAGAAGCCGCCGACTGGGCCGTACAATGGCTGCCAGAGGGTGGCGAAGGCATCACCGAAAGTTATGTGAACCTCATCCCGACCGCTCTGGGCGGCACACACGTCAATGGACTGCGTACCGGGCTACTGGAAGCCATGCGCGAATTCTGTGAATTCCGCAATTTGTTGCCGCGCGGCCTGCGTCTGACGCCAGAAGATATCTGGGATCGTTGCAACTACGTGTTGTCGGCAAAAATGCGCGACCCGCAATTCTCGGGTCAGACCAAAGAGCGCCTGTCGTCACGCGAGATGTCGTCTTTTGTCTCAGGCGTGGTCAAAGACTCCTTCAGCCTGTGGCTGAACCAGCACCCGGATGCCGGTGAACAACTGGCAGAGATGGTGATCAACTCAGCGCAAAGCCGCATGAAGGCCGCCAAGAAGGTTACCCGCAAAAAGGTCACGCAAGGCCCTGCCCTGCCCGGCAAGCTGGCCGACTGTTCTGGCATTGACGCCATGCGCGGCGAGCTGTTTCTGGTGGAAGGTGATTCCGCCGGTGGTTCAGCGAAGCAAGCGCGCGACCGGGTGTACCAGGCGATCTTGCCGCTGCGCGGAAAGATTCTGAACACCTGGGAAGTGGATAGCCAGGAATTGCTGGCCTCGCAGGAAGTACACGACATCGCGGTTGCCCTGGGTGTTGACCCGGACACCGACGACATCAGCGGTTTACGCTATGGCAAGATTTGCATTTTGGCCGACGCCGACAGCGACGGCTTGCACATCGCCACGCTGCTCTGCGCGCTGCTGGTCCGGCACTTCCCGAAACTGGTAGAGAACGGCCACGTTTACGTTGCCATGCCACCGTTATATCGCATCGACATCGGTAAAGAAGTGCATTACGCCCTAGACGATGCCGAGCGCGAAGGTGTGCTGGAGCGTTTGAAAGCCGAAAACCGCAAGGGCAAGGTGCAGGTGACACGCTTTAAAGGGTTGGGTGAGATGAACCCCTTACAGCTGCGTGAAACCACCATGGACCCGGATACGCGCCGCCTTGTTCAGCTGACCATTGATGACCCTGTGGGTACACATCAAATCATGGACATGCTGTTGGCCAAGAAACGCAGCGGCGACCGCCGTACGTGGCTGGAAAGCAAAGGGAATCTGGCCGATATCGTCGCATAGGTACGCAGCCCTCTGCACGACGTGATCTTCTGTGCCAGAGGGCTGGCCTCCTACGTGAGTCTGTTTGCGCAGAGGGCTGCGCGTCTATAGTAATTGAGCAATCGATGCCGCCTGGCGCTCGGTTGCCCCTTGGTTCTCTGCCAACACACGTCGCCCAGCAGCGCCCGCCTGCTGACGCGCCGCATCATCCTTTAGCCAATCCAACAACGCCTTACTTAAGTGGGCTTTGCTTACCCGCTGCAAGGCGCCAGCAGCCCGCAGGGCTTCATTGATCGCCGCGAAATTGAACACCGACTCACCGGTAATCACCGGCACCCCGAATAACGCCGGTTCCAACGGGTTATGACTCCCCCGTGGATTCCAACTACCACCGACCAATGCTATGTCGGCCAAACCGTAAAAAACACTCAACTCACCGAGCGTGTCCAACAGCCACACCGCCTGCTTGCGCTGTGGTGTTTGCCCCGCCGAACGTCGGCAATAGTCTATACCGCGCAATTCCAACTTCTTGCTGACCTCAGCAAACCGATCCGGGTGGCGCGGGGCCAACACCAAAAGCAGCTCGGGGTAAACCTGACTCAGCTGAGTCACCGCATCAAGAATGATGTCTTCTTCGCCGGGATGCGTGCTGCCAGCCACAACAATGCGCCGTTTCGTCACCCATTGCCGTAAATCGTCCAGACGTGCTTGTGTCTGTCCGTCCAGCACAATGTCGTACTTGATCGAACCCATTACCTCCACATTCGGTGCTCCCAGAGCAACGAAACGCTCTGCATCAGCGGGTGCCTGCGCCAACACCTGTGCCAAGCCAGCAAAGGCCGGACGGGTCAAACCCGAAAATCGAGCATAGCCACGCGCCGACTTTTCTGACATTCGCCCGTTCGCCAACACCATCGGCACAGCTCTCTCTTGAGCGATCGCTACCAGGTTCGGCCACACCTCTGTTTCCATCAGCACCAATACCTTAGGCTGATAGGCGTCAAACAGTGGATTGAGCATCGGCGGCAAATCCACCGGCATATATTGATGCAACACCGGCTCAGCCCATTGTTGCACCAGCTCCGAACCGGTCGGTGTTGTCGTCGTGACCAGAACCTGAATATCTGGGCACTGCTGGCGCAAGGCCTTGGTTAAGGACTCCGCCGCCATCGACTCGCCCACCGACACAGCGTGTATCCATATCAATGGCTGATCAACGGCAACAGTGCAGACCGGGCGTCCGAGGCGCTCTGACCAGCGTTTGCGGTAGGCCGGAACCTTGGCCGCACGACGCCACAAGCGCGCAAACACCAACGGCAAGAGAAGGTAATACAGTATGGAATAGAGTAAACGGGCCATGAAAGTTGGCTTACCTGTGTGAGCGGGATGGGCATTATGACGGCTTAGCAAGGCGCTGACCAGTCAACGTAAACGGTTCTTCTCCGTAATCCAGCGCGACATGTATTCGGTCGCGCGATACTGTTGTTGCTGCAGAATACGTCCCCATAAATTATGCTGCCGATGGGCCGCCAAGTCCTGCTGCACCTCCATCAAACGACCCGACAGGGCGACGCTTTCCATCAGGGTGTCATGGCACTGCGCGGCGACATTACGCCCTTGCATGACAGCTTGCTGCCAGACGTCGGGCTGCCGATAAAGCTCCGCTGCCGCTTGGAAAAAGGCCTCGGCATCGTCGGTGACAGGACTCCCCCAGGGTAAATCGCCGTGCATGCCTTCCGCCGCGATGGGCGACGCCACCGTAGGCGTTCCGGCCAGCCAAGCATCCGCTACCTTACCCTTGATGCCCGCGCCGTAGCGCAAGTAGGCGAGATTCACGCGGTACTGTGCCAGAGTCGCAATAGCATCTTCGGCCCGCCCTTTGATGTGAAACCCCTGCGCCGGATTGTGTAACTGCTGCACTTTCTCAGTGGCGTAGCTGCCGTACACATGAACTTCAGTACCCGTCGGAAATTTATGACGCCAGTGCGGCCACTGCGCCCGCAGCCATTGTGTGGCATCCCAATTGGGGGCGTGCAGGAAGTTGCCAATCATCATCACATGCTGGCGCTTCTGGTAGGGCACCAGTGTATTTTCATCCGGCAAGGGCGTCAGCATAAAGGGGGTATGGTGCAACAGAAATTCTGGCACTTGGAATCGCTCAACCAGCAACTCCAGCTCGACCGGAGAAATCAACAAGGTAAGGTCGCAACGAGCGATGGCCGCTATTTCACGCAAGGCAGTATCGTTGAACAGCGAGAGCGCTCCGCCGTGCTTGATCTGCTCGGCGCGCGCCTCGCGCAGGCAATGCAAGTCACTGGTATCCAGCACTCGTACAGCACCCGGACAAACGGTGCTAACACGCCACCCGAACTGCTCTTCCATTACATAACGATCAAACACCACAATATCGGGCGCCAGATCGGCTAACCATGCATCAAAGGCGTCGTCATTGACCGCAATGTCGTGTTCGGTGAAACCCGCTGAGGCGCCAGCCAGACTGAACGCTGTACGTTGTGCTGGTGAGGCCACATGAACGTCGCCGCCCAACATGGCCAATACCTGGACAATGTCTTGAGTACGGCGCCCAGCCGCTGTAGAGGCAGGCTCAGGCCAAGTTTTACCGATCAGAAGGCTGCGCACCTGAGCAGCCTTAACCGGCCAGTGGCCCTATTCCCACAGCACGGCGTACCTGACTCAAGAGCGCACCGGCTTCCTGTCGTGCTTTCACTGCGCCGCGCGCCAGAATACGGTCGATCTCGGCCGGATCCTGAATTAATTGGTTGTAAGCGTCGCGCTTGTCTTTCAACAGCTCATTGAGATGCTCAAACACCTGCTTCTTCGCGTCGCCCCAGCCTATGCCTTCTTCGTACTGCTTGCGCATGCTGGCAATGTCAGACGAACTCGCAAAAGCAGAGTAGATACCAAACAGCGTGCAGTTGTCGGCATCCTTAGGCTCGCCTGGCTCCAGCGAGTTGGTCACGATCTTGTTGATCAGTTTGCGCAGCTTCTTCTCGTCTTCAAACAACGGAATGGTGTTGTTGTAGCTCTTCGACATTTTGCGTCCGTCTAGGCCTTTTAGAATCATGCCTGCGTCATCTACCACCGCTTCTGGCAACACAAAGGTTTCGCCGAAAATGTGGTTAAAACGCTGCGCGATATCGCGCGCCATTTCGATGTGCTGAATCTGGTCTTTGCCCACCGGCACATGCGAGGCCTTAAACATCAGAATATCGGCGGCCATCAGAATGGGGTAACTGAACAACCCCATAGTGATGCCCTTGTCTGGGTCGGCAGCATTGGCCTCGACATTTTCCTGCACCACGCCTTTGTAGGCATGCGCGCGGTTCATCAAGCCCTTGGCTGTGACACAGGTCAGCACCCAGGTCAGCTCCATGATCTCTGGCACATCAGACTGGCGATAAAACACCACCTTGTCTGGATCTAAACCGCCGGCCAACCAAGTCGCGGCGATAGCCAAGGCGCTTTCTTTAACACGCGCTGGTTCGTGGCACTTGATCAAGGCGTGATAGTCGGCCAAGAAGAAAAAAGAACGCGCATCGGTGGTCAAACTCGACTCGATCGCTGGGCGAATGGCCCCTGCATAGTTGCCTAGGTGTGGGATGCCCGTGGTGGTGATACCGGTCAGTACTGTCTGCTTGCTCATGAGGGTTCGCTAAGGCTGTCTATAAAGAAGCTGAACCATAACGAAAACCAGCTCAAAAATCGAGTGCCAACCAGCGCTCGAGCGCCATGGGGATCAGCAGTGAGCTGTGATAGGGTGTTTTTCTCGCGCGTTGATGTTCAAGGCCGCGAGGTTCGCTATACTGGGGCCTGCCAATCAGTAAGGAACTTGATGCATGACCGTGTTGCGCCGCACTTGGCGACTGTTCAGAATGTTTATTGTGCTGATGCTCGGCATCGCCATCGCCACTCTCATGCTGCCGCTGCGCCGCAGTGGCAGGGTTTCAGAGCATTTTTTCATGGACGTGGCCAGCTGGTGGCATCGTCGCATGCTGGGCGCCATGGGCATTGTGGTCAAGGTCGACGGGAAAATTCGCCCGCAGGCAGGCATCTGGATCAGCAACCACATTTCCTGGCTCGACATCCTAGTGATTGGCAGCCAAGCACCGGTGCATTTCGTGTCTAAGGCGGAAGTTCGACGCTGGCCCATCATCGGCTTTCTGGCCGCTCAAACGGGGACGCTCTTTTTAAAACGCGGTGCCAATCAAACCGGTCAAATTGTCAGCGCTATGCAGGAAAAACTGAAGGATGGCTACGCCGTATTGTTCTTTCCGGAAGGCACCACGGGTCACGGTCACTACGTGCGTCGTTTTCACAGCCGCTTATTTGATGCAGCGATTGAACTCCACGCCCCCATTGTACCCTTAGCGCTACGTTATGAGCATGACCCCCAACCGCACCCCGTTGTGCCATACATCGACCAACAGTCGTTATTGCATAACCTGTGGGGTGTATTGGCACTTAAACAATTGCACATCACCTTAATTGCGCGGGCACCGTTGTCGGCGGAAGGCGCCGAACGACGTAGATTGTCAGAGCACAGTAGAGAGGTCATCTGTGAGGCCTTGGCGCTTCCAGCACCTGCACTCCCACCTGACTATGCTCGCGCCAGTCGCCGAGCCAAAGCAAATGCAAATGCGAATGCGAATGCGAAGCAGTAGTGGGGTCGCTTAGCGGCTAAACCACCACTGCCGATCGTTCGAGACGATGGAGAATATTTTTTCATAGCCGCGCTGAAGCGGGTGAACTTTATCGTGTTGCGACAGCTCACGCTTGTATTGCACATCACTATTGAGCGGTTTGAACACATCTATAAAGGGCACCTGTAGACTGCGCGCCAGTTCAGACTGAGCCTGCACCAGGCGCTGCAAACGACTATTCACAGCCGGGTCGTACACGGGAGGGGGAGAGACGACCAGCATGCGGTAGCGGCCCTTAGCTTTGGTCATCATGGACTTCAAATTTAACACGCTCTCACGTAGGCCAATCTGTGGCTTCTCACCGATCAACCGACAATCTTCTACACCAAACTGGAATACCACCCGAGCGTCTTCCTGGTGCGCTAGACGGCGATCGACTTCAATAGCAAAGTGCTCACGGATCAATGTACTGGTGTCACCGGGCACGCCCAAAATATAGGGGACAAACGTTTTTTGTTCACGCGCGCTCAACATGGCCAAACGCGTACACCAACCCAAACCAGATGCATCGCCAATCCCTGTCACTAGGGAGTCGCCTACAAAGGCAATATGCGGTACACCGGACATCATCGGCTCGCTCATAATGATCACTGTTCAGAATATTGATGTAAAGATATTACCACTGTAGTGCGGTAATTACAGCACTGCCAGTTGCCTGGAGGAAGAAGGGGATGTTCGGGCTAGCCAGAACCGTCGCGGGTAGTTCGCGCGACGGTTCTGGGCATTTATCAGACTACAATAGATGGGTCAGTGTTTGCTCAACAAGATGATGAGCTTTCTTTTCGTCGATATCCGAGTTCTGTACTTTGAACAGCAACCCATTCACCAAGCCCAAATAGCCTTCAGCACGCAAGGAGTCACCGTCCAAAGCCGACTCTATAGCGCTTTCGATCTGACTGTACTTGGGATGGTTGAATATGGATTGCTGGCCCCAGTGGCCCGGCAAAAAGAGCAATGACATCTGGCGCCGGTGCAGCAACCAGAAATCGGCGTACGACAACAGCAGAGATTTCGCATCAGCGTGATTGCCTGACTCCAGCGCCAAGCGATCAATCAGCTCAGTCAAGGGCGCATCCACCATGGCATCCAAGATTTCTTCTTTATTCTTGAAATAGTAGTAGATAGACGGCGGGGCACACGGGATGAGGCTCGCTATCTTACGAATAGACACGCCTTGAGCACCGTGTTCCTGTAACAGGTGAGAGGCCGTGTCCAGAATTTGCAGGCGCGAAATACGCGAACGTCGTCTTTCCGGAGCTAATTGATTCATAATATTTTCATGCGCTTCTTATTCAAAGGGATGGCATAATCAGTGCTGCATTGTACCTACTATTCTACATCGACCAGTGTAAAAACATCCGTAGAACAGTGTTTCAATATGAAATTAGTGACGCCCGTTACGCCAAAAATTGGTCTAACAGTGGAAAAAACACGACAAAATACTGTCACATCGTTGAAAAATAACATATCACTAGAGTCCCGCCAAACCGCTTTGCTACAATCAGACACACTAAATGGCTCACATACAAGGAAATCAACCATGGCGCTCGTACTGATCGTTGAAGACTCCCCCAGCACTCTGGAAGCGTTCCGGACTGCTTTGGTGAAAGGTGGCCACGAGGTCATTACCGCTGAAGATGGCAACATTGCAATTGCCCGTGCCAGAGCAGAAAAGCCTGATGTCATCATGATGGACATCGTTATGCCCGAAATGAACGGTTTTCAAGCCACTCGTCGCATCACTACAGATGCCGAAACGGCGCACATTCCGATTATTATGGTCACCACAAAAGATCAAGAAACGGACAGGGTGTGGGCGAAGCGTCAAGGCGCGGTAGGTTATCTCACCAAACCTGTGACTGACTCTGAACTGCTGGCCGAAATAGAACGGGTGATGGCGTAAGCCAACCTCAAGGCGTGGCTCAAGCCTATTGAGCCACTCTGTCCTGCACCGCAGATAAGTTTTGTACCATGGTCAATACCGGCTCCAACTCTTTCCGTAACTGACCATCTCCACCTGACATGGCGTTGCTGATGACTTCGTCCGCCTGATACCGCAGTCGATCAGACATGCCCTTACTGATGTCGGTTATCGCCTTAGCTTGTGCTGGTGTTATCCAGCCTCGCTCGAACAGGATCTGGCGCAGTTCCGCCATCTCCGTAAAACCAATTTCACGCAAACGTACTCGCTCTGCCAGTGCATGAAGCTCATACAGCCGATCGCTCCAAAACACTTGGTCATTTAACCAATCAGCGTTTTCATCACCCGCACTGGCGGCGGCCGACAGCTTGTCGCTGCCTTGCAGAGCCTGGAGGTTGTTCCCCAGCGTCTGGTTCTGAACGTAGTGTGTGACCCCTACTTGCACGATCTCTACCTCGGTAAAAACGTGGCGGAAAAACCGCCGTCACCGAGACTAAAGCAAGTACCTTGCCATCTTCATAAAAGGCTTGTATCAACAGGGCTTGTGAGGATTTACGGAGTGCCATTAGAGGCAGAATCGGCAAGGTCATGCCGCTGATGCAGTGCAGCGGCAGACCGGCGTCTGCCGCTATGGATGCACTGAATTAAACGTCGCGGAAATTCTGTTCCTGACGCTCTTGACGCATCTTTTCTTCAGCACACAGGGTAGCAGTCGGCCGCGCCAGTAAGCGACGCACGCCAATGGGCTCACCCGTCACCGCGCAATAGCCAAATTCGCCGCTATCAATACGCTTGATGGCCTCGCCAATTTTGGGCAACAACTTGCTCTGGCGATCAAGAAAACGCAGCTGTAAGCGACGCTCCTCTTCGAGAGCGGCCTTGTCGAGCTCGTCTGCTTCATACTGCATGTTTTGCAGTTCTTTTTTCGACGACTCAATCTGCTCACGAATTTCAACGCCCATTGTCGTCAACAAATCACGAAAGAATTCCAACTGCTCTTCATTCATGTAGTCTTCGTCGGGTGCCGCAACCAATTGTTCTTGTGTCAGCATCTCTATCTTCCTAACCGTCCAAAACATGAGACCGATCCGACACGGACCGACCCTTATAAAGCGGGGCAGCATGATATATCATAACGCGCTGTTTTAACATAGCTGCAGAAGTCGGCCTTTTGTCGACCTTTTCCCCGGAGGATATCATCTGCATGGAACCTGTATTCCGACTGACACTCTCCTGCCCTGATCGGGTCGGTATTGTTGCCCGTGTCAGCAACTTTCTTGCGCAATACAATGGCACCATCACGGAAGCGAATCAACACGCTGATTTGGTTGAAGGTTGGTTTTTTCTGCGCAATGAGATCAGAGCCAACTCGCTGCCCTTTGGTATCGATACCTTTCGGGAAGTGTTTGCCCCTATTGCTGCCGACATGAACATGGATTGGCGGGTGAACGAATCGTCACAAAAGCGCCGAGTTGTGTTGATGGCCAGCCACGACAGCCATTGTATTGCTGACCTGCTTAACCGCTGGCATTTCGGCGATTTGGACTGTGACATCCCCTGCGTCATTGCTAACCACGAAGATTTACGCAGCCTGGTTGAATGGCATGGCATTCCTTTTCACTACGTACCCGTGGACAAGACCGACAAAGAAGCCCATTTCAAACAAGTGAATGAACTGATCAGTGCAGCTCGTGCCGATACCGTTGTACTGGCCCGCTACATGCAAATTTTACCGCAATGGTTTTGCACAGAATGGTCGGGGCGTATCATCAATATCCACCACAGCTTCCTGCCGTCCTTCATTGGTGCCAAACCCTATCATCAGGCGTTTGAGCGCGGCGTTAAGTTGATCGGTGCGACCTGCCACTATGTTACGCAGGATCTCGATGCTGGCCCCATCATTGACCAGGACGTTATGCGCGTCAGTCATCGTGACACCATTGAAGAAATGGTGCGCCGAGGCAAAGATGTTGAAAAGGCGGTTCTCGCTCGAGGTTTACGCTGGCATATAGAAGACAGAGTTCTTATTCATGGTAATAAGACGGTGGTCTTTGAATAAGCATTACGTGGCGCACAAATTGTGCTGATGAAAAACCAGCAATTAATTAGAATTTACTAATGTAATTTTTGCACATTAATGCTAAGCTATTAAGCAGTTAGTCAAATCAGTGAGGCACTCATGAACTACCAAGCACTTAGCCCCAATTATGTTGTTTCACCACAGATTAATCTGCGTGACATCGTGGAGATTAAAGCCGATGGCTTTAAGGTGGTGGTATCCAATCGGCCTGACGGTGAAGAAGCTGGCCAGCCCAGTGCCGCTGAAGTTCAAGCAGCCTGTGAAGACGCTGGCCTGGAATTCTACCACTGCCCTATGAACGGCCCTAATGTCGACCCTGCCGATGTCGAAACACTGAAAGGCTTACTGGCGGATGGACGGAAAGTATTCGCTTTTTGTCGCACAGGCAATCGCAGTTCCATTTTTTATCAATACGCTAACGCATGACGACAGGACGCAACCACATCAGTATGCTGCTGGTCGATCTCCGAGTCGAAATGGAGCGGCTTGATCTCTGGTCAGAGCACTATCCCTCTGAGGAAGCGATGGCCAGTGTAGAGCCCTTTGCGGTCGACACGATGGATTTGGAGCAATGGCTACAGTTTTTTTTCATTGCTCGATTACAAGCCATATTGGACGCTCAAGCGCCCCTGCCTGCCAGCTGTGAGATTGCGCCCTATGCCGAACAACGCTTTCAGGATCGAGCAGATACGACGAACCTGATACGTATCATTCAGAAAATCGATGCTGCTGTGACAGAATCAAAGTAATGCTCGGGGCATTTATAGCCATAAAAAAAGCGGCCACTGGCCGCTTTTTGTCACTCAGGATACATTAACCAGCGAAGTTCTTCGCCGCAAAGTCCCAGTTAACCAGTTTCCAGAATGCTTCCAAGTACTTTGGACGCGCATTACGGTAATCGATGTAATAAGCGTGTTCCCAGAGGTCAACGGTCAACAAAGGCGTCACACCGGCTTCGGTAATAGGCGTACCTGCGTTGCTGGTGTTCACGATGTCCAGTGAGCCGTCAGCCAACTTAACCAACCAAGTCCAAGACGAACCAAAGTTGTTTACTGCTTTGTCATCCAGTGCTGCTTGGAACTTCTCGAACGAGCCCCACTTAGCATTGATCGCATCCGCCAGTTCACCCGTTGGAGCGCCGCCGCCGTTAGGGCTTAAGCAGTTCCAGTAAAACGTATGATTCCAGATCTGTGCTGCGTTATTAAACACACCGCCCGTCGACGTTTTGATGATGTCTTCTAGGGACTTGCCTTCAAACTCAGTACCAGGAACCAGACCGTTCAGTTTGGTTACATAGGTAGCGTGGTGCTTACCATGGTGGTATTCCAGAGTTTCAGCAGAAATATGGGGTTCCAGTGCATCCTGAGCGTAGGGCAGAGCTGGTAATTCAAAAGCCATGTCGAATGTCCTCATTGCTGTCGTGATTCAAAATGTACATCGGATGTGCGCTGCGCAGTGCGCGATGACGTCTGCTCATCCTTTAAGGTGGGGGCATTATAGAACGATGAATAATAACTTACAAAATTACTTGGTCTTTCTCAGACTTTAATTCGATAACATTACGGATTAGCCTAACTTTCGCTCGCAGCCCTTGCCGCCAACAAACAGCCCCTTATAATGCTGGCACACTTCGATGAAAAGCAGCGTAATGGCCAATACACCGCCCAACGACATTAATGACCTACCCCGCATGGTTCCAGATCGTGACGATATCGCACGGCGCAAGCGCACTGCTCCGCCACCGCCGCCGATAGCGCCGAAAAAGGACAGCAACAACAGTGGTGATGACGGCAGTGGCGGCAGCTCTTGGCTGGTCTACGTTTTGATTGTTGTATTAGCCAGTGGTATCGGCTACCTAGGCTATGATGGCTGGCAAACACGCAACGGCTTGCAAGAGGCGCAACGCCAGCTGGTTACCACCAACGTGCGCCTAGTGGAATTGGAGCGTCAGTTGTCCGCCACAGACGAAAGTCTGTCGCTGAACGAGAGCGCCATCCAGTCAAAACTGAACAACATTCTGTCTGAAATCCGCAAACTGTGGGACGTTGCTGACGTGCGTAACCGGGATTGGATCAGAGAGAATCAAGCGGCCATTACTGAGCTGCAAACCGCCACTGGCACACTGCGTTCGCAGATGAGCAGTAGCCAAGCGCTGACTGGTGAGCTGAACACTTCCGTAAGCCGTCTCATCGACCAATTTGACGACGAGCTGGCCCTGCGTAATGAACTGTCCGACTTATTAGCGGAACTCAATACGCGACAGCGTAACCTAGCGAGCACCGTGGCTCGCCTCGATGAAGAAGATTCGTCGCTACGTGCACGCGTGGATGTGATTGGCTTGCGCGCCGAGGGTGCTGTGGAACAAGCCACTGAATTGAATCAACTGGTGAACCGTTTACGCACCGACACCGACGCCTTGGCCAGCCAATTAAACCGTGAAGCACAGACGCGCTCCGCTCTAGCAGACTCCGTTGTCCAACTGCGTAGCCGTATCAATGCACTGGATGCCGGCGATGAAAATTCGATACTGTCGCGTCTGGATACCATTGACGCCGCTCGGGCCGATACGACTCAACGACTAGCGGCGCTGCAAGCGCAAATCAGCCGCATACGCAGCGAACTGGATGAGTTCAATCGCCAGGTGGACGATTTCACCACTCCGTAAGGGCTACCTAGTTGGAAAACAGGTGGGTGACTTCGTCGGGCAGGAAGGGCCGTCCGCGTGCATTGATCGCGGCACCCGTAATCTTGGCGCGCACGCAGAGTGCTTCATCGTGCGCCCGCACGATATCTTGCATGAAATCAAAACGTAAGCGCCCGTTGGGCACTAAGCGCAAGTCAATCCAAAAGTGATCGCCGCTGGTGAGCGAGGCCTTATAGTCCAGCTCCGCTCGCACCACCACCAAGTTGGTGCCAGCCCGCGACAAGGCGGCAAAATCAACACCTTTTTCCAACAAGAACTCATGACGCGCGTGCTCTAAATAATTTTGATACACCGCATTGTTCACAATACCTTGTAGGTCACATTCGTAATCGCGGACTTTGAAGTCGAGCCGAAAAGCATGGTTCATGGAGGTTGTCCTTCACTGTTTACGCCAGCAGTGTAGAGCCGGCGCAATGAAGACTCAAGGGGGCTAGGGCTGCCCCCTTTAGGCAAGGGGTGTTAGCAGGTCGCTTCTTGAGTACGAAACTGGTTTTGTTCTTCGTCGTAGAGATACCCGGCCTGTTTTAAACGATAGACCAGCGTAACCTCCTCTAAATCGTTGGCGCGCATCAAGGCCTCTAAGGACTCGAAACCAGCACGAAGCTTACTATTCAATACGCTCATCAGCATATGGGGATCCATTTGTTCCAGCTGTGCTCTGTTCATCACTACTTCCTCTAAAGTTCGGGCGTCTCTATCTACCCGCTCGGGCCATACCATGACCTAACACTGTGCGACTATTATGCCCCGAAAAGGCCTTTCCAGCCAAAGGTTTCCCTCGCGTTTATGCAAGAAAAAGTCATTGTCCTTATACTGACGGGCGCGCTAGTCTACGCAGCACAACCGATTTTTCAAGCTAAAGGACGCCCTACTATGAATACCCATACTGAAACTGAGAGCCAAGGATTACGCTGGTTGCTGGGTTTGGCAGCTGTCGTCATCATCATTGCGGGTTTGAAAGTCGCCGAAGCCATTGTCATTCCTATGATGCTGGCACTGTTTCTCGGCATCATCAGCTTGCCACCATTGCACCTGATGACGCGCAAAGGCGTGCCGCCCATCATCGCCATTGCCGTGGTATTTGCGACCATCATGCTGTTCGGTGGCATTCTCGCCATCATCATCAGCGCTTCCATCGATAGCTTTATGAATCGCTTGCCAGAGTACCAGGCGCGCTTGGAGATGATGACCGGTGACTTATTCACGCAACTGGAACTGTTTGGTTTCCCGGTTGACGTGGCCGCTGCCATGGACCAGTTCAACCCCAGCCAAGCCATGAATCTGGTGGGACGCGCCATGTCCAGTGTTGGCTCTGTATTGACCAACGTGTTCCTAGTGGTGTTTATCCTTCTGTTTTTGCTGTTGGAACAAGCAACGTTCTCGGCCAAGTTTAAGCGGGCCATGCCACCGACCAATCAATCAGTTGTCCACGCCACGAGCTTCATTCGCCAAGTAAATAAGTACTTGGCGTTTAAATCCCTAATCAGCTTGGTGACCGGCATCATCATCACCCTGTTCCTATGGATCGTCGGGGTCGATTTCCCTCTGCTTTGGGGCTTGGTGGCCCTGTTGATGAACTTTATCCCTAACGTTGGTTCAATACTCGCGGCAATTCCTGCCGTGTTGCTGGCGACGGTGCAATTGGGTGTTGGCGATGCCGTTATCGTTGCGCTGGGCTATTTGGCGGTAAACGTGGTGATGGGTAATCTTATCGAGCCACGGGTGATGGGCAGCGGTCTGGGCTTGTCACCGCTGGTCGTCTTTTTGTCGTTGATTCTGTGGGGCTGGCTGTTTGGACCGGTCGGAATGTTCTTATCCATCCCGCTGACCATGATCGTGAAGATAGCACTGGAACAGTCGTCCAGCACACGCTGGATCGCCATCATGTTGGGTAACATGCCGATCACCGAAGACAGCGACGAAGACGCCGAAAAACCGGTGCCCGACAGCACACCGTAATATTTTCAGCATTTTTTATTTTCCAGGCAATAAAATAGGAAAAAAATAACGCTAAACAGGAAAACACAAAATAATTCACTGCTCATGTGCGCATAGAATAGACCAATCGATGGGGGCATCCAAAAACCACTACGCCCCCATGGCATCTAATTACAGAGGTTGGTCATCATGCGGATTGTTATTCTGGGCAGCGGTATTATTGGTGTTACCAGTGCGTGGTATCTCGCCAAGGCAGGACACGAAGTCACGGTGATTGATCGCCAAGACGCCCCCGCTCTAGAAACCAGCTTCGCCAATGCCGGGCAAATATCACCCGGCTACTCGGCCCCTTGGGCAGCACCGGGCGTACCGTTGAAGGCCGTGAAATGGCTATTGCAAGACCTTGCACCGCTGCGCGTCACCCCGCAATTAGATCCCTTCCAGTGGCAGTGGATGACTAAGATGCTCAGCAACTGCACCGGTAAAGCCTACGCCATCAACAAGTCACGCATGTTGCGCGTCGCGGAATACAGCCGTGACTGCTTCATTCAACTGCGCCAGGACACCGGTCTGAACTACGACAATGAAGCCAAGGGGTTGATCCAACTATTCCGCACGCACAAGCAGCTTGATGCCTCTGCCAAAGACACTAAGGTATTGGAAGAGTGTAATGTGCGTTATGAACGCCTGAGCGTTGCGGAAATTCTGCACCACGAGCCGGGCTTGATCGCCGCACGGGACAAACTGGTCGGCGGCCTGCGTCTGCCAGGGGATGAAACCGGCGACTGCTTTAAGTTCACACAAACACTGGCTAACGCCTGCAAGGCATTGGGCGTGCAGTTTCGCTTTAACACCACCGTCGATGGTTTGGTGCAGGACGGTGATGCCGTCACTGGTGTGCGTATGGGCGAGGAAACCTTACCGGCCGAGCGCGTACTGGTCGCACTGGGTAGTTTCAGTCGTCATTTGTTAAAGCCACTGGGCTTCAACCTACCCATCTACCCGGTCAAGGGCTCTTCATTGACCATGCCGGTCACTGACGGCACCTACGCACCGGTATCGACCGTCATGGATGAAACCTACAAGATCGCCCTGACGCGTTTAGGAGACCGCATCCGCGTCGGCGGTACCGCTGAGCTCAGCGGTTATAATCTCGATCTGCCCGAGAACCGTAAAAAGAACCTGAACCATGTGGTGCAGGACCTCTTTCCCGGTGGTGGCGACCTGACTCAGGCAGAATATTGGACTGGTTTGCGCCCGATGACCCCGGATGGCACGCCCATCATCGGGCCAACCCGTTTGCGCAACCTCTTTTTAAACACCGGCCATGGCACCCTGGGCTGGACGATGTCGTTGGGCTCCGCCAAACTGGTGGCCGATTTGATGACCGGCCGACGTCCAGAGATCGACCCTGAAGGCTTGGATGTGGCACGCTACCAGCGCGGCCAGAAACAAGAAACGCTGCGCTGGTCGCATGAGGTAGAATAGAATCATCTTGAGAGGCTGAAAGCAGTTGGCGATTGGTATAAATCGGGGACGCCGTGAAAGCATCCCTGCTGGCTCCTTGCCGCCTTCCCTGGCGGCAAACGCCCCTTTTATACCAATCGCCAACTGCTCTCAGCGACAGACATCCATCATTCAATGAATTAAAGCAATAAGGAACAAGCCATGAGCACAAAGACCATTATTTCCACAACCAACGCGCCAGCGGCCATCGGCCCGTATTCACAAGCCGTTAAAGTAGGCAACACAGTGTACATGTCTGGCCAGATCCCACTGGACCCAGTGTCCATGGAAATGGTGATGGATAGCTTTGAAGCGCAGGCCGTGCGTGTGTTTGAAAACATGGATGCGGTGGCTAAAGCGGCCGGCGGAGATTTGTCCAACATCGTTAAGTTGACGATTTTGCTGACAGATCTGGCCAACTTTGCTGAAGTGAACGAAATCATGACGCGCTACTTCAAAGAGCCCTTCCCAGCCCGTGCTGCTTATGCCGTAAAAGCCCTGCCTAAGGGTGCCGACATCGAAGTAGAAGCCGTACTGGTATTGGAAGACTGATTCATGGCGCGTAACGCGGTTGCAACCGTTCATCTGTCGGCGATTCGCCACAATTATCGGCTGGCTAAAGCACAGGCGCCGGGCGCTAAAGCCGCGGCTATCATCAAAGCGAATGCATACGGACATGGTGCCATTCCGGTGGCACGGGCCTTGGCAGCTGACGTCGACGCCTTTGGCGTTGCCTGTATCGAAGAGGCGCTCGAGCTGCGTGCCGCAGGAATCAGCCAGCCTATTTTGCTGCTGGAGGGTTTCTTTCATGCCGACGAGCTGCCACTGATTGATCAGCATCAGCTATGGACAGCCTTGCATACCGATGAACAGTTAACCGCGCTATGCGCTTACGCCCCGCAGTTGCGCCATCCATTAAACGTCTGGATCAAGCTGGATTCAGGCATGCACCGCTTGGGTTTTGCTCCCGACCGGGCCGCTGAACTACAGGCGACGGTCAGCGCCTTACCCCAGGTTGCCGAGGTCGTTTTGATGACACACTTTGCGCGCTCGGATGAACCTGAGGAAGCTCAAACGGTCGAACAGATCACGCGTTTCAATACGGCGCTAGAAGGTGTGGATGTACCAGTAAGCCTGAGCAATTCAGCGGGTGTGATGGCTTGGCCAGCCGCTCATGGTCAATGGTTGCGTCCCGGTATGATGCTGTACGGCGCGACGCCCTTTATGAGCGCCAACGCAGTGGCCGACCAACTACAAGCAGGGATGACGCTGACTTCCGAGATCATTGCGGTACGCGACGTTCCGGCGGGCGAAGCGGTGGGCTATGGTGCGACCTTTACTTGTGACACCCCGCGACGCATTGGTACCGTGGCCATGGGCTACGGCGACGGCTACCCGCGCCACGCCAAAAACGGTACGCCCGTGTTGGTGAACGGGCAACGCACTGCCTTAGCCGGACGGGTATCCATGGATATGCTGACCATTGACCTCACCCATCTGCCCGAAGCCAAAGTTGGTGACACCGTTACCCTGTGGGGGCCTGCATTGCCCGCCGCCGAGGTCGCACCTTGGTGCGACACCATTCCTTACACGCTGGTGACCTGCCTTACACCACGGGTTAAGCGGGTCTACCAAGAGTAAGGCTACTTCACCTCTTCCGTGCCGTCCGCGTGCTTGGCAAAGCGGCCGCGCTGATGACCATGCACATGGTCGTAGCTCGGCCATGGCCAACCACCGAATTGATCTTTACGATAATCGGCGAAGGCTTGCTGAATCTCTGCTTCGGTGTTCATTACAAAGGGGCCATACTTGGCCACCGGCTCACCGATCGGCTTACCTTGTAACAGCAACATATCACACCCTTGGCTACCGGCCCGCAGGCGCACCGGCTGGTCAGAGGCCAGCAAAGCGCCTTGCTCAATACGCAACGCTTGCTGGTCTACCGTAAGATCATCACCACGGTAGTAATAAAGCACACGATTCAAGCCCGCACTGGCCGCCGGCAATTCCCACTCGGCATCGGGCGCCATGTGAATGGTCCAAATAGCCACCTCATTGGCCTCGTCCGCCGCCCAAGACTCCGGTGGGGGTGCTGGCGCACGCTTATCGCCCAACGAGCCAGCGGTAATGACCACCCGGGTGGTACGGCCTGCCTCGTCCTGATGACTGTATTCCGGCACATCCTCTTTCCACAGCATGGTAAAGTGCGGGTCGGTCATCTTGCTCTTGGCCGGTAAGTTAAGCCAAATCTGGAACAACTCCATGGTGTTTTCTTTGTCGTCATGCATCAACGGAAACATCTCTGAATGCTGCACGCCACGCCCGGCGGTCATCCACTGCGTATCACCGCCCATGTAACGCCCGGCGGCCCCCATGGAGTCGGCATGATCCACCACCCCCTTAGTCACCACCGTTACGGTTTCAAAACCGCGATGCGGGTGACCCGGAAAGCCAGGGATTTTGTCGCCATGATACATGCGCCAGCCATCACGAATCTCAAAGTCCTGCCCGATATTACGCCCCTTCAACAAGGAGCGCTCGGGCCCAAGCTCGCCATTGCCTGCCGGAAAGAAATCTTCATGGTGGACACAAAACAAGAAAGGGTCAGCGGTCTGCCACGGGAAGCCGAGGCCGAAAACCTGCAAGACGGGTGAATTACTCATAATCTCTGAACTCCTCAAGCGATGGAGCATCTACGCAACGGACGCCACGTTGGATGCTCCAGACACAGCAATCGTCAGCGCCATTCACCCGCCTAAGGATCGCATCCTACTCCGACAAAAGATAGATCAGCGATGCCGCCGACCACGCCTGCGGTCGGCAGGCATCCAGATACGGCAAGGGCGGGTGCGTTGCCCGCGCGTAGCCACCCACCAATTCCGGCAATCGTTTGTCGTCTTGCGACTGCGCCAGGTCGGTCAGGGCTGTGGCGACCTGAGCAAAGGCCTCCGTGTATCCGTAGCGTTTTAAGCCCGCAGCAAATAACGCCGTATCGTGTGGCCACACAGAACCATTGTGATACGACAAAGGATTGTACATCACCTCCAAAGTGCTGAGTGTGCGCAGCCCCCAGCCGGACCACATGTCGTCTTCTAGCATCCTCGGCACTAGCTGCTCGGCGTACTCAGGCCGTACCACCCCACTCCACAACAAATGGCCTGAGTCTGAGCTGTTAATGTCGAGCTGGGTACTGGCTTCATCGACGGCAATCGCAAAATTACGCTGTTGCGGCATCCAGAACAGGTCGTGCAGCTGCGCCTGAATAGCTCGAGCGGCCGAACGATAATGCTCAGCATCACTCGGGCGCTGTAAATGTTGATAGAACTCTGCAACTGCCTCATAAGCTGCGTAGGCGTAACCCTGCACTTCAGCCACAGCCAAAGCACCCTTACCGAGCCGGCCATCGGCGTAACTCAACGAATCGCTGGAGTCTTTCCAGCTCTGCACGGCCAGAGCTTTGTCGTTGCCACGAAAGACGATAAGCCCACGCTCATCACGGTACTGCAGCATCCAATTCAGCGCCGCCTCCCAATAAGGCTGCAATTCTTCAATCAGCGTCGTCTCACCGGTAGTACGGACCGTTTCAGCCAATAGAACCAAGTACAGAGGGGTAGCATCGGCCGATCCATAGTAAGTCAAGAACGGGAGACGCCCCGTACGACTCAGCTCACCGTAGCGCTGTTCGTGCAGTATCTTGCCCGGCTGCTCATCGCGAAACTCGTCCAACTGCTGGCCTTGATGCGCGCCCAGAAAGCGCAACACACCTTTTGCCAAGTCGGGAAAGCGTGGCAATAGCAACCAGGCCGTGATGATGGAATCACGCCCAAAAGGTGTTACAAACCATGGAATACCAGCGGCAATATTCAACCCTTGTGGCGTGCCGAGCAGCAAACAACGCAAATCATCACTGGCTTGTTGAAACACCGCGCTGGCTCGCTCATTACTGGGCAGCTGGCCGAGCCAATCCGGCTTGACATCCACCATGTCCGTACCCTGCGCCAACGAACTCTTGACCTTGATGCTAACCCGTAGCGTTATGGTCTGACCCGGCGCCACTTCCAGTTCATCGTGAAACTGCGCGCCTTGGATATCCACCGATACGCTGTGGCGCACATCATCGGTCGCCTGATAGCGCGCTTCATATTCATGCGTACCGCGCGAGCAGGTCAACGTCCGATGATCCAAATCGGCAAACTGACCTCTGATCTCAAACATGTCAGCAAAATCACTGTCCAAGCTCAAGGCAACGGTGAAGCGATGAAAGCGGCGATCAGTGTTGCTGACAGTCAGTTCATCCACCAATCCATCGGCTTGCATTATCAGGCGGCGTTCGACCGCCAGCTCTTGGCGATGATCACGCGATAAGGACCAATATTCGGTAATCTGGCGTCCGTCAGCGGCATGCCGTAACAGACAGTCGAAGCCATCAAACTGCCACGCATAGTGATTCAACACACGCGTATCGAGAAAATACAGTCCACTCTCTCGTAACTCGGGTTTGACCCGCCCAACGTCATCCAGAATCAAATACGAATAATTGTGCTTCAATGGAATCATAGTACTGCTTACTCCTTACTGCCGGAGGCTATGGGGTTATCGACAATGTAGCGTTGAAAGAGCATGAACATGATCAGTACCGGGACCGTCGACATAAATGCCCCCGCCAAGATCAACGACCAATCACCCGCACCGCCATAAGCGTTCCGCAGGGACAATAGACCCACCGGCAGGGTGAAGGCGCTGGCTGGGCTGTTGATCAATACCAGAGGCCAGAAGAAATCGTTCCACGCGCCTTGAAATGCCATGATGGTAACGGTGACCAGTGCCGGCCGGCTCATCGGTAGCACAATGCGATAGAAGGTGGTCCAGTACCCTGCGCCGTCCATTAAGGCGGCCTCTTCTATCTCCTTTGGAATACTCTGGAAGAACTGCTTCATAATGAGCACCTGCGCTGACACTATGGTCACCATAATGACCGCCCAAGGGGTGTTCAGCAGGTTGATGTCGCGAATCACCAAATAGTTGGAAATGAAGGTGACCTGAACCGGAATCATCATGCTCACCAGCAGCAACATAAAGAGCGCTCGATTGCCCGGAAAACGCAATCGCGCTAAGGCATAACCCGCCATGGTGGCGAACACCAGCGTTAAGATGACGCGCCCGGCAGCAATGAAAAAGCTGTTCTTAAACCAACTGACAAAAAGGCTATTGCCGGTATTGAGGTCAACCGATTCCTTGATCACACGCCGATAGTTATTGAACACGTAGCCGAGCGAACCGGGAGTGATGTTCTCCCAGCTCGCGACCCGCCCACGCCGCTCGATGCGTGTTGGCGGTAAGGTGGCATCCACCAAGGTTTGGCTAAGGGGCGCTTCGGCGGTCAAAGGTACACGCTCAATGCGCGGCCCCTCGTTATCGTGACGAAAGCGAATGGTCCAGGTAGCGCGCTGCCATGGTGTCACGACGCCGTCCACTTCCACCTCGAAGGGTTCCAAAGCAGCGTGTTCAATGGTCCAGTCTACGATGTGATCAGCCGCGAAATCGCGGTACACCGCAGCGGCCATTCCGGTCCCCGGTCGCCGCCGTGGCACTTCAATCGCAGGCTCAACCAATTCAACATCCGCCGGTGCAGCGTAGGTCAACTCAAAGGTCACGTCACCGGATGGGCCAAAACCACCCCAAAAGGCATCACCGGAACCTTGACGACCCAACCGCCACGCAACTACCCAATTGGCCGGATGTATCTGCTCAAAGGCCAGCCGAAAGGGCTGCTCCAGCGGATCACGCTTTAGGCTCGCCAGCAAGGCAAACATAAAGGTGCCCATCAATACCGTGGCCACGGCCAGCAGTATTCCATAAAGAATGATCAGACTGGCTGCCTGACGGCGGCGCACTGCGGCTTGTTCAACTCTGGATTCAAGAGCGGATTCAGTCATTAGTGGTCTCCGATACGCCGACGGCACGTTGGATCAATACCAAGATCAACGTTAAGGTTGCCAACACTAAGGCGGCGGCGCTGGCCATGCCAATGCGCGGCGACCCACCGGGCGGGAAGGCATTGTGGTAGGTGAAGTACGCCAACGTGACCTTAGACTCTAACGGTGCGGCATCGCCCAACAGCGCCACCTGATCAAACATCTGCAATGTCCCTATGATGCCCAGGGTCACGACCGTAAAACTGACCGGCATTAGACGCGGCCAGGTCACATGGCGCAGCTGCTGCCAGCGCGACGCGCCCTCTATACGGGCGGCTTCGTACAGCGACTCGGGAATGGACTGCAGCCCGGCCAGATACAGCAGCATTAAGGTGGGCACGGTGGTGAAAATGTTCATCGCAACGATGGCCCAAATGGTGCGCGGTAACGGTCCCCAGACTTCGCGCGTATTCAACCAGGTGATGGCTACCGGCTGCTCTAAAGCGCGCACACCGATGCCATAACCCGCCATGATCACCATAACGACTACGGTCACCGCGAAGGACACCAAGCCATTGAACGGGTCACCCCAACGCATCCACGTGTATTTGCGCCGCTTCCACAAAAACTGCAGCGTCTGCAGAGCAAAGAAAAGCAGCCCGCCGGTTACTATCAGCCCCCCATGCGCGCTTAACCAACCCAACCCTTGATTGATCAACCCTTGGCGTTGGAACAGCCACAAAAAAATCAATGTCATCGCGGCGCTGGACAAAATCGACGGGAAGTAAAAAATAGTACGAAACGCACCACGACCTTTGATTTTTTGATTCGCCGCCAAGGCCAACAGAAGCGCCAAACCGGTTTGTAAGGTGGTAACGACCACGGCAAAAGCCAGAGAGTGCTTCAACGCCAAGGCAAACAAGGGGTCGGTTAGCAAGGCAATGTAGTTCGCGACGCCAACCCACTCGGGGGTCGAAAATAAATCATAGGTCTGAAAGCTGAATAGCACGGTACGTACTAAGGCATAGACAAAGAAAACAAAGAGCGAAACGCAAAAGGGCAAGGCAAACATCAAGCCCGCCGTGCGTTCCTGACGCAACATCGATTGGTTCATAACCTTGACCCCTTCTTCAACCAATTGAAAAAGGGCGACTGCTGAGGCTGCGCCTGCACAGTCGCCAGTTGCTTAGCGACCGGTTAAACGGTCAAACTGCTGCTGCGCATGGCGAATCGCATCATCAATGGTACGCTCCTTCAGCAGTGCTGCGCCGAGCGCTTCGTCCATGATCGACTTCCAGTCGCCACCGTACTGAGCAAAAGCAAAGGGCTCAACATAGCCATCGCTGGCCCCGTTGAAGACTACGCGGCTGATCTCGGCTTCTTGGCCAGTGCCGTTAAAGTATGGGTTGTTGCCGAGGCTTTCGCGACTGGGCAACGCCAAGCCACTTTCCAATACCCACTGCTGCGCTTTCGGAGACATCAGCAGTTCGATCAACTTATGCGCCGAATCTTTTACCTGGCTGTCATTGGCCACCGACCAAGACACAGTGAATATGAGATTGCCGCGTTCGCCCGTGCCGGGGTGCACAGGAATACCCACAGTACCGTATTGCATCGACGGTGCTTGGTCGCGCAAAAAGCCTGAGATCCACGAGCCTTCAATAGCCACTGCGGTGGTTTCATCGCCAAAACAACCGCCCATCCAGCCTTGTCCAACATCGGCTGCCATGACGCCTGCTCCCTGATCTGGCAGCGTGGTATAGAACTCAAATGCGTCACGGAAGCGGTCGTCCAGCACGGTATGCCCTTGCTCATTGAATGGCGACCATCCGGTACCCAAAGCAAAGGCCGCGAAACGGGCATAGTCAGGTACCACGCAGATACCGTGAACATCGCCTAAATTGGTGCTGACGGCCTGTAACTTGCTGCGGAAGTCATGCCAGGTATCATCCATCGTAGGGTAGGCCACACCGGCATCATCAAAGATGTCTTTGTTAAACTGCAGCGCCAAGGTGTTGAAGTCTTTCGCCAAGCCCATCAACTGGCCGTTGTACATAAAGGCTTCATTCAGGGCCGGAATTAACGCATCGGCCACGGCCTGATTCGCGTTCGATACCGGCGCAATGGCACCAGAACGGAATAATGGTGCCCCCCAGAAAGAGTCCACATAGAACACATCAGCCGCCGTGCCTGCCGACAAAGCATTGGTCAAATACTGAGCAAAATCACCTTCAACGGGTTCATAGCGCACGGTAATACCGGCAGCGCGAATGTCATCGGCCAGTACTTCATTGAGCAACGAGTTGACCACGACAAGGTCATTCCCGCCCCAGCCACTGATTCGCACAACATCGCTGGCCAATACCGGCGTTGTGGCAAGAGAAAGAGCGGTGATTAATGTTGTTGTTATTTTCATATCGTCCTCACGGGTTGTTGTTCATTACTTCGGTTAATTCATGCCAAACGTAAACGTTTACTCTTAACGGCAAATAAAATCAGGTGCTGTCTCTTTTGATCAAAGACACTCCCATGGTGATCGATTCGGGTCGCGCACCCTGCTGTGCCTTGGTGAGTAACCCGGTTGCTGCATGAGCAATCGCACTGATGTCCTGACGAATGGTGGTCAAGCCTTCGGCGAACACCGGCAAGTCGTCGTAACCGACTATGCGCACATCACCCGGAACCTGATACCCTAAGTCCTGCAATGCAGCACGCACACCACAAGCGATCTCATCGGTTTCACAAAAGACGCCATCGAACGGGAAAGGCGACTGCGCATACGCTTTGATAAGGGTTCGATAAGCGGTCAATACTGGGGTCGCAGAGTCCGGTATACGCAC
Organism: Salinispirillum sp. LH 10-3-1; assembly: GCF_030643825.1. Classification (GTDB taxonomy): domain Bacteria; phylum Pseudomonadota; class Gammaproteobacteria; order Pseudomonadales; family Natronospirillaceae; genus Salinispirillum. The sequence continues at coordinate 2,787,673 of NZ_CP101717.1, forward strand.
CACCGAACCCTTAGAACCCGTATGGGCTTGCACCTGATCATGAAAGGCCTGCCCCCGCATCACCGTGCCCCGCTCCGGCAAATCAATTTCAACCGTCGCCATCTGGCGTGAACCTTGAGCGATAAGATGCTCCGCGGCTAGGGCTCCACCTTGGTGATCGTCCGGGCACACCCAGAAGCCGTCATGCCGACGGCCAATACAGACATAGGGGATCTTGTGTTCATGCAGCACGCGGAGGCGGGCATCGTCATCCTCCACCCCAAGCAAAATTGCCGACGCCGCGTCTTCGGTGAGTTGTTGCATCTCATTGTGATGGTATAAGCCGGGCATCAAGCCACGTCGGTACAGGTGCTTGGTCAGGTGTTCAAACATGATGGAGACGTAGGGATTGACCTGCCAGTCGTGCAGTCCCATCGACAGGCCCACTGTAGCGGCGCGTCCTTCTTTTAACTGCCGTGCAGCCACCGACGGCGCATAACCCAAGTCAGCACACACGCTGAGAATACGGGCTCGTGTTTCAGCACCTAATCCCGGCTTATTGTTCAACGCACGCGATACTGACGCGACAGACACGTTGGCAATGCGAGCAGCTTCATGAATGGTGTTACGGTCCATAGGGCACTTTTTATTTGACTTATGGTGCCCAGCTTAGACGAGAAAATTATTTAAGTAAACGTTTACGTCGCTGTGAATTGTATTTTTTTTAGCGCTTATTGTTTCGTCTTTTCATCTGCGAACCCATGGTTTACATCACGATGCATGACCTCATCGGCCCGTATCGCCACAATCACTTCACGCAGACGGGCGTCTGCAGGCAACTGCCAATAGTCAATAGCAATTTGCGGTGCTGGCACGTTCTCTTCCAGCCCCTCATCGATCCGTCGCAGGTAGTCGGTATAACTAACCACCGCTTCTTCCTCGAAGTAGCCGACCAAGCGGTGTGCGGTGCGCTCTGAAATAAGATAGAGCAAAAAGAAGACATTGAAGAAAATACCCTGCACCAACACCACCAGCCAACGTTCATACCAGGCAGGGCGGATGATGGTCATAAAGGTCATCAGGTGCATACGCTCATTTTCAGCTTCGTCCAGTAGGGTATAGATCCACCCCCCGTCATCTTTCATGCGCCGCAGCGCTTTTAGGTGCTGCAAGGCACCACCGACCATACCCGGTACGGCTGCAACCGTCTCCAATACAACAGCACGATTTCCGTAGCGCTGAGCAAAGAAAGCGTCAGCCACGAAGCGCAGCACCTTAACCATGGCGTAAGCGATGCGGTCGGATACCGAGCCTGGCTTGCGCCGCCGCTCAAGCTTCAGTTCTTCGTCCGTGTAGCGATGATAGGAACTGCGTGTGGCTGTAATGCGAGTGCGACTTTCGTTCGACATATCTAACTCCAGCGTGCTCATGAGTAAACAGGGTAACACATCGCCAGAGTTCGGTTCGAATCCGCCCGAGAATGCCGCCATCAGACGCCTGTCGCCAATCGGGAACACCATAAACTACTGATTTTATTGAATATTTTAAATCTGACAGGAAAATCGTCGCCATATAGCGACACTTTTTCCGGGAAAATGCCCTTAAGCTGCCTCGAAAACATCGTAAGCCATTGTTTTAAAAAGGTTATTTAAAACTGGCACAAGCTCTGCAATACCCTAGACAGCGAGGCCGATCAGCCCACTTGCAGTGGCCACCATGAACGGCCTCATTTTACTGAAATGTTTGGAGTAATGATTATGAAAAAGACACTGATCTCAACTGCCCTGCTGTTAGTATCTGCCACCGGATTTGCTGCTACCAGCGGACTCGAAGCACAAGTAGAAGCGAACGTGTATGAAGCGTTCACTTCATTGGATGTAGCGGGCGAAGGTTTCATCACGCTGGAAGAAGCACAAGCGCACGACGAGTTATTCGCTCAGTTCATGGACGTTGATGTGAATGGAGACGGTGTGATTTCACTGGACGAATTCAATGAATTCATGACCAACTGATCCAGCCGTTGATCCACTCTAAGACCGCCTTGCGGTCTTTTTTGCGTTGAGTACATAACCAATCACACTGCACTAAGGGATATCCGTGAATCGTGCCAACCTATTTATGCGCTTACTGCACCCTGCATCCTTGCGCGAGTTGGTACTGATCGGTTTCATGCTGGCGCTGATTCCACTGTCTGTGCTGCTGTGGCAAGGGCGGAGTGCGTTAAATGAGTTAAGCATTGTCGCCATGACCGAAGCCCAGACGGCGGTCGCCACAATCAGGCGGGCTGAGCACTTGCAGAATCGCATCACCGATATTGAGCGCGCGGTACGGCAATACAGCGTGGTACGCACCGATGCTTTAGCCCAACTAGCCGATGCCCATATCGAACAATATCTGCAGTCGCTAAGCCGCGCCTGCAACGCCTTACCAGAGACCGCTGGTGCGGCTGCACTTTGCGCAACCCACAGGGTGCAACTCGCTGATCTCGCCACAAACTTTACCCACCACAACAATGCCCAATTGGAAGAGCAACTGCAGCAGGTGCGGCGTGACCAAGCCACCCTGTCCACCCTCATTGGTAACCACCTTGACCAACGCATCGAACAACAGCAGGGGCGCGTCGCGGCGCAACAGCAACAACTGGCGATACAAACCATCGTGCTGGTGTTCCTGACCTTACTGTTGGTGGTGTGGGTAAGTGGACGCGTCGCCGCTCCGGTCAAACGACTGGATCAAATGATCCGGGCCATGGGGCAACAACAGGAACGGCCAGCGCGTGATGCCGTTGGCGGACCACGCGAATTGAATGCCTTGGGTCATCGTTTGCACTGGCTGTCAGGCCGTTTGGAGCAACTTGAGGCACTGCGTCTCGTCTTATTGCGCCATGCATCGCACGAACTCAAAACACCATTGGCCAGCATACAAGAGGGTTGTTCGCTCCTCGCTGAGCAGCTGGCAGGCCCGTTAAATGACCGCCAGAAGGAGGTCGTGAGCTTGTTGTCAGGCAGCGCCGAGCGCCTGAATCAACTCACCGAACAGCTCCTTGACTACAATCGTCTTCTGCAACAAGCCCGACCTGAGCTGTCTTGGGTCAATGCTGCGAACCTGATACAGCAAGTGCTCTCCGAGCACGCCTTATCGATCCAACAGCGTCAGCAGACTGCGGAGGTGGATTGCCAAGTAGAACAATTGCATACAGACCCGCGCTTACTCACTCGTATCCTCGACAACCTCATCAACAACGCCCAAGCCTATGGCGCAGCGGGTGGCCGTATCTGGTTATCGCTATACCAAGTCAACGATGAACTGATCCTCGATGTTGCCAACAGCGGCCCGGCCATACCGGCCGACCAAGCGCGGTTGATGTTTGAACCTTTTCAACGCGGAACCTTGCCGCGCGCTGATGCCTTAACCGGCTCGGGTCTGGGCTTATCCATCGTCGCCGACTGTGCCAGATTGCTGCAAGGCCACGCCGACATCGTTCAGCACAGAGAAGCGGATGTTTGCGTTCGCATAACACTGCCCAGCTTCACCACCATGGATAACGATACCTGATGTTCTCTCGCGCCATCACTTTGCTATTTGGCTGTTTCGCGGCTGTCGCCCTGCCCGGGTGTGCCCACTTTGTCATGCCGACGACGGGCGAGCCTAACTCGAACCTTTCTGCCGATCGGCCGGAACCCGCACCGGAATCCAGTCAGCGGGTGCGCTGCTCCTTGCCCATTGTGGCACCTGACAGCCTGTCGTCACCCAGCCTCACCTTCAGTGACTCGCCCTGTATGTTGTTGGCGTGGCAGCAATTCATGCAGCACAGCCTTCACCTAGACACTGAAGCTCGTCGTCGTGTGCTAGCGTCCCTACCCGACACCCAGGTTGGTACCGCTCAGTCAGCGCTGCTGAGCAGCCATCCCAGTACGCCACACCTTTTGCGGCTGCATAGCCAATTGCAACTGTTGGAACTCATTCCGGAGCTACCCACAGCGCTGGCGGAGTACTTCAAGTGGCTCACTGATCACCAGCAACGCTTATTGGAAACCGAATTAACAGTACAGGGGCTGAGCCGGCTCAACAGCCAACAGCAACAGGACATACAGCGTTTACAGGCAGAGATCGCCGAAAAGACGGCGCAAATACAAGCACTCACCGAAATTGAAGCGCGCCTGAGCGAAAACCAGCCTGACCGTTCAAGCGACGATATCGAGCCCCTTACGGAACGCACAAGAGAGGAGCGCCCAGATGACTAATGCACCGGCCATACTGTTGGTTGATGATGACAGCAGCCTGCTGCGCCTGTTGACGTTGCGCCTCGAAAGCGAAGGGTACGCCGTCACCAGCGTCAACTCAGGCAGCACAGCATTGAAGGCGCTGAGCACAGAACATTTCGCTCTCGTCCTGAGCGACTTGCGCATGCCGGGCCTGGATGGCCTAAGTTTGTTTGACGAAATTTCACGCCGCCATCCAGGCATGCCGGTGATTATCATGACGGCCCACGGCTCGATTCCTGATGCTGTGGCCGCAACACAGCGTGGTGTGGTGGGCTTTCTGACTAAGCCACTCAACCATGACGAGTTGCGGCAGGCGCTGCACGATGCCATCAGTCATGCGCATGTACCGCATCAAGGTGATTGGCGCCAGGCCATCGTATCGCGCAGCCCCGCCATGGCCGACGTGCTTGATCAAGCCTATCGCATCGCGCAGCGCGACGTCAGCGTGTTGATCAGTGGTGCCAGTGGTACTGGAAAGGAACTGCTGGCGGACGCCATTCATCGTGCCAGCCCGCGGGCCGACAAGCCCTTTATTGCCATCAACTGCGGCGCCCTGCCGGAGCACCTGCTTGAATCCGAACTGTTCGGCCATAGCAAGGGGGCCTTCACCGGCGCGGTTACGGAAAACCAAGGGCTGTTTCGCGCCGCCGACGGGGGCACCCTGTTTTTGGACGAAATTGGCGACATGCCCATGCCTTTGCAGGTTAAACTGCTGCGCGCCTTGCAAGAACGACAGGTTCGACCGGTCGGCAGCAGCCGCAGCATCCCCATCAACGTGCGTGTCCTATCCGCCACTCACCGCGACCTGCCGAAAGCCATGGCGGACGGCAGTTTCCGCGAAGATCTCTATTACCGCCTGAATGTCGTGAACCTCACCTTGCCCGGTTTGCGCGAGCGTGCCGAAGACATTCCCTTGCTGGCCCGTCATGTCTTACAACAGTGTGCCGCACGACAAGGCATTGAAGTAACGCGATTCTCCGACGACGCCATGCAGGCTCTGTTGACGGCTATGTGGCCCGGCAATGTGCGTCAACTGGTGAACGTGGTAGAGCAATGTGTGGCCCTCACCCAAGCACCGGTGATCAATGCCGCTTTGGTCGAACAGGCGCTGGCACAAGACCAAAACCACTGGCCTACCCTGACGGAAGCGCGCGACCAAGTGGAGCGCCAGTATCTGATTCGTGTATTGCGCATGACCGAAGGGCAAGTGACACGGGCAGCAGAGCTGGCTGGGCGCAACCGCACCGACTTTTACAAATTACTGAAGAAACATGATTTATCCGCGGCGAGCGTGGCTGCACCAGTCGCCATAACCCACTCCACAGCAAACTGAATCCTGTCCGCGTCTGTGCTGAGGCGTGTTTCAAGGCACTGAACTGTTATACTCTGCTTATCTGAATCCTAGGCGAGCATGAGGGCATCCATGAACGATAAATCGATCCAACCGCGCTCCGGCCAACAAGACATCGATCAGTTTATTCGCCAAGTGAAAGACATGACGGTGGCACAAGCCACGCAAGGCCGCCTAATATTTGCCTTGGACGCCACCGCCAGCCGCAAGCCCACTTGGGATCAAGCTTGCCAGCTGCAAAGCGAGTTGTTCCTTGCCACGCAAGACATTGGCGGACTGGCCGTGCAACTCTGTTACTTCCGTGGTTTTGGCGAATTCCACGCCAGCCCTTGGCTCACCAACACCCAGCAGTTGCTGCGTAAAATGAATGGTGTCGATGTGCTGGGCGGCCATACACAAATACATAAGGTACTGCAGCAAGCGTTGACAGAAACTCGCCATCAACGCGTCAGCGCGGTGATCCTGATCGGTGATTCCTGCGAAGAGTCGGTGGACGACCTGTGCCAGAAAGCCGGTGAATTGGGTATGTTGCGCACACCTGTGTTCACCTTTCATGAGGGTGGTGATCACCATGCAGAATCCGCCTTCCGCCAGATCAGCAAACTCTCAGGCGGTGCCTATGCTCCATTCGACCACAACAGCCCAGGGGTTTTGAAAGATCTGCTCGCCGCCGTCGCCGTATATGCTTCTGGCGGAGCCCGTGCATTGGAAAGCTTCTCTAGCCGGCAGGGCCAGCACGTCAAGCTACTGACCCAGCAATTGAAATAAACTCTACAAGGAGTTCTCCGTGAGTCCAGCAGCCATCCTCGCCCTCGCCTCTGCCGTTATACTCGGCTGGGTCTGGGTACGAAATCAGCCTCCAGCACAGCGCAAGGCCGCACTCATTAAAATATTGTTATTCACGGCCGCGGCCGGTCTGGTGTTTCTGGCGGCCACCGGGCGTCTGCATGTGGTCGGCGCCTTGCTCGCCCTGACACTTCCCTTTTTGCGCCGTTTGTGGCCCCTGTTCATTGGCTTATTTTTGCGTCATCGCGCCGGTCGCACGCGGAGCAGCACCAGCACTCCTGGTGGTCGTTCACGCGTGGCCACCGCCATTATCGACATGACCCTCGAACACGAGAGTGGCGTGATGTACGGCACTATTTTGGCGGGCCCATTGCAGGGCAAAGAGTTGGCTGATCTTAGCGACGAAGAGTTTATTGAGTTGCTGCAATACTGCCGCCAGCAAGACACGGATTCAGCACGTTTGTTAGAGACTTATTTGGACAAGCGCTTCGGCGACAAATGGCGTGCCGATGACCCCGGCACAACACAGCAGGGCAGCCAAGAACAAACACAAGATAACAGCAGCGGGCCGATGACGCGGGCCGAGGCACTCGAAATCCTTGGTTTAACCGCTGATGCCAACCGCGACGACATCATTCAAGCGCATCGGCGACTGATGCAGAAGATGCACCCGGACCGCGGTGGCAGTGCTTATCTGGCGGCACGGATCAACGCCGCACGCACCCTATTATTAGACTAGCTGCTGACATAAAAATGGGCACCTCTGTGCCCATTTTGCTTCATGCGTCGCTTAGAACCACGTCAGACCAATACTGATAAACACCCCGGTAACGATCAGCATCATCAAGCAATAACCCATGATGTCCTTGGCTTTTAAGCCAGCAATCGCCAGCGCGGGTAAAGCCCAGAACGGTTGCAGCAAGTTAGTCCACGCATCTCCCCAGGCCACGGCCATAGAAATGCGCGCCACGTCGGCGCCCAAGGCTTCAGCAGCAGGCAACATGACCGGCGCTTGCACCGCCCACTGACCACCACCCGATGGCACAAAGATATTAACGATACCGGCGCTGATAAAAGTCCAGAAAGGCAAGCTGGTCGCCGTGGCAAAAGACGCCAGCCCGGCCGAGATAGACTGCGCCAAACCCGAGTTGATCATGATTGCCATGATGCCCGCATAGAACGGAAACTGGATCACAATGCCCGCCCCACCTTTCACCGCTTCATGCAATGCATTCAACAAGCGCCGAGGAGTCTGATGGAGAATGATCGCCACCGTCAGAAACAGAAAGTTCACGATATTCAGGTTCAAACCACCACTGTTCATGAAGTAGTTGACCAGAAATGCCACACCACCAAAGCCAATCAACCACGCTAAAACTCGGCTATTTTCGAGGTGGTCTGCTGGCCGGGTAATTTCGGAAGATGCTTCTGGCGCATCCTGTAATTGCTCCGGTTTCACATAGATGCTGTCCTCTTCTTTCGGCAGCATCAACCAATTGGTCAATGGCACTATGATGAACAGCATTAACACAATGGCGATATTAAAAAAGGCGAAGATGGTTTCACTGGTGCTGATAATACCAATTTGGCTTTCCGCAAAGTGCCCCGGTGTAGCGATGGTCAACGGTACAGAACCCGCCAAACCGCCGTGCCAAACGATGAAGCCAGAATAGGCACTGGCGATCAGCAAGCGATAATCCACTTTGATCAAACGCGCCAGCTCTTTAGCAAACAGCGCACCCACCACCAATCCAAAGCCCCAATTGATCCAACTCGCCACCAGAGACACCATGGTCACCAATAAAATTGCCTGACCAGGCGTCTTGGCAAAGGTAGCCAATTTCACCAGAAAGTTTTTCACCAAGGGGGTGCTGGCCAGCATAAAGCCGGTCACCAACACCAACAACATCTGCATGGAAAAGGTCAGCAGGCCCCAGAAGCCATTACCCCACATCTCTACTACGGCCAGTGGTGATTGCCGCTCAAATAAAACCGCGGCGGCGAAGACAATTAACGTTAATAGCAATACAAAGATATAGGGATCCGGCAAATACCGGTCTACCATTTTCACTAAGGGTTGCGATGCACGGTTAAGCATAATAGTTCACCTCTTGTTTAGAATTTTTATTTCGAGACGTTCATAACTGATTACTGCGACAATCACTTCCTATTAATGACTTTAACGATGTAGAGTCAATACCTGCTTGATAAGCCGGTTCGAACCGGAATTATTTACCTGTTATTCCAGCTTTACACAGCACATACCCTATGGCGTCGCAGAGAAGCTTGCGGTATCTTTTGCGTCAAATAAGAATTACTCATCCACTGCACCAAATACTTAAATCGAGGCTCGTGTGAATACGTCGTCAATAGATAAAAAGTTGGAGTTATATCGTTCAGAGTTACAGCGTCTACAAGAAGCGAAACACGCATTGGAGCAAAAAGAAGCCAGTGCGCAACAGGTCATTGCCGATTTAGAAGCAGCCTGTGCTGCCAATGATATGAAACTGGACGATGTCTTTCGTCGTCTGGAAAAGAAGATTGAGCGCTGGATAAAATCCCGCAGTCAGGATGAAGAAGGCATTCATCAACACCTGAAAAGCTATTACGCGCGCGTTATCAGTGAAGGGGCACGTGAAACTAAGCGTGCGCGCAAGCCCGAGCCCAAACTCCAGACCGGCACCTATGTGAACCCGTATACACAAGAAACGGCGGAAAAGCGGACACGGACACCAGCCGCACTGACCGAGTGGGTCAGTGTTTATGGCTTGGGCACCGTCGAGACCTGGCGACGCTAGGTTCTTGCCGTCTTTGCCTGGAAGCGAAATAGCCGTACCGTCAACAATACGCTGGCGGTGGCTAAGCCCGCCGTTAACGCCAACCAAAAACCGTTGGCCCCCATCGCCTCCGCCGTCAAATAGTCGGTAAAGGTCAGCACATAGCCCAGCGGTAAGCACACACCCCAGAACGACAACAGCATGATCAGCATTGGTATGCGGGTATCACGATAACCACGCAAGGCACTGATGGCGGTCACCTGCAAGACATCGGCAATCTGGAACACCGCCCCGAATACCATCAACTGTGCGGCCACAGCACGCACAGCTGAGTCCTGCGTGTAGAGCGCCGCGATAAAATCCCGATTCAGATACAACACAGGGGCGTAAACCATCGCAATGCCGAGCGCCAGCAGCAATGAGCTACGGCCCAGCAAGCGAGCGGTGTCGGGCGCTCCGGCACCCAACAAAAAGCTGATGCGCAACGTCAAAGCCATACCCAAACTCAACGGCACCATAAACAGCAACGAAACACCATTCAATACAATCTGATGCCCAGCCACGACTATTGGCCCCAAGGGTGCGAGAAACAGTGCAATCACCGCAAACACACTGGCCTCCACAAAGATGGTGAAGCCAATGGGTATGCCCAGGCGCAACAAGCCACGGATCTCCAACCAGCGTGGCGCCACCCAATCACTGATTAAGTGGAAACGGGCGTACAGCTTGCTGCGGTTCAAATAGATCAGTAAGGCCGTTACCGAAACCCATTGTGATATCGCCGTGGCCCAGCCGCAACCAATGCCTCCGAGCTCGGGCAGACCAAACTTGCCGTAAATCAAAACGTAATTCAGTGGCAGATTCACTGCCGTTCCTAATAAGGAAAACGCCATGAAGGTGCGGGTATGCCCCAACCCATCGGTCAAACCACGCAGGGCGACCAGCAACAATAAAGCCGGGATACCGAGCGAGAATGATTTCAGGTAGCCGGTGGTGACGGCTGCAGCAGCGGCGTCCAATTGCAAGATATTCAAGACTGGCTGCACATTGATCAACAGCAGAATCATCACCACAGCGCAGCCTGCAGCAATGTAGATTCCCTGCCAGACGGCGGGCATGATCTTCGCCATCTGCTGCGCCCCACGATGCCCTGAAACAACCGGCTGCAGGGCGCTGAGACACCCCATAAAGAACAGAAACAAGGGCGACCACAGACTCCCACCGATGCCCACACCGGCGAGATCAACCGCACTGTAGTTGCCCGCCATGATGGTATCAATTACGCCATTTGCCATCTGCGCCAACTGTGCGACCAAGATCGGGCTACCCAGAATGGCGAGGGTCTTCCATTCGGTCAGCGTTTTGACAATAACGCCCTGCTGGGGCTCTGGTATGGGTTGATGTTCCTGATCCACAATGATCATCCTGTTACACAATAACGATAGATAAATGGTGCGCTCAGTCAGGTTCGAGCACAGACGCGGCCGGACACTATACTCCTGCCTTTTCCGTTAGCAAACTGGCGCTTGTCACCTTGGCTCAAAGGCACTGGCAATCCATCCTGACAAATTCGCTGCTACTGACGGATTGCAGTAAACTATTCACATATTCGCGCCATCGGCCGACACATGATAAAGAATTCTTTCAATCGTCGGGCGCCGCCCGATTGACTCTGTCCGCTTATGAGGTATTGCATGAAAAACCGAGTGCTGGCATTGCTGCTGATTTCGTCAGGTTACTTGTTCCTGTCCGGGCACGCCATGGGGTCAACCACCGCGACGGCCGTGGCGGCGCCGTCAGATGCGCCACAGGCTCTGGTCGGGCGCTATTGGATCATCGAAAACGGTGGCGTTATCTATGACCAACAAACCGGCCTTCAGTGGATGCGCTGCGCCATCGGCCAAAGTTGGAACAACGAGCACCAGCGCTGCAACGGCACGGCTCAGTCGTTCTCTTGGGGCCAGGCGCGCAATCAGACTCGGCCAAACGATTGGCGCACACCCACCATCGCTGAACTACGCACCCTAGTGTATTGCTCAACCGGCCAGCCTGCGCTGATCGGCATGACAGTGGACGGTGGCTCTTGCCGCGGTGTCTATCAGCAACCGACGATCGTTGCGCCAGCCTTTCCAGACACCGAAGCCAACCATTTTTGGTCATCCGACAGCGCCCGCCAACAAACCAATGCAGCCTGGTATGTAAACTTTGGTGGCGGTGCAGTTCTGACCAAACCTCAGGACATGCCGGGTTATTTACGACTGGTTCGCAGTGGCCGCACCGTGGCATTGCCTGCTCAAACTCGACCAACCACGGCAGCACCCGCCACTGCCGACCGGCCAACAGCCCCCTCAACCTCTGGCACCACACCCAGAGCCTCGGCCGATGCTCAGGCTTCCGCTAGCCGTCCGGCATCAGCTACCCGTGAACTACCCATCAGCGAGCGCTTCGAGATCCTTGCCGAGGGCGCGCTGGTGCACGATCGCCAGACCGACCTGCACTGGATGCGCTGCAGCCTCGGCCAGGAATGGCATGCTGAGAATCAACGCTGCCATGGTGAAGTAAGAACCTATCAATGGGACGAGCTGGGTGACATCAGCTTGACCATCGCCGGGCATGACGATTGGCGTGTGCCTACCGTCGCAGAATTGCGCGAACTGGTGTATTGCTCAGCGAACACCCCACCACGAATGGGTATGGCAGCAACCTTCACGCCTTGCAGTGGTTCTTATCAACGTCCGACCATTGCCCAAGATGTCTTCCCCAATACTGAGCAAAATTGGTACTGGACCAGCTCTGCGCTAACCAATCCAGACTTTGCGGCCTGGAGTGTGTCCTTTTATGCCGGCACGGTGTACTACGCCTATAAGCACTTCGGTTACCCCGTGCGCTTGGTTCGTGGGGGCGAGTAACTGCAATTAAGAATGCCTGCTCGGTCAGTGATCGAGCAGGCATCTTTATCTAAGATTCAAGACCCTGCACCTAGAACCTAAAACGCTGCACGAGAGTTTCTTGCTCTTGCGTCAAGATAGCCAGCTCTTCAAAGGTGCTGGCGTTTTGCGTCGCGTTGTTCACCACCTGATCCGCCATATCCGCAATGGTTACGGTATTGTTAGCCACATCGGACGCCACGGTACGTTGCTCGTTAACGGCCTCAGAAATATGCGTCGTCATTTCCGACATGCGGGACAGGGACGCCAAAATCGCTTGGATTGAAGCCCCGGTTTTTTCTGATTCATCAACCACCACCTGCGACTGCTCACGTGTGCGCAACATCAAGCCAACCGCTTCCTTAGAGCGACTCTGCAAGGCGTCAATCATTTGGTAGATCTCTTCCGTTGAGCGTTGAGTTTTACTCGCCAGCTCACGCACTTCATCAGCCACCACGGCAAAGCCTCTGCCTTGCTCGCCAGCTCGCGCTGCCTCAATGGCCGCGTTCAGTGCCAATAGGTTCGTTTGCTCAGCTATGCCGGTAATCACGGCCAGTATCTTACCGATGTTTTCAGAATCGTCATTGAGCTGATCGATCACACGGCTAGCCGATTGCAGATCCTGCTCTAAGGCCTGAATCGCACGCAGACTGACTTCCATATTATGCTGTCCGTTTCCGGCCTCATGATTAACCCGCTGTACTTCTTCTAATGTCCCACTGGCGCTTTGTGCCACTTCCAGTGTCGCTGACTCCATTTCAGTCACCGCAGCAGCGACGAGGTCCGTTTGCTCTTTTTGCAGGCGCAGTTTTTCTTGACTGGCCCGCGTGGTATTGGTCATACGAAGTGTTACGGCGCTGACCTTGGTCGACGTGGCACCCATGTTTTGCAAGATATCCCGCAAGTGTCGAACCAAGTCGTTTATTCCGTCACCGATGGCGGCAAATTCATCACGCCCAGACAACGTCAGCTCATGGCTGAGATCACCCGCTGATACATTACGTAAAGTGGAGACGATCAATTGCAAGGGCTTGCGAATACTGCGGATCAGACTGAAGACAATTAATATGGCCAACAACAAGGACACCACATAGGTACCAGCGATGGTGGCATTGGCACGCTGATTTCGATCGGCTAGGTCACGCTGCAAAGCATCTGATAAACTAGCGATCTGTTCCGTCAAGCCTTGCAAAGCAGACACACCGGTATTGATATCGGTCGCGATGGACGCCAGCAACTCGGTGCTTTGCGTCTGCAACGACAGGCGTTGAATGTTTAAGGCAATGGTACCTTCTGGGGCATTCACTGCACGATCCAAGACGGTAACGAAGCGCCCTAAGCGATCAAAGAGCACGGTATTGGACGTTTCAAGCCGACCGATTCTGATCTGAGTATTCTGAATCTCACCCTGTAAGAACTCACGCAACTCGACCAGTTCATTGACGCCGGTCATGGTGTTACTACCAGTAACCTCGGTACGCACCAAATCGATTTTATCTCTTACGTATTGTGTGTCCGCTCCAATGGCACTGGCTTCAGTCGAAGTCTGCTCACCAAGAATCTGCATGACCCGATCCACCACCCGCATCTCATTGGGGAAGGGCAGCCAGCGAGAGCTCTCCCCCTGCACCTCAGCCACATAGGCTTGTTCCGCTGCCAATAATGCTTGTCGTGTGACCAATTGCTCACGCCCCCGTTCAATGAGCGTCTGAATGGACTGATCCGCTTGAGTCAATTGCGCCAGCAGATGACTCTGCCCGGTCATTTGCTGACGCAACCGGTTACGCAAATCGGTGTACCTCGACACCTCGCGATCAAACTCGCTTTCATAGGCCAGCAACTGTTCGGCATCATATTCACTGGCGTGCTGCGCAATGGCCTTGTTAATGTTTTGCGCGCTGATCAGCAAAGAATAGCCCGACTGCAACATAGGCAGTACGTCTGTCGTGATCTCCGCCACATTGTCTTGCGTGGCCCGCTGGGTTCTCAACGCGGCAGCGGCAATCACTGTCATTAGAATCAGTAACAGCAAAAAACCTAAGCCCGTTCTACGTACTACCGTCATGTTCATAGTGTAATTCTCCGCTGACATGCCCGCATTTGAGCCATCTTTCGCTTCGGCTTGAGCCATAACTTAACCGATTAAGTTCCGCCTAAGTTTGCTGCGCTGTAAAAAGAAGGTTTCAGTGACACTTGTTTTAATTGTAGTCGCCACTTTGCGCAAAGGTTGCGCTTCATGCTAACTTCCAATATACGCTAATATCTTGAAAAGCAGAAACACGGCGCATGACAATTTTATTAATCAGGGTAATCCAGCTTTAATCACATGCTCGTACTTACTTCAACAGTGATCCCGCGACGGTGGATGCCATGATTTCAAAAGAAGCTCAGCAAGTAAGAGACACCCTGATCGATAAAGGACTGGAAACCCCGCTTCTACCTTCCACCCTATCTCGTGACGAAAAATACGAACGAATTCGCGGTTTGATGACAGAGGTCGTCAGCACTCTAGGCTTAGATCTCAATGACGACAGCCTGGCCGAGACGCCCCATCGCATCGCAAAAATGTATGTCGATGAAATTTTCGGGGGCTTGAACTACGAGAATTTTCCCAAGATCGCCCTAATCGACAATAAGATGGGCGTAGAAGAAATGGTTAAGGTAAAGGACATCAGTGTCATCAGTACCTGCGAACACCATTTCGTGACCATCGACGGTGTGGCTCGCGTTGCTTACATCCCGAAGGACAAAATCATCGGGCTATCAAAAATCAATCGGATCGTGCGTTTCTTCGCCCAGCGCCCGCAAGTTCAGGAACGTTTGACACAGCAGGTACTGGTTGCTCTGCAAACCTTACTGGAAACCAACGATGTCGCAGTCACTATTGAAGCGACCCATTACTGCGTGAAGTCGCGCGGTGTGATGGACAGCCACTCGCGGACCGAGACCACCGCACTCGGCGGGATATTTAAAAGCAACAGCACCACCCGTAACGAATTTTTAAACTGATGATTTAATGGCGGAACGATTTCACTGCAAACAGTTTTCGATCCGCCACGACCGCTGCGCGATGAAAGTAGGGACTGATGCGTTGCTACTGGGATCGTGGGCCGCGCTGCCGAATACTGGTGCGATATTGGATATTGGTGCCGGCAGTGGCATTCTCAGCTTGATGCTGGCTCAGCGTAGTGACGGTGCGCTGCCCATAACGGCGCTGGAAATTGACCCAGATGCTGCCACACAAGCCACAGAAAACGTAGCAGAGTCCCCGTGGGCCGATACCATAGGTGTCGTTCACGCGGATGCGCTGCAATGGCAGCCCGCCTCTTTGTTCTCCCTCATCATCAGTAATCCGCCGTTTTTTACCGACAGCCTCGGCTCTCCAAAGGCGTCGCGCCATCGAGCCCGCCACACGGACAGCTTGCCCTTTGCCGCCTTGCTTGACCGCGTTGTCCGCTGGTTAGCACCTGATGGGCAATTCAGCCTGATTTTACCCGTTATCAGCGCGCAGCACGTTATCGTGCTGGCCGAGTCTCTAGGCTGGTTTGTACAGCGCTGCTGTATGGTACAACCCGCGCCGCATAAGGTCGCGCACCGCTGGTTATTGAGTCTGACCCGGCAGGCCTGTGCCACAGAGAAATCCAGCATGGTGATCAAAGACCAGAGTGGTGACTACAGTCCTGAATACCGCCACCTGACCCAAGCATTTTACTTGCGTTTTTAACCCGATGTTCGCGCAGAGGGCTGCGCTCCTACACACCGACCTGCGGGAAGCCAGCCCTCTCGCCGAACAACAACCAAAAATCGTAAACAACAAAAAAACCGACACAGTGGCCTGTGTCGGGTTCTCTAATTGGTAGCGGGAGCAGGATTTGAACCTACGACCTTCATGCGGTTATAAGAGCTGAGCCCGACGCAGGCTTATTATCTGCGGCGTTAACGCGATGTTCGCGCAGAGGGCTGCGCTCCTACACACCGGCCCGTAGGAGGCCAGCCCTCTGGCCGAATAACAACCAAAAATCGTAAACAACAAAAAAACCGACACAGTGGCCTGTGTCGGGCTCTCTAATTGGTAGCGGGAGCAGGATTTGAACCTACGACCTTCATGCGGTTATAAGAGCTGAGCCCGACGCGGGCGTATTATCTGCGGTGTTAACGCGATGTTCGCGCAGAGGGCTGCGCTCCTACACACCGGCCCGTAGGAGGCCAGCCCTCTGGCCGAATAACAACCAAAAATCGTAAGCAACAAAAAACCCGACACAGTGGCCTGTGTCGGGTTCTCTAATTGGTAGCGGGAGCAGGATTTGAACCTACGACCTTCGGGTTATGAGCCCGACGAGCTACCAGACTGCTCCATCCCGCATCAAACTGGTTGTTGAGTCTCTTTTAAGAGGTTGGCGTGTCACTGTCTGGGTGACTCGCCTCAACGTGGAGCGCATCTTACTTACGGCTTAAGGTCTTGTCAATAAGCTATTGAATTTATTTGAAAAAATAATTCATACTGGCCTGTTTTACGCGCTCGTGCAGCGCATCATAGTCGACCGAATCACAGCACACAGGGACGACCAGCCAGTCCACCAACGCCTGCTCAACCGTCGCCCGGTTACTGTGCTGCCCCAGACCTTCCGCCAAGCGCGCCACCTGCACTTCCATGCGTAATGTGCGGTCTGCATCAGGGCTTGCGGTATCGGTCAGAATTTCCACCAACACACACTGCTGATGCAGCTTACGCACACACTCTTCAGGCGTACCATCCGCAGGACGCGCGCCAGCAGCAAAACGCTGCATGGTCATTTGAAAACGATCATCCACGCGGGCGGCTAGCGAAGGCAAGGCAGTGCCATCCTCCCAGACCGACTGCACTTGCGCCCGCAGGTCGTTGTCAAACTCCCCACGGCACATTGCGGCCTCTAATCCAGCAAGAATTCTTAAACGGTCAAACAATGCTTGCCAACTTTGCTCTTGCTGGCG
This sequence comes from Salinispirillum sp. LH 10-3-1, assembly GCF_030643825.1. Classification (GTDB taxonomy): domain Bacteria; phylum Pseudomonadota; class Gammaproteobacteria; order Pseudomonadales; family Natronospirillaceae; genus Salinispirillum. Next base: position 2,804,729 of record NZ_CP101717.1, read on the forward strand.
CTGCTGACGCTGCCCTTTGGCATTACGCAAGGCGTCTACGGCCTTTGCAAAACGCGCTCGGGTCTCGTTCAAGCGGGCTTTCGGCAAGGGAGAATAGGTTTTGAACTCAGCCTCCCACGCAGGCAACTGCTGCAATGCAGCAGTCAGGGCATCGCCTTCCAGTTCTGCCGCTTTCTCCAAGCGTACAATGAGTGCCAAAGCGTCTTTGAGGTGCTGGTCCAGCTTACCCTTAAACTCTTGGCTCAGGGTGTCTCGCCGGTCAAATATTTCATCGCAGATGGTCCGAAATGCCTGCCAAAGGCGTTGATCGTCCTGTCGATGGGTACGCCCGGCTTGTTTCCACTGTTGCTGCAACGCCTTGAGTTTGTCCGTCGCTACGCGCAAGTTTTCCTCGTCGCGCAAGGCTTCGGCGGCAGCGATGATGCGCTCTCGGTCTTCTTTGTTGCGCGTAAACTCTTCGTTCAGTTTTTGCCGAATACGCTCCACCACCTGATGGTAAACCTTCTCCGTGCGTCGGTGCTCTTGCGGTTTTACCGGACTGTAATGTCGCCAGTCGCGTGCTGCCAGACGTAAAACTTTCTCGACCTCAGCCCAATCGGGGTTATGCCAGTCGTTGTTGTCGAAATACAGGTTCAGCTGCCCAATAAGTTCGCGCCGCTTATCGGCATTCAAGTCCATCAGGGCATCTTGCTCAGCAAAATAGTCCTTACAAGGAGCAAAGGCTTGCTCTGCCAGCGCATGAAACTCCTCCCACAGATTTTGATGCTGGTCGCCGCCGCCCTTTGATAACTCACGCCATGCTTTCTGCAAGGCTTGTACGGCATCCGACTTATCCTGTGGGTGCATACTACGCTCGGTCAGCGCTCGCATGTGTTCGATCAGCTCTTGTTTCTTAGGCAGTACCGCAAAGGCCTGCCAGTCGCCAAGCTGCTCGACCTCCTGGTGGTATTCTGCCGCCTCCTGGTGCAGGTGGTCGTGGCCTACCGGCACCGCCTGCAAAGCCTCTTCAATGGTGTGCCAGATACCCCGAGCTTGCCGCAAGTGACCACCGCGTACAGCACCGCGTCCGCGCCGAATCAGTCCACGGACTTTGCGCACCACGGCCAGTTCGGCGTCCTTATGCTCGGCTTGCAGAGCGGCAACGTGGCCCAGTTTGGCCGCCACTTGGTCAATAATTTCCGGCCATTCACCCGGTTCGCGCTTTTGCTGCTGCAAGGGCTGCAACAAGGCACGCAACGCTTTCAAGGCGGTTGCATCATCATCTTCGGCGGCGGCGAGGGCTGCGCTTAGACCGCCCCAATACTCTGTAATGTCGTGCAGTTGCAGCAATGACTGCTCAACCAACTGACTGGTCTTCTGCATATCGGCGTTCATGGCTGGCGCCACATTCAAGTGCGCCACGGCGTCACGGTGCGCTTGTCGTTGTTCCTCAAGCCATTGTTGACTGGCCGACCAATCGTCCGGCAGCAAACGTCCATCTTCTAGGTAATTAGCGAGCTGGCGGCGCATGTCGTTGGTGGTTTCGGCCACAACCCTATGGGCTTCACTGGTGGCTACATCGTTTGCTACCTGCTCGGCGGCCTGCATATGGTCTATCTGTTGCTCCGCGGCAATGCGAGCCCGTACAGCAGCCTCCAACGGCACCAATTGATTTAACTCGTCTGTCGTTGGTAGTAATTCATGAAACTGCTGTACCTGATTTTGCAACCGCCCTTCCAGCAAAGGATCGTAGGGGCTGTTAACGAGCTTCTCCAGCGTTGCCAAAATATGTGCGATTTGCTCAGCGCGCGCTTCGGCTCCTTGACGTTGTTCCCGCAAGGCTTGCAGTCGACCTTTGGCAAGCTTATACAACACGTTGTCACTGCCTTTTGCGGCGCGCTGCAGGGCCTGCAACGAGCTTTCTTCACGCAAGGCATTGGCCGCCGACAGGCGCTCTTGGGCTCGCACGGCATTGAGTGCTAGGTCCAGACATACCTCATCCGACTGCGTCTGCAACCACTGTTCGGCGCGCGCAAGATCACAATCCAACAACAGGCTATAGCGCATGGCGGTCGGCAAGAGTGTCAACTCTTCGGGCTGCACCGAGTGGTGGCTCAAAGCATCTCGTATCAGCCCTTTAGCTGCCACGGCCAGCTCAGGCGAGGTGCCTTCTTGCAGCAGGCGTTGGGTTACTTGCAAGTCGGCCAATTGGTGTAAGGCGGCTACTTGCAACTGTGTATTCTCGTGCTGCAGCAAGTCTTCCAGGGCCGCGCGGTCATTGGTTGCCGACAAAGCTCGAACCTGCGCTACAGACGTCACACTTGACCGTTTAAAAAGCTTACCCAGCACTGCTTGATCCTCTTTGTTATATTTACACCACCCTGCAAGCGGGTTAGTGTGCCATTAAATGACTTAGCATCTCTACACTATGCCTGCATCCAGCTTTCTTTGGTACGACTTTGAAACCTTTGGCCAACACCCTCGTCAGGATAGGCCAAGCCAATTTGCGGCCATTCGCACTGACGCTGCACTGAACCCCATAGGCGAGCCGATGAACTGGCTGTGCCAACCCTTGCCCGATTTGGTGCCGTCTCCCGATGCCTGTCTGATTACCGGCCTCACACCACAGCAGTGTGCAGCGCAAGGCATCCCAGAGCCCGAGTTTGCCCAACGCATTCTGCATGCCATGAGCCAACCCAACACCTGCAGCGCGGGCTATAACTCCATTCGCTTCGACGATGAAGTCAGCCGCTTTTTATTCTATCGCAATCTATTACCAGTTTATGACCGTGAGTGGCGTGACGGCAACAGTCGTTGGGATATCCTTGATGTGGTGCGCCTAACCTACGCGCTGCGCCCAGAAGGTATACAGTGGCCGCGCAAGGAAGACGGCAGCCCGAGCTTTCGTCTGGAAGACCTGAGCCGCGCCAATGGGTTAGAACACAGTCAAGCCCACGATGCGTTATCGGATGTGCGGGCCACCATTGCGTTGGCGAAGTTAGTGCGCGACGCTCAGCCTAAACTGTTTGACTGGGCGTTAAAATGTCGTGACAAAGCCTTTGTGAAGAGTCAGATTCCGGTATTGCGCCGCCAGCCGTTCGTGCATGTGTCCGGTATGATTCCAGCGAGCCAGGGTTGCACTACCGTATTGCTGCCGCTCGACTTTCACCCCACCAACAAGAACGAAATCATTTGCTTTGATCTGCGCGAAGACCCCGCGCAATTAGCAGGCCTGACGGTAGACGAAATCCGCCATCGCCTGTTCACCTCCACCGCTGAACTCGGTGATACGCCGCGTTTGGCGATCAAGTCTGTACACGCCAACAAATGCCCCATGGTCGCGCCCATCAGCATGTTCACGCCAGCATTGGCCGAACGCCATGGCATCGACCGTGCGACGATGGAACGCCATGCCGCCAACCTGCCGGCGCTGACCGATATCCTGCCTAGACTGCATGAGGCCCTCTCGCGCCCGCCGCAAGACAGTGACGCTGAGCAGGCCCTGTATCAAGGGTTTATTCGCGATCAAGACCGCGATATCGTGGCAGCTATCCACAGCACTCCCGATACCGACTGGCCGACTCTCGCGCAACCGCGTGAGCCTCGTTTGCGCACCCTGATGCATCGATACATTGCCCGTCACAGCACCCAGCCGCTGCCGCCAGCAATCCAGCAGGAATGGTCCCACTATCTACATGCAGCATTAACCCGCGAGGATGTCGGCAGCGCCATGAGCCTAGCAACGGCCACGACCCGAACAGAAACACTGCTGAGCGAGCAGCCCGATCACCAGGTGTTGAAAGACGTTTTAAACTACCTAAAACAGCAGCAGGCAGTACTCGACAACCTGGTCATGGTGTAGAATCTGCACCACAAGACAATAACGCTGGCGCTGTAGTGGCTCTCTGGGCTGACAGCGCTCAGACTCACGACACCTTTTCAATTCCGACTGGAGCCCAGCATGACCCAGATTCGTCAGGCCGACCTGATCGACAGCGTAGCCGATGCCCTACAGTTCATTTCCTACTATCACCCAGTAGATTTTATCAAAGCGGTTAATGAAGCCTACGAGCGCGAAGAATCGCCCGCGGCCAAAGACGCCATGGCCCAGATTCTAATCAACAGCCGCATGTGCGCGCAGGGTCACCGCCCAATCTGCCAAGACACCGGTATCGTTACCGTGTTCATCAACATCGGTATGGACGTGCAATGGGCTGATGCCACCATGGGCGTGGAAGACATGATCAACGAAGGTGTGCGCCGCGCCTACATGCACCCCGACAACGTGCTGCGAGCCTCTATTTTGGATGATCCCGATGGCGCACGCCGCAACACCAAAGACAACACCCCTGCCATCATTCATACGCGCATCGTACCGGGCAACACAGTGGATGTGCATGTAGCAGCCAAAGGCGGCGGCAGCGAAGCGAAATCGAAATTCGCCATGCTGAACCCATCCGATTCAGTGGCCGACTGGGTCTTGGAGCAGATTCCCAAGATGGGTGCTGGTTGGTGCCCGCCGGGCATGATCGGCATCGGCATCGGCGGCACGGCCGAAAAAGCCATGCAGCTGGCTAAAGAGTCCTTGCTCGACCCCATCGATATTCAGGACCTGCAAGCCCGCGGGGCCAGCAACCGCGGTGAAGAGTTGCGCCTGGAACTGTTCGACAAGATCAATGACCTCGGCATAGGTGCTCAAGGCCTAGGAGGCTTGACTACCGTGTTGGACGTCAAGGTTAAAGACTACCCGACCCATGCCGCCAACAAACCGGTCGCCATCATTCCTAACTGTGCCGCTACGCGCCATACGCATTTTGTTCTGGATGGCTCCGGCCCAGCCGATCTGAAAGCGCCTAAACTGTCTGACTGGCCCGACATCACATGGGAAGCGGGCCCGAATGCACGTAAAGTGAATCTGGATACGGTAACACCCGAGGACGTAAAAACGTGGAAACCGGGTGAAACCTTGCTGTTGTCAGGCAAGATGTTAACCGGACGCGACGCCGCGCATAAACGCATGGTCGATATGCTGAACAAAGGCGAGACCTTGCCCGTTGATCTGCGTAACCGTTTTATCTACTACGTTGGCCCCGTGGACCCTGTGGGCGATGAAGTCGTTGGCCCGGCTGGCCCGACGACAGCGACAAGGATGGACAAATTCACCGAAACCGTGTTGGATAGAACAGGCTTGCTTGGCATGATCGGCAAAGCAGAACGCGGCACCGCCGGACTGGAAGCGATTAAAAAGCACTCTGCGGTGTATTTGATGGCAGTTGGCGGTGCGGCTTATCTGGTATCAAAAGCCATTAAGTCATCGCGCTGCTTGGCGTTCGAAGATCTGGGAATGGAAGCCATTTACGAATTCGAAGTGGACGAAATGCCAGTCACCGTTGCCGTAGACAGCCAAGGCGAGTCGGTACACATTACAGGACCTGCGCAATGGGCGCAGAAAATTCAGGCGAAAGCACTGTAAGGACCCCTACATAACATGAGCACTCCATCCTCGCGTCGACACAAAACTTATCGACCCTTAGTCTTTGTGCTGTTAGCGCTGAGTGCTGTCGCTGCCGCAGGGTGGGTTGGCGTAACCCAGAACGTGCCGGTTTGGATAGGCGCGTTACTGGGTATCACCACCATCGCGAACCTGATTGTTGGCACTGGCTTCTTGCTGACCATGAACTCAGAATTCAGCGACATTTTGCGTCAGCAGGGCAATCTTAACAGACGTATCCAAGAGGCTCACCTAGAGCAAGAGCGGCTGTCCTATGAGGTTGCACAGGGGGTCAAACTGCGCCGTCAGATGCACCGTAAGCACGACGAACAAAGCCGAGCCACCCTCAAGGTGGCCGATGTTCTGAATGCCATCACCACAGAGGTGCAGATCTCTGCGGCAAGTCTGGATCTGGGACGTCAAACCGCCAGTAAACTGGATTATATGACGCAGATATCCTCCGACCTCATTGAGCTGGTACAACTCGAAATCGAAGGGACGCGTACGGAGCAAGATGATTTCTTGGTGGTGGATTCTTGTCGACGAGTGATTCGCTCGCTGCAGGTGGCCGGTTCGCTCAGCGACAGCTTTGTATTAGAGACGGAAGATCAGGATGTACGTGGACTCTTGTCACGCCGCACGTTCGAATCACTGATTCAACGCTGCCTGCTGGGCCTGGTGCCCTTCGCAGAACAACAGCGTATTGATGGTCAGCTCATTAGCTTTATACACGGCGATCTGGGCGACTGTATACGCATCACTCTGACGGCGCATGGTCATGGCATCACCGATGAAGAAGCCGAGCACTGGTTTAGCCAGTTCCAGCTCCACTATGGCAACGATGGTGAGCTGTTGGGGCCCGGTTTAGGCATGATGATCGTCGGTCGCTACATCGATGCGTTAGGTGGCGTGGTAAGCATAGACAGCCAGTTAGATAATCGTATGACCATCGAGCTGACTGTGCCGCTCAATGCCACAACGACTGAGGTTCCCGAGCCGGACTGAGTGGCACTCGAGTATTGAATCACGCAAATAAGAAGGGGAGAACGAGTAGAGCTCGACCTCCCCTTTTCTCTGCCTATTTACCAAGCCACCGAGCCAGCTGGTAAACGTCGATTTTGCGCATACTCTTCACGCCAGTCTTGGCCTATTTCATACACCGTCAACTGGCGTGCAGTACCTTCCAGCAGCCATTGCCGCATGAAATACTGCCAGCCCTCCAAGCTTGTCCCCTCCAACACCAAAGCCCGCTGTAGGCGACCATTGAAATGCATACGACCTGCACTGATATCATTCCAATAGAAACGCGCCAGCAAAGGCAAGGATTCCGGCTGAGCACGAAGAATATTAGCCTGCCAGCCAGTACCTTCTTGGAAGCGCGCACTGTTGAACTGATCCAAAGACTGCCGCAACTCACTCCAGAAAGTTGTCAGATAAAGACCAAGCCGCGCCGGGTCCTGTACTGAACTGCTTAGCGTAACTTGCAAGGCGGGGATGCCTGTGGGATTCACCAACTCTACAGATACCTCTCCGGCAAAACCCTGACGCTGTGCGACTTGCTGCAACACCTCCTCTACCCAAGGCGTCGACCACTCCGCCAACACCTGGTGCCGCAGATCATTGTGTGGCAACTGCAGAAAGCGCGTCACCGACGAGGTAGCACCACTGACTTCGAGCTCTGCCACATGGTGTCTGGTCGGCAACGGGCTCGCCGGGTTAACGGTGTTCACGGGCACAACCACGTCTTGTCGAGCAGCACGCAACCACGTTAACAGGGTACTAGCACGAGATCGGTCAACGCGCCCGCTCAAAAGCACGGTTAATGGCTGCTGCATCATGTCTTCGGGTACCGCCAGTTCTGGCCATTGTGCGCGCTGACGCACCAGTCGTTGCGCTGCATTCGCGGTATCAGTTAGCGTTGGCAGTTGTGGCTGCATACCCCACAAGCTAGCAAGAAAGTCGTACGTCCACTGCTCTACGGCAGGCCAGGAATCGGTAAACTGCCATGTCACGCCTGTAGCATCTGCGCTCACCTGCAAACCGCTACCCAGACTACGTGACGACATCGCGGACCACACGGCCGTCTCGTTCCACCACGCTGGCTCTTCCATAGCCCATGCCTGCCACTGTGCTTGACGGGCAGGATCAGGCCCGATGGGGACATTGACCCGAACATGAGCACTGACCAAATCTGTATCGTACCGGTTGTCCTCGTAGTGCCAGAAAGTTAGACCCGGACTGGACAACAGCAGATCCGGCTGCCAACCCAACAAGCTGTATTCATTCGCTTCGAACCGTGGGCGATCACTGGTGTAAGTAGGCGCTAACACCGGCAACTCCACCGGCAGCGCGCGCTGCGCATAACCCTGTACGACCGCTTCACGACGCCAGTTCAGATTTCCCGCACCCGGCGCCATTTCCATCACCACGAACAGGCTCGGATCTAACCCCAGCCCAGCAATCGCCAGTTCTGGCGCTATCCGGCGATCACCCGCTACTCGACGGACCAGTTCAGAGGCTTCAGGGCCATTCTGAATTTGTGCCAAGAACCGACTGACCGAGCCGTATAACACTGCCTCATTGGAGCGCCCTTGCGCTGTGGTTTGCAACGACACCACAAAGTACTCGTCATTGTAATGGGCACTAATACCGGTAATTAAACCCGCTTCACGCAATCGACGCTTCAAGCCAGAGGCATAGGGACTGGTTAACCAGCGCACGGCATCATCTGCCTTTTCGCGCTGCTCAACACGTAAGCGCCACGGGTATAGGATGTGCATTTCATTGCTTAATCCAGCCCGACGCACTCGCACCACCTGAGGCTCTTGCAGGACATCGACCAAGGGGCTATAGATCAATTGATGGTCGGGCAGCGCAGTACCAGAGCGCAGACCAGCGAAGGCATCGGCCAATTCACGCAATGCATCAGCCGGCAATGGCGCATGCAACGAAACACGCAGAACGCCAGTATGCAACTTCTCGGCGATGCGCTGAGACAATTGGCGAGCCACGCCTTCCTCACTGAGTGAACGCCAGTTATCCAGGTCACGCATCAAATTGGTCGCGTACGCCGAACGCTCGGCTGACAGCTCATCCAGTACACGCAGCTCAGCCGAACCAAAGAAGTCATAAGCAGGATCCAGCCGGGGCATACGCTGACGCTCGTAATCGATGGCAGGCAAGGGCAAAGAAGGCAACTGCAACAAGCGCGCAAGATAGCGTACTTCGTCAGTAAATACAGAGGGGCTGGTATCGAGTTGAATACGCGAATGGGTGCGGCCGTGCTGCACAACGAAATCGCCCAACGGGTCGCGCGCAGCCCTGGTTTCCATATGACGGTAACCCTGCGGGGTTTCGCCGTAAAACAGCACTCTCAACATGAGGTCATGCAAGCCAGGCAGGTCAGCGGGATCTGACAGGCTGCCCACCTCCCAGTAAAGCTCCAGTCGAGCTTGTGCTGCATCGGGGTCAGCAACCAAATGTACTTCCAATCCGTTATCAAGCCGCACTACTTCTTGCTGCAAAGCAATCAGTGCCGGAGCCGCGGGGCGAGACTTTACCCACCAACTTCCTGCACCCACTAAGATGCCGAGCACCACTAAAATTAACAGTCCGTTCAAATACCATCGCGTCAGCACAATCAGCCCCGCCTGTCGTTTGCAATTCGCAGGCAGTATAACAGCACGACCACAATGAGACAGCCGCTTTTCCTTCTGCTCATCAGCATCCAAGAAACATAAAAAAGGGCGACCTGAGTCGCCCAATGCATGAAAGCAATTACACTCACCTTAGTTAGGCAAGATCACCGCATCAATGACGTGAATCACACCATTAGAGGTTTCAATATCGGTCATCACCACCTGCGCACCGTCGATGTACACGTTACCATAACGCACTTCGATGTCGACGTTAGTACCCTGCACAGTGGTAGCGGTCGTTAAGTTAACGACGTCTGCCGCCATCACTTTGCCGGGCACGACGTGGTATGTCAGAACCGCTTGCAGTGTAGGAATGTCCGCCAGCAGACCCTCTACAGTACCTGCAGGCAGGGCAGCGAAGGCTTCGTCAGTCGGAGCAAACACGGTGAATGGACCAGGGCCTTTCAACGTATCCACCAAACCAGCAGCCTGCACAGCAGCTACCAAAGTCGTGAAGCTACCGGCTTCCACAGCAGTATCGACGATGTCTTTTGGCGCATTGTGTGAACCTGCTTGCGCTGTACCTGTCAGCAGAACCGTTGCCATCAAAGCCGCTTTGAATAAATTACGCATAATTTCTTCTCTCTATAGTCGTCGTTAATAGTTAAAAATTGTTTGCAGTGGCAAGCCAACAGAGCGGCAGCCCGTGAGCTGACAACCCGCCTGATGACTTGTAACAGGGTGGACTACGGCCGAGTGTTCGAGATTGGATGGGAAATGACGGTTGAGAAAAACCAGAAAGGAGGCCAATAAATATCATGAATCCATATGGTTGGCGCGCCGTATACGCTGAAGCTGCGCCCTTAGAGCGATGAGATATGTAAATCTTTTGCCAGAAATTGGCGCAAATTAGCGGATTTTAGCGACAGAATTGCCAAAAAAAATGCGACAGACGCCTCTTCCTTGAGTGTACTTAAACCTAGGTAAAAAGGAATTAATTTAACGGTCTGGCGTGATCCAGCCGATATCGACCACGCGCAACGGCTGCTTATCCTTCGGAAACAATGCCCACAACGACTGCCATGTGTGTTCGACATCTCCCGGAACAGGCTGCTCCGAACGAATATCTGCCAGCGGCTTCAGCACATAGGCGTTCTTATAGACCTCGTATCGAGGTAGTCGGATGCCTTCTACGACACCACTGAGTGTACCGTACGTCAGCACATCAATATCCAAGGTTCGATCGGAGAACTTCGGCTGGCTGCGGTCACGGCCACAGTCATCCTCTATCTGCTTCAGGTGTTGATTTAGATCTGGCAGAGACTCTGTCGTCCAGAGCGCCACCACCAAGTTAAAGAAGGCATCTCCTTCGAAACCAACAGCGGCACTTTCATACACTGGTGATACATCCAAGGTGCCATATGCCGCTAACAAAGCATTCAGCGCCGCCGTTAGATGAAACTCTCTATCGACATTGGAACCCAAGCTTAGCAATACTTCAGTGCCCTGCATCGTCACGCCTCCGCGAAAGATGCAACTCAGCACCCTGCGCCCCAGGAATACAGCCGTCTTTATAGATCACTAAGTCCACTTGCGGCACGGCGTATTGCTGAAACAGCTCTACACAGAGTTTCGTCGCAAAGGCTTCAAGCAGCTCGAACGTCGCCGCGGCACCGAACGCCACAACTGATTCCGCCACCGCCGCGTAATTCAGTGTGTATTGCAGGTCGTCGGTTTCACCTGCCTGCCGAATATCCGTATGCAACGTAATATCCAAGCGCAGCGTCTGTGGCGCAAGGCGCTCAAAGTCGTACACGCCAATCAACGTGGGCACCTGTAAATTGCGAATCACCAAGCGATCTGGCGCGATAGGGTTGGTCATAAAGTTTCCTAAGCCTGCGGCACGCGCAATTCTGTTAAGGGCCAGCGCGCTTTCAATTGCACTGCCGACGCACTGCTCTCGCCAGCCTGTAGGCGCTGCGCACCTGCGTAGGCAATCATTGCCCCGTTATCAGTACAAAATGATAATGCAGGATAATAGACACGCGCACCACGTGCAGTTGTCGCTTCTTCCAATGCTGCACGTAACGCCAAGTTGGCACTCACCCCGCCAGCGACGACCAAGGTCTTATAACCCGTTGCATCAAGAGCCCGCTTGCACTTAATGACCAGGGTACGCACCACGGCTGTTTGGAACGCCAACGATACATCGGCTTTATCTTGGCGAGTGAGTTCTTTGTCCATCGCTTGCACGGCCTGACGCACCGCTGTTTTCAGACCGCTGAAAGAGAAGTCCATGCCGGGACGGTCGACCATAGGCGACGGAAACTTAAACCGACCCTCCACGCCCTCGGTCGCCAATGCAGCGAGTTCCGGCCCGCCAGGGTAGGGCAAACCAAGCAACTTAGCGGTTTTATCAAACGCCTCTCCGGCGGCATCATCCAAGCTTTCACCCAACAATTCATAGCGCCCAACGGCCTCTACCTTTATAAGCTGGGTATGACCACCAGACACCAATAGCGCGACGAAAGGAAACTCAGGGGGTTGCGGCTCCAACATCGGTGCCAGTAAATGACCCTCCATGTGGTGCACGGCCAATGCTGGCACGCCCCACGCAAAGGCCATGCTGCGCGCCGCCATCGCGCCAACCATCAAGGCCCCCAATAAACCGGGGCCTGCAGTATAGGCGACGCCACTAATGTCACTGCGCGCCACACCTGCGTCGGCCATTACTTCGCGCACCAGGGGTAATAAACGCCGCACGTGGTCACGCGAGGCCAATTCAGGCACCACACCGCCGTACTCAGCGTGCATCTTAACTTGACTGTATAAACGGTGCGCCAACAGGCCGCGCTCCGTATCGTACAACGCCACGCCTGTCTCATCGCAGGAAGATTCAACACCCAATACCAACATAATAAGCGTCCAGATCGCGCGCGTGGCGATTCGTTACCGGATAAGATTTAGGCGCGCATGATACTGGCGCAGCCCTGACTTTGCCAGCCTAGCACCGACAGGCTAAACAAAAGTCTGTATCCTTGTTTTGACAAGCGCTGCCTGCGGGCGTAAAATCGCGCCTCCCAAATCTGGGCCATAGGTTCATCGCTTTGGGATTACTAGAAAGAACGATCGTCTAATTAAGCGCCGTTCTTTCCACAAGCAACTTTGCACACAACGGAAAAGGTCAAAAAGTACATGCCACAGGTAAAAGTAAAAGATAACGAGCCATTCGACGTCGCTCTGCGCCGTTTCAAGCGTTCTTGTGAAAAAGCCGGTGTTCTGGCTGACGTGCGTAAACGCGAATTCTACGAAAAGCCTACTTGGGCTCGTAAGCGCAAAGCAGCCGCTGCTGTTAAACGCCACGCGAAGAAAGTATCACGCGAAAGCAAACGTCTGAACCGCTTGTACTAATTACTGCTTGCAGTAATCGTACTCCGTTTTAGCCTATTGTCCTGCGGCCTTGACCGCCACAGGGTGTAGTATCTGGCACCAGACATTGGTCTCGCTGCCCGATTTTTCCGTTATGCTGTAGCAAAACGCGCATCCACCGGAGACCACAATGAGTTTGAAGGCCGATTTAACCAATGCGATGAAAGACGCAATGCGGGCGCAAGACAAAGCGCGCCTGGGTGCTATTCGCATGATGTTGTCGGAAATCAAACGGGTTGAGGTGGATGAGCGCATAGAACTGAGTGATGAACGCATCCTGGCCATTCTGGATAAAATGCAGAAGCAGCGCCGCGATTCCGTCTCCCAGTTTGCTGCTGCAGGTCGACAAGACCTTGTCGACGTTGAAGAAGCCGAACTGGAGGTGATCTCTCAGTTTCTGCCCGCACCGCTTTCCGAAGCAGAGTTGCAGGCGTTGGTTCAATCCGCAGTTAATGAAACCGGTGCACAGTCGATGGCTGACATGGGTAAAGTTATGGCTATACTGAAACCTCAGGTTCAGGGCCGTGCGGATATGACCGTCGTCAGCAAGCTGGTGAAAGCGTGCATGGGTTGAAGCATATTATGCCCCAATAGAAACCGCACGACCGCGTTTCCACACTCTGCAAGCCCAAGGTTTCCAGCATGGCCGGACGCATACCACAGACCTTTATTGACGATCTGCTCGAACGAGTTGATATCGTTGACATCATATCGCATCGGGTAAAGCTCAAGCGTACCGGTAAGAACTATTCAGGGCTGTGCCCGTTCCATAACGAAAAAACCCCCTCTTTTTCGGTGAATCCGCAAAAACAGTTTTACTACTGCTTTGGGTGCGGTGCTGCAGGCAACTCACTGAAGTTCCTCTTGGAGCATGACCGGCTCGAATTCCCCGAAGCCGTGGAAGAGCTCGCCCGCACCGCTGGTGTTGAAGTCCCGCGTGAACACAATCCGCAAGAAGACCAACAGCGTCATCAGCGCAAAAGCCTGCAAAGCGTCCTCGACGTCGCCGAAACCTTTTATCGCGACCAACTGCGTCAGCACGCGCGCGGCGACCAAGCCGTGCGCTACCTGAAAGGGCGCGGCCTCAGCGGACAGGTCGCACGCCAATTCGGTGTCGGCTACGCCCCACCGGGCTGGGACAACCTCATGCAAGCCGCCGGTGCCGAAGACCCCGCGCAGCTAAAACGCCTGATCGACGCCGGTATGGTGATCGAAAAAGAAGACGGCAAGGTCTACGACCGCTTTCGCGATCGCATCATGTTTCCGATTCGCAATCAGCGCGGGCAAGTCATTGGCTTTGGCGGGCGCGTCCTCACCGACGAAAAACCCAAATACCTGAACTCGCCGGAAACAGACCTGTACCAAAAGCGCAAAGAGCTGTATGGCCTCTATGAAGCCTTACAAGCCGAGCGCAAGCCCGAGCGCTTTCTGGTGGTCGAAGGCTATATGGACGTCATCAGCCTGCATCAGTTCGGCGTACCGTACGGCGTGGCTACACTCGGCACCGCCACCAGCGAAGAACACCTGCGCAAGCTGTTCAAACTCGCCAACGAAGTGATCTTCTGTTTCGACGGCGACAAAGCCGGTCGCCAAGCCGCCGTGCGCGCCCTCGACGTCGCATTGAGCGAAGCACGTGACGGCCGCACTATGCGCTTTCTGTTTTTGCCCGATGGCGAAGACCCTGACACACTGATTCGCCAAGAAGGCGTGGTCGATTTCGAACAACGCCTTTCCCGCTCACCAAGCCTAGGCGAATTCATCCTGCAGCACTGGCAGGAACAGGTCGACATGACCAGCGTGGAAGGCAAAGCGCACCTGGTGCATACCGCCCTGCCCGACCTGCAGCGCCTACCTGCCGATGGTACGTTACGCCCCATGATCATGCTTCGTTTAGCTGAGCTGGCTGGCCTGCCGATTGACGTCATCAATCAGCAGCTAGAGCAATACACCGCCAAACACCCACCGCGCCGGGTCACCGACGAGCCCCATGCGAGTAAAGATAGCGTACGTAAAGGCGCCCCCAACTTACCGCCGTTAATGGCCAGCGATGATGTCGCCGAACTACCTGCATGGATGCGCGAAGGCCCGCCAACTACAATCGATGACATACCCGTCGACCTGCTTGAGCACCCGGACAGCGCACACCACGAAGCCGATTTCGGTGTTTTAGAGCAAGGGCTGGACCACAGCCAGCCGCCACCGCAAACCCGGTATCGCGCGCCCACACCGGTCGATCTCAAGCAGACTCGCCAGCCGCCACCCTGGCAAAAAGCCATGGCCCTGATGCTCTGCTGGCCCAACTTGGCAGCCACCATCGACATCGGCCAGCGCCGCTTCAAGGCGGGCGACCATACCGCCTGGGTAGAAAGCATGCTGACGCTGCTGCAGAAGCATCCGGCTGCTAATCGGTACGCCGCACACGACTTACTGGCACCGCATGGTTTTGACGAACTGCTGCAAGCCCTGTCGCGTACCGAATACTTCGCTATACTGACTCAATACGCGCAAGCGCAGGATTTTCATCGGGACATCCTGCAGGCGCTGATTTTGGATCTGACGCACCAACCGTCAGAGCACGAGGAATACCAGCAATTACGACAGTTATGGCTCACAGATCATCGATTAATGAGCAAAGAACAAAAAGAAAGGTACCTTGCGCTGTTGAAATCCAGCAAAAGCGGCCCCACTATTCGGAGCGAGCCATAGTAAGCAGTAGAAATTCCTCGGGCAAATCGCTATACTGCGCCGCTATTTTTTATAATCCCCGAGCACTTGACACTATACAGGTAATTGGATGGCTGAAAATTCTCAGCAACAGCAATCTCGTCTCAAGAAACTGATCGCCAAAGGCAAAGAACAAGGCTACCTCACATACGCTGAGGTGAATGACCATTTGCCCGAAGAGATCGCCAGCCCTGAGCAGGTTGAAGACATCATCAGAATGATCAATGACATCGGGATTAATGTTGTAGAAACAGCACCCGATGACGGCGACATTTTCATGTCCGACGACGCCACCGACGACGACGCTTCTGAAGAAGCGGCGGCAGTTCTCGTTGCCGTGGAATCGGACGCTGGTCGTACCACTGACCCCGTACGCATGTACATGCGTGAAATGGGCACCGTAGAGCTGTTGACGCGTGAAGGCGAAATCGTTATCGCCAAACGCATCGAAGAAGGCTTGCGCGAAGTTATGCACGCCTTAGCGTATTTCCCCGGCAACGTCGAGCAGGTCAATGCCGCCTATGAAGCCAGTCAGACCGAAGAAGGTCGCCTGACTGACATTCTGAGCAGCTTTCTTGACCCCGACGATATGACCCCGGAACCGCCTGCTGCGGCCACCGACGACACCTCTGCTGACGCCAGCAGCGATGACGACGACAGCACGCTGGATGATGACGACGACACGGACAGCCTAACGGAAGAAGATCCAGGCGACGGCGGCATCGACCCAGAGATGGCCCGCGCACGTTTCGACGAACTGCGTGAAGCCTACGTACATGCCCAAGCGGTCATGGCTGAACATGGACGGCAGAGCAAGCAAGGCCAAGCAGCCCTGCGCGCCCTCGGTGACTTGTTCGCCCCGTTCAAACTGGCTAATCGCCAGCATGACGCTATGATGAACACCGTCAACGCCGCCGTTGATGTGGTCCGTACGCAAGAACGCAACATCATGCGTATTTGCACCGGCCCAACAGTGGGTATGCCGCGTCGTGACTTCATCAAGAGCTTTCAAGGTAACGAAATCAACGACGAATGGCTACAAGGCATGTTTGCGCACGCCAAATACGGCGACAAACTCTTTGCCCATGAAATCGAACTCAAGCGCGCCCAGCGTAAGCTGCGTAACCTGGAGAAAACGACCGGCCTGACTTTGAGTGAAGTCAAAGACATTCACCGTCGCATTTCTATCGGTGAAGCGCGCGCCCGCCGTGCCAAGAAAGAAATGGTGGAAGCCAACTTACGTCTGGTTATTTCGATCGCTAAGAAATACACCAACCGTGGCTTGCAGTTCCTTGACCTGATTCAGGAAGGCAACATCGGCTTGATGAAAGCCGTTGATAAGTTCGAGTACCGTCGTGGTTACAAATTCTCCACGTACGCTACGTGGTGGATTCGTCAGGCCATCACGCGTTCGATCGCTGACCAAGCGCGGACCATTCGTATTCCGGTGCACATGATCGAAACCATCAACAAGCTGAACCGTATTTCGCGTCAGATGTTGCAGGAGATGGGTCGTGAGCCAACGCCAGAAGAACTGGCCGAGCGCATGGACATGCCGGAAGACAAGATCCGCAAGGTACTGAAAATCGCTAAAGAGCCTATTTCACTGGAAACCCCCATCGGCGACGATGAAGATTCCAGCTTGGGTGACTTTATCGAAGACAGCACCATGGAATCGCCGTCTGACTCAGCGACCGACAAGAGCTTGGAAGAAGCCACCCGTGACGTCCTCAGCGGACTTACGGCGCGCGAAGCCAAAGTTCTGCGTATGCGCTTCGGTATCGACATGAACACCGACCATACTCTTGAAGAAGTGGGCAAGCAGTTCGACGTCACGCGCGAGCGTATTCGTCAGATCGAAGCCAAAGCGTTGCGCAAATTGCGCCACCCTAGCCGCTCCGATCATCTGCGCACCTTCATCGACGAATAGTCGGCTGGTAGCGTTACTGAGCTTAAAAAAACCCGGCGAAAGCCGGGTTTTTTATTGCCGAATCAAGGCATTAGCTAGACTTGAACAGACAGCCCGCTATAATGCGGAGCAGTTTTCCGTAGGAGCACAGCCCTCCTACGAAAGCTCGGTTATTACCGTAGGAGTGCAGCCCTCTGCGCGAACCCTTCGGCAAAGCCAACGCAACAACCTAACGCCTGATTTTAGTGTTGGGGCGCAAGATGGCAACAAAGCCATAGCGCCAAAAGACAAGTTAGAAAACAAGTTAGGGGCCCATAGCTCAGTTGGTTAGAGCATCCGACTCATAATCGGCAGGTCGCAGGTTCAAGTCCTGCTGGGCCCACCACTCCCTTCGGTCGTACTGAACCTCATTGGACTATTCACGGCTCATCAGCACAGCTGATGATCGTTCAGGCCTCGCAAAGCCATGCTTTGCGTGTTTACACCGGCCCTCACCCTGCTGGGCCCACCACTTCAAACTCAGAAGACCATTCACGCCCCCCCTTCTAAGACCGCGCTTCAGAGCACTTTAACAAAAAAATCAAGACCTACAACCGTTCGCCACGCCGGTGTTAAGGCACGATATGAACACGCAGCCCAAGAGCGACATCAAGCAACCAGAGTTATTTGGGGAACTTCAACGGATAGAATCGGATTGAATTGATCCTACAGCCATAGCTTTGTTCCTAAATCTTGAATCGACTTCGGATGCCTAAGCCAATCAGAAAGGTTAACAGCAAAGGGAAAATACGTAGCTCGGGCTGAATTTCGGGAATGCCATCAAGATCAGCAAAAAAGGGCCTTAGGCCCTTCATTAAAGAGTGCAGTAACTGGGTTCACAATTCCATAATTTTTCTATGACGTTTTCTATGCTCTGCCATTTCTTCATCAAGATTGCGCCCCACCCACAAAGTATAGATCAACCCAAACAATGACATAACGACCGCTGTGATCATAAAACCCATGGCTTTCTCCGCTTGGAATCCTTGCCTGCAGTTTACCAAGAGGACGCAGATTTTCCAGTGTTTCAAAGAAAGGCTCATTGGTCATCAAAATTCGTTTCTAGGTTCTATAGCGACCACGAGTTACGACTCGACCCAATGAATCCAGCTTTATCAGGGTCCGTCTTGCTTGTGATGAATGTAGGTCGATACTCTAGTACACTCAGTCCAAGTCCTATCAGAGACGATCGGGGGTACTTTCTATGCAGTTGATCATAACGACACTCATCACGTCCGGCATTGCACTGGCGATTCTTTGGTACATGGGTCGAGATTCTGCTGAGATTATGGAGCGGCACAAAAAACTTCAGAAAGAATTCATGAAACTGTTTGCTGGCAAACCGTAGCAACATTTCGTGACCAACACTTTGCTGTTAATGATGGGACCAATGTTTTCAGCCGCGACAGTTTGGCCCAGTAGAAAGCAACCAAAGAATTATAGAACCTAAACCCATCATACTTTAGGGAGATTCTTCCGCTCTTCTTCAAGCTGGGCTATCCGCTTTTCGCCTTGATGCACTTGGTATTTCGCATACGCTGCCACCAGCAACGCCATCACCACTAAGTACCACATAGTTTTCACCTACTTTGCACGCCTTAACGGCTATTCTAGCAGAAATTCGAGTCTGTAGATTCTTTCGCGCATTGCATGGCCCTCAGATGAGGGCGGACAAACTATGGTCGCAATCACACATTGGACTATTCACGGCTCATCAGCACAGCTGATGATCGTTCAGGCCTCGCAAAGCAATGCTTTGCGTGCTTACACCGGCCTTCACCCTGCTGGGCCACCACTCCCTTCGGTCATATTGAACCTGTTGTTGCGACCATAACATATCCGCCTCAGTCCGAGTGACATGTACTGCGCTGACGAAACTACAGGCACGAAAATCAATCAGAGACTACAGATACCTTGACAGTTACCGATGAACAATGGGTGATAATTATGGTTGTCATTGCTCGACTCTGAAAAAATAGGTATCGCGTGACATGAAATCAGTCATGGTTTTTTACTCCTTTCACTTACTCCATAAGCACAGTATAAATCATTGCCCCTGCCTCTGTGTCACTGTGCGCGAACCGAACACGTTTCGAATCCGGGCGTTAACACAGTTGCGTTCATGTTGAACTGTGCGACCATTTGGCACCTAACAGGCAGTATGCAGTGGATCATCGTCAGATTGCCGAGGCATTCAGGAAGGAAGTGCACGATCTGGTGATAAAAAGTGATTTAGATGGCGCTAAGCAAATGAGTGCTGACAGTTATATGAAAGGTGTCGTGCCGGACAGCTCAACACCAATAGACATATCGAATCGGACAGACCTTAGTCGAAGACAAAGAAATGCGTTGGAAAATGGATTGAATCGGTTAAATTAACAGAAAGGCCGTGTCGGCAGATCGAAGTGACAAGATATGCCGACACGGAAAAATAGCCAACAACACATGATCAACATTAACTGTCGTGCCGGTAACGATCTGCAATGTAATCACCAGCCGCCGTCGCCGCAGCAAAATAAGGATCATCAGAATGCGCAGCCGCAGCAAGAGGATCACCAGATAGCGCTAAACCATCGTTGAACGAATCACTATACGAATAACGCTTTGTCGTACTCGCAATATGGGAAGCTGATTTAGTGCTGTGTTTTGAGTCCGATGACAGCGAATTGACCACAGCAGACACCGTAGCATCCACAAACAATAACACTGCGAACCACGCTCCTAACGTAATGAAGGCAACGACAGCCCCAACGTAGGCCGTTTTCGTATATGTTTGTGAGCTTCGCGGATCGTTGCACGCATCTACGCCCCGACTGGCCGCAACCAGCAACATAAAGACGCTAAGAAACGCAAGACCATTTAATCCATTGAGTGCAGCGTCAACCAGCGCATACGTCCACAGTACCATCGAGAAGATGATGTGGCCTGGATATTCACGTACTGAAAAGACTCTACGCAAAGTAATCTTCTGGCCACCTTTTGCTTTGTTCTTATCGGCTTCGCTCGTATCAGAAAAATACGTATCGCGTGACATGAAATCGCTCATGGCGTCCGTTTCCTCCTTTTTTGATCCATAGTCGAGACATGTGTTTCGTGCCTTGCTGATATCTCAGCAGACTTTTAAACTAGTAGCTTCTCAGTGCAATACATAGTACTTACAAAGGATTGGATAGTCTAAGGTCGGGACAACATAAAGGTGGATGATCCATTGACCCTACCTCATCACCTTTCCTTCAGGTCGATACTCCACGACAACAGGGCATCAATGTCATTTTCAGTTTGAGCTTGTTGTAGTAACTAAACATGCTCGACAAGTCCACGCTTAATCGACACGAAATGTCTGTTCGTCATCATAGTGATTGCCTCCTAATCATCATCACTGGTTGCAGTGATACCATACCAAGAAGATTCGCACGTAATGACACAACGGCAAACGCGGTAATTTTGTGTCATTACGTGCGAATTTTGGCAGGGCAGGGAGGGTGATTTATACTGTGCCTATGGATTAGTGGAGGAGCGGCCATGAGTGGGATGAGCGATCACGAAAGAGACTTATATTATTCACACAACAACGAGCGCGTTAAGCCTGGTTATGATGTGAATAGGGCACCTATTCGTCGCAACACTTTGCCAAAAGCATTTTCGCCTGTATCGCAGACACACAACCTGAACGGAAATGCTACGGGCTTCAAAGGTTCTCGGTTTGGCAGTCACAACGAAGCCCAAAGCAATGCTGTCATTCAGCACAAAGGCTTGGCAGTAGCCCGAATGCCAACTGGAACTATTATCTCTATGCTGCTTTGGACTGCTGGGGCTATGTTTGCTGGATTTAGCGACGCCTTTTTTGTTGTAGCATTCTGCTTGTTGATGCTGTTTCTTTGTTTCTTTGGCGGGATCAAAACAATCAACAGTCGTAGCAGCTCAACGATTGTTGCAAACCAAAAGGCTAGTTGTACTTCTTATAATGATTCGTACTACGCTGCCTTGGGTGCTTCACTTGGTGATGCTTCTGCTGCTGCTGCTGGTGCTTCATTGCATCCTAATGATCCTGCTGCTGCTGCGGTGGCGGCGGGTTTATCTTCTGGTTCTGATTGATCATTTTTCTACTGGAATTGGCCCGAGCCAGAGCGTTGATTAACCTCGATGTTCCGACTCGGACTTTCTTGCAAATTACAGGCGACCGAGTGCCTTGTTAAGATTATTTGACTCGTGTCGGCTCAAATCATTCCGGTTCCCTAGTACATTTAGTCCAAGTCCTATCAGAGACGATCGGGGGTACTTTCTATGCAGTTGATCATAACGACACTCATCACGTCCGGCATTGCACTGGCGATTCTTTGGTACATGGGTCGAGATTCTGCTGAGATTATGGAGCGGCACAAAAAACGTCAGAAAGAATTCATGAAACTGTTTGCTGGCAACCCGTAGCAACATTTCGTGACTCACACTTTGCTGTTCTTATAGGACCAATGTTTTCAGCCGCGACAGTTTGGCCCAGTAGAAAGCAACCAAAGAATTATAGAACCTAAACCCATCATATTTCTGGAAGATTTTTCAGCTCTTCGTCAAGCTGGGCCATCCTCTTTTCGCTTCGACGAAGTGCGTACTCTGCATACGCTGCCAACATTAACGGTACCGCCACAAAGATCCACATAGCTATTACCTAAGTTTCGCACCTTGATTGCTATTTTAGCAGATTTTCGAGCCCGAAGTTTCTTCAGTGCAGTAGATGCTGCTCAGCCTGGAGCGGACAACTTATGGTCGCAAAAAGCGGACAGCTTATGGTCGCAACCACACCTCATTGGACTATTCACGGCTCATCAGCACAGCTGATGATCGTTCAGGCCTCGCAAAGCAATGCTTTGCGTGTTTACACCGGCCTTCACCCTGCTGGGCCCACCACTCCAAACTCAGAAGACCACTCATACGACACCCTCTTCTAAGACCGCGTTTCAGAGCACGTTAACAAAACTCCGTAAAAATATGATTACCCGTCTATTTGGCCCCACGTTTGGAATGCGCTCTTTTGCACCTCGACACCTAGCGCAATTATAGGCACGCTAATTGAATTTTTAGCACTTTGAGCAGGTACGAAAATGTGCGGCGCTTTTTACCTAAAACAGTCTTCCCATCTCGCAGCTCACTATGGGTTCGACACGTTTTGGAACTTGGGCAACCTAAGCCGCCGGGATGTCTTAAACCCACGTCGCATAGTAGAAGGAATTCCTGAGTACACCGTATTCAGGCCAACCGATCGTTTACCCATCATCGCTCAAGATAGGACTGGCAAACTCATCATAGAACAAGCCCTTTGGTGGTTACTCATGAAAACAGGGGAAGACGGTATGCCGGTACCTAACCAGGAATACGCCACGTTCAATAGCCGCATTGATAAAGTAATGGCGACGGGAAGAACCCTACACAACACCAGCCCTAAATCGTTCCGGGTATTGATACCCGCCAGCGGTTACTTCGAATGGTTAGGGAAAGTACCCTATGCCATTGAGCGTGCGGACGGAGAAACCATTCTATTCGGCGGTATGGCCAAGGCGTACCCAACACCAGACGGCGGTTATCAACTCGGAGTATCCATCGTTACTCTGCCCGGCCACCCGAAGCTGGCACACATACATCAAAAATCGTTGCCATTAATGATAGAGGATGACGACATAATGCATTGGCTGGATAGGTCGGTACCAAATCAAGACCTACAACCGTTCGCCACGCCGGTGTTAAGGCACGATATGAACACGCAGCCAAAGAGCGACATCAAGCAACCAGAGTTATTTGGGGAACTTCAACGGATAGAATCGGATTGAATTGATCCTGCAGCCATAGCTTTTTCAAAGTCTTGAATCAATTTCGGATATGCCTAAGCTGTACAAAGGCTTTCTTGCGGCGGGGTTGTTCTGGGGTCTGATTCATGGCGAGGTCGGCTTTTCCGTTAAAGTCATTTTTCTTAGTCTGTATTCTTGTTGCTGGTGTCTACGGTGGGCTTACCGCAAGCAGGAAGATTCTCTTCATCCAAGCCGCACCCGCCACGGTAGGTCTGCTGCTTCTGGGCATCGGTGCTCTGATGTAAGTTGTTTGGCTGGGCAGAGCCTAGATGCTTAGCCTCAAATGCGACGCCACTTCCTCGACCAGTGACTTCGGCACGTCAAGCTCTGTGGCGCGCTGCTTCCAGTTGGATACTGCGTTGATCGTTTCATCCAAAATGCTGTTGATCCGGTCACGGGTAAACAACGGGCTGAGCTTTTCCAGCGTATAGAAGTCCTGCCGCGTGAATTCATCGCGCTTACCGTTCAAGGTCATCCAGTGGCTGTTGACCCATTTGCTGCCCGGTTTGAAGCTGTACGCCAGGTCATAAGCGGGGGCTAACGCCCACGTATTGCCATTCAACATAAACGCGAAGTTCTTCGCATGGTCGTCGTGGTTGCGCGCGACGATATTGAACGTCATACGTCGGAGCAACTGTTCGGCGTCGGTGGCTGGCAGTTTGAGCTGTCTGGCTATGCCCAAGAGTTCGGCGTAGGAAAAAGAACCGGGCTTTTTGTAGTCCACGTGCGCCAGACCGTTCAGGGTTTGAACGTGGCGCTTTTTGTTTCCTAAGCGGTCGAAGCGTTGCGTAATGAAGTGCCGACGCTTGCCCTCTTCCAGCAGCCGACTCGGCATCATGTGAATGCCGCAGTCTTTTGCCATCAGATAATACACATATTCCATGGCACCAAAGCCCAGCGGATCGCCAAAGGTCTCTTGGTTTTTGTTGTGCTCGCTGACGCCGTCGAACTTCATCAGGTAGTGGGTGAAACCTTCGGGCACTTTAGCCTGCCCGGAACGCACTTGCGTGAAGTCGTCGTTAAAGGCCAGCACGGCCTTTGGGCGCGCGCCACCGGCACTCATGCCCACAGACAGCAGGGCCATCATGGCGGCGCGGTCTTCCGCGCCGTCGTTCGTTAGCTCAACCGCAAAATCACCGCGCACATCCAGTATGTCTTGCGCCATGGCAACCAAGGATTCAATAGCGATCGGTTGCGTGGCGTTCAGGTTTTTCATACGCGTGGCGGGGGCGTATTCCAACGCGCCCATGCCGCGCTTGCCGGTGAATTGCAGACGCTGCAATGGCGTGATGTCTTGTGGGGATTTACCCTCCGCGGCTACCCAGGCATTCAGTACGGCGTGGCCGAAGTCGTCGGGCAGTGAGTCGGCGATCAACCCCGGCAAGCCTTTGAAGGTATTAAAGTCCAGCTCTGGAAATCGGTAGATTTGTTGAGACAGTGGCATTTTAAGCGGTGACAGCTCAATGCCTTGTTTGATAAACCCCGGCTCATACTCAAAGGCACCCAATCCCGTGTTGGTGTCGAAACTCACCGCACCGACATCATGCTGCTGGTATTGCACCCTGAGTACTTCCATCACCATTCTGGTGTGTCCTCTTGCGGCTTGGTGCGCTGCCCGGATGCACGTTGGCGTTGCTTGGCTTGCAACTTCGCCAATTGGATCGGCGAGACGTCTTGCTTGGGCAAAAACAGATTCAATTGCTCGGTGAGATTGAGCCCGGAAAGAATGGCCACAAACACTTCCAGTTGCGCCTTACCCTTCTCGGCATTCAGCACGGCTTTTCGGGTGATACCGACGCGCTCAGCGACTTCCGCCTGTGTCAGGTCACGGTTAAGCCGCGCCTGCTTTAAGCGCTCTCCTAACTCTTCAGCGATGGATGCGGGCGACTTATCAAAGGCATTCATAGCGTTCCCAAAAGCGAACCTTAAAGGATCATTAGCAGACAATGGGTAGAAATTAGCACATTACAGGCAAAATAGAAATAAAGCTTATAAAGATCTAAAAACGGAACACTAAAGCCATTAAAACGCATAAAGTGCCATTTTTTGAACTTTATAAGGAAATAAAGGCCACGAAGACTTACCGAAAAGCTTAAAAACGTCACGAGCGAAGGAATGGCAAGGCAAAATTGGATTCAAACGCGCAGCCTACTTAATGTAGGTATTCGCTTCGCTCCCCCTCCGGGCCGACCTGAGGTCGTTCTGGCAAGCCAGTGAGCATTTGAATCCAATTTTAACGCAGCCAGTGCGAGCGCAGTAGTTTTCGGTAGTGGTATTAGCTTATAAGCTGCCAAAGCGCATGATACAACGGTATCCCTATGATCACGTTAAACGGGAAGGTAATACCCAACGACGCCAGCATCGCCAACCCGATATTTGCCGAGGGAATGGCTGCCCGAATGGCGACCGGTGCCGCAATGTAGGACGCACTGGCGGTCAGCGCCGCCAAGATAACCGCAGAGCCAGCAGGCAGTCCCAGAGCCAACGCCATCATGAGACCAGGCAACGACAGCAACGAGGGCGCCAAGACCGCAAACAGCATCAAACGAATGTGTCGGCGACTGACCTGCCGCAAGGTGTCTGCAGCCACTAGCCCCATCTCCAACAAGAATAAGGCCAGCACCCCCTGGAACGCATTGGTGTATAAGTCAGTGACCACTCGGCCTGATTCCGGCCCATACAACCAGCCGATCACCACACCACCAACCAGCAGCACCACGCCACGGTTGGTCAGGGTTTCATGCCATAGACCCTGCGTAATGCCTTCGGTATTGCTGCGACTAAAACGACGAAACAACATCAGTGCCAGCATGATGGCAGGCAATTCCAGCAACACCAAATACAGCGTTACTTGCCCGCCCACGGTCAATTGATTCGTTTCTGCGTACGCCAGTGCAACTGCGAAGGTACCTGCACTGACCGAACCATAGTGTGCAGCAAAACTGGCACTGTCGGCCAACGATAACCGTACAACAAAACGCACAACCGGGAAGATAACCAATGGAATCAACACACCCAAGAGCGCGACAGCCGCCAGTTCGCCGACCAAGCCCCACGTCACCGCGCCGTGCAATGACATACCACCCTTTAAGCCGATGGTTAACATCAACAGTAAGCTGAGAACGTCGTAGGCTGCACGAGGAATGCTGAGATCCGACCGGACTAAACCTGCCAAGACTCCTAGCAAAAAAAACATTACGACGATATCTGGCATGTTCACTCCCCTAATTTCGTTGGCGTATCAGTGTGCTGATGGTTATGCAGTTACGAGCATAGATAAAACCAGTTTGTTCGGGTGTTGTACAGACACTAAATGTTCAAAGACTTTTGATTTAATGCAACAACACAGCAATAGAATTTGGCTATTAAAATAGTTGTTAATGGTAACTGGCAACAATGGCGCCCTATGCTATGTTGTAAGCAGACCGATATAAAGCTCTCTCCAACAAGGTCATTTGACGTGATATGACCCATCAGATCCGATGGTTTTAGGGAGCAAGCGTCGGCTTGTGCGGAGCGAATCCGCTTTTAATAGCACGAAGAGGAGATTGATATGAGCGGAAATACAAGCAACGGTGCCGGAAAATGCCCTGTTATGCACGGAGCACAAACCAAACAAGGTGGCTCCGGCCCCACCAACCGTATGTGGTGGCCAAACCAGCTCAACCTGAACATTTTGCATCAGCACGCACCCAAGTCGAACCCACTGGGTGAAGACTTCAACTACGCGGCTGAATTTAAAAAACTGGACCTGGCAGCTGTTAAGAAAGATCTGGCGGCGGTGATGACCGATTCACAAGACTGGTGGCCTGCTGACTACGGCCACTATGGCCCATTCTTTGTCCGCATGGCGTGGCACAGTGCTGGTACGTATCGTACGGCAGACGGCCGCGGCGGCGCTGGTACTGGCAATCAACGTTTTGCGCCTGTAAACAGCTGGCCAGATAACGGTAACCTAGACAAAGCACGCCGCCTGCTGTGGCCGGTCAAACAGAAGTACGGCAACAAGCTATCGTGGGCAGACTTGATGATTTTGGCCGGTAACGTCGCTATGGAAACCATGGGCTTTAAAACCTTTGGTTTTGCCGGTGGCCGCGCCGACATCTACCAACCCGAAGAGGACATCTACTGGGGCGCCGAAGAGGAGTGGCTGGCTACCAGCGACAAGCCCAACAGCCGCTATTCTGGCGACCGTGAATTGCAAAACCCTCTGGCTGCGGTACAGATGGGTCTGATTTATGTTAATCCAGAAGGCCCGGACGGTCACCCTGACCCACTGGCATCCGCTAAAGACATCCGTGAAACCTTTGCCCGTATGGCAATGAACGACTATGAGACGGTTGCATTAACGGCCGGCGGCCATACTTTCGGTAAGGCACACGGTGCAGGCGATGCGGCCCACGTTGGCCCAGAGCCGGAAGCCGCACCCATTGAAGAAATGGGCTTTGGCTGGATCAGCAGCCACGGCAGCGGTAAAGGCGGCGACGCCATTACCAGTGGTATTGAAGGCGCATGGACGTCTAACCCAACCAAGTGGGACATGGGCTACTTTGATGTGTTGTTTGGTTATGAGTGGGAACTGACCAAGAGCCCCGCTGGTGCGAATCAATGGAAAGCCGTTGGCTTAGCCGACAACGATCACGCGCCACATGCCGCAGATGCAGCAAAACGCGTGGGCTTGATGATGACCACTGCCGATATGGCAATGCGTGAAGACCCAGAATACCGGAAGATCTCCGAACACTTCCATAAAAATCCGGAAGAGTTCGCCGATGCCTTCGCCCGTGCGTGGTTCAAGCTGACGCACCGTGATATGGGCCCGAAAGCACGCTATTTAGGACCTGAAGTACCGGCGGAAGACCTGATCTGGCAGGACCCTGTGCCCGCCGTTGATCACCCCTTGGTGGATGCGAAAGACGTCGCAGATCTGAAAGCGAAGATTCTGGCGTCTGGCCTAACCGTTCAGGAGCTGGTGTACACCGCGTGGTCTTCAGCGTCGACGTTCCGTGGTTCCGATATGCGCGGTGGTGCCAATGGCGCACGCATTCGCCTAGCGCCGCAGAAAGACTGGGAAGTGAACCAACCCGCACAGTTGGCGAAGGTACTGAAAACGTTAGAAGGCATTCAGTCGGCGTTCAACAGCGGCAGCAAGAAAGTCTCTATCGCAGACCTGATCGTACTGGGTGGTAATGCTGCCATCGAGAAAGCGGCTAAAGACGCTGGTCACAGCGTTGACGTGCCATTCACACCTGGCCGTACAGACGCGACGCAAGAACAGACCGATGCCGAGTCGTTTGAGTTCCTCAAACCTGAAGCTGACGGTTTCCGTAACTACCGCCGCGCTGCGTTCACCGTAGCCGATGAAGAAATGTTGCTGGATAAAGCCCACCAACTGCAACTCAGTGCACCAGAAATGACCGTACTGGTGGGTGGTTTGCGTGTGCTGGACGTGAACTACGGCGGCTCAAAACACGGCGTACTGACTAAAACACCGGGTAAGTTGACCAACGACTTCTTCCTCAACTTGGTGGATATGAGTACCCAGTGGGCACCTACTTCCGCGAACGTGGATGAGTTTGAAGGTCGCGACCGCAAGACGGGCGCTGTGAAATGGACGGCAACCCGTGTTGATCTGGTGTTTGGTTCCAACTCGCAGTTGCGCGCGCTGACGGAAGTCTATGCGCAAGCGGACGCCAAAGAGAAGTTCGTGAAAGACTTCGTAAAAGCGTGGAACAAGGTGATGAACGCGGATCGTTTCGACATCGCTTAACCATGATGGCTAACGCGTTGTGGTAAAGCACAACGCTCAACGCCCGGCAGCAACCTTTGAAGGTGGCTGCCGGGCGTTTTTGTGTGCGCTATTTAGACTTTCGAAACAACTTCACCACCGGATGCTGCATAATGTTGTCTAAAAACACCTGCTGACTCAGTTGGCGCAGTGCATCGGCGTAACTCGGGTACGGATGAATCACCTTTTGCAGTTTGCCAAAGCTCAAACCTAGGGTTTTCATCACCTGTACTTCAGCGATCAAATCACCGGCCCGCTCACCAATGATGTGCGCGCCTAGCACCCTGGCTTTCAAGTCTGTGATCAGTTTGATGCGCCCCATGTCCCCTTCTTTCGTTTGCGCTCGATCCAGCTTGGCGAAATCGTAGTGATACACCCGGATGCGATCGCCGTATTTGGCTCGGGCTTCAGCTTCTGTCATGCCTGCATGGGCCAGTTCCGGGTCGGTAAAGGTGGCCCAGCAGACGTGTTGATAGTCTACTTTGCGGCGAATCGGCCACGGCAGAATGGCGTTCATGGCGGCAATCTTGCCTTGGTAGTTGGCCATGTGGCTGAGCAGATAAGGCCCAGCCACATCGCCGCAGGCAAAAATACCCTTTACCGAGGTTTCCAAGTAAGCGTTTACCACCACGCCGCCTTTGATCTGAACGCCAATCTCCTCCAGCCCCATGCCTTTCACATTGGGCGAACGACCCAGCGCGACAAGAATCTGCGCGGCTTCAAGGTACGCCGCTTTTCCATCTGACTCGGTATGCAGCTTGATGCCGTCAGCCGTGCGCTCTACGCGCACGGCTTTGGTGTTTAACGCAAAGCGCACGCCTTCACTGGCCAACTTCTCGCGCACCAGAGCAGCAAATTCAGGCTCTTCGCGCCCCAACACTTCGGGCATCATTTCGACCACGGTGACCTTCACACCAAGACGGTTCATGGCCTGCGCCAGCTCCATACTGATGACGCCGCCGCCCAACACCAGCAGTGACGGTGGCAGTGAGGTCTGCTCGAAAATGTTTTCATTGGTTAGAAAGTCAACGTCAGTCAGGCCCGGAATATTAGGCACCAACGGCGCACTGCCCGTCGCCAGCATGATGCGCTTACCCATGTATTGCTGACCGCCCACCTCTATGGTGTTGGCACTGACGAAACGAGCCGCGCCATTCACATAGTCGGCTCCGGCGTTTTGCAGTACTTCCGGTGTTTCGTGCTCGTAAATACGTTCGCTGACAGCACGCACACGCCGCAAGATGTCCGCGCCATCAACCGCTACCGCACCGAATTTCTTGGCGATGTGTACGTCTTTGGCCAAGTTGATCAGTGCTTTACTGGGTACACAGCCCGACCAGGTGCATTCACCACCGGGGCGGTCTTTCTCCACCACCAACACTTTTTTGCCAAAGCCCAGTGCTGTAAAGGTGGCGGTTAAACCACCAGCCCCTGATCCTATGACGATTAAATCGTAAGCTTTCATACCCTGTCCTTCTTTCACTGCGCGGCGTTGACGTCAGCTTGTTGATAGAGTTCTGTCAGGCGGGCAAAACGCTTGGCGTTCAGTCCCAAGTCTGACTTGCCGGCCCGGCTTTTTGAGCGAAAATGTACCTGCTGCGTCTTATCGTCGAGGTAAAACTCGGCGTCGTCGCGGTAGCGCATCAGTTTGGTGACAAACACCACATACAGGTAGTCATCTTGTTGCGTTTGGACTTCGGCATTGCCATAAAGTTCAACAGCGTTGCGAATAGCCTGCATGGTGCTGCTACGATCGCCTTTGAACGGCCACGGCTGCACGCGCTTGGCAGGGTCATCCGTTTGGGTGGACACACCATTAGGGTCTTTGCTTAGCGGCTTTAACTGACCATGGTCGTGACCCAGTGCAGGCACGCGTGCGTTCTGTGTGTAGATAGCAATAAAGGCCAAAGCGATGAGAGCGAGCGGAATGAACCATAACATTTGCATAAGGTCGTCCTGAGTTGACTGAATTTATCTTGTGCGCAAAACAATAGGACAAAACACTTGACCCGTCAATACCTTGTGCGCAAAATAAATACCTTAAAAGTCTAGAATGAGTTGAGCGATCATGTCGTCCGCCGCCCATACCCAGCCGTCAGAGCATTTGTTTCTGCGCAACCAAGTCTGTCATTCGCTGTACAGCGTGACCAACGCGCTCGTGCGCGCCTACCGCCCTTTGCTTGAACCGCTAGGGCTGACGTACCCGCAATACCTGGTGATGCTCGCCTTGTGGGAGCAGGATGACGTCCCGATAAAGCGCTTGGTCGAACAGACACGGCTGGACTCTGGCACCCTGACGCCCATCTTAAAACGCCTAGAACAAAAGCGACTGATACAGCGATACAAAGGAAGGGATGACGAACGTCAGTGGTTGATGCAACTGACGGACGACGGTCACACGCTGCGCACGCAAGCGGAGGAAATACCTCTTAAACTGTGGTGTTTGTCCAACATGACGAAGGAAGATGCGCTTACACTGAAGCTCGCCGCCGAGCGCATGTACGAAGGATTGGTGCAGCAGGAATACGCAACGCGGTAACGCGTCACCTACGGCGAGTATTTAAACCTGCTGGGTAGAATTACGACGAGATCAAACGCAACACATCACCACGGTTAGCATTGGCCTGGCTTTGCAACAGTATTTGCGCCCGACTGCGCGTATCGTCCTGCGCCAGATCACTGGCAAGCTTAGCGAAGTCGAGGTCTTGAATACGGCTCAAGCTGGCGGCATTGTCCAAGCGCTGCTGACTTAGATTATTGGACTGCTGCTCAAACCGGTTCGCAACGGCACCATCCTGCACCTGGCTGGCAGTGAACGCCGATAAGGTATCATCCAACCGCTCAATGACGTTGCCGAGGTCTCCGCTGCTGTTCAATGTCAGGTTGCTGAAGTCTATCTCGGCCAAGGCATCCGGTAACGCATTGCCTTCTACTACCGTCGTTTGGCCGGCATTCGGACCGGTCTGGAACGTCTGCGCGCCGTCACCGAACAGCGGGCGACCATTGAAGGCGGCGCTGCCCACTTGCTCAACGATGCTGTCACGCAACGCGGTGAACTCACGGTTCAGTAAATCCCGCTCTTGCGGGCCGTTGGTGGCGTTATTGGCTTGAATGGTCAGTTCACGCATGCGCTGCACTTGTTCAGTGAAGCCAGACACGGTGCCGCTGCGGGTTTGTAACAGGCTCATGCCATCGCCTAAGTTGCGCATGGCCACGGTCATTCCTCGCCCTTGCGAGGTAAAGCCTTGGGCAATAGCCACGCCAGCCGCATCGTCCGCGGCGGAATTAATTCTTAAACCCGTACTGCCCTGCTTGGCCAGTTGGGTGAATTGACTGGTTGAGGGTATGGAGGGAGACGCATTCAGTGACACTGCCATAGCAAGACCCTAGCAAAACCGTATTGTTTACATTTTATACAGCAGACGCCTACTAAGCCAGTGTACTGAGCACTTTCGTACAAAAATCATACACTCGCCGTTCATCTGGCCTCAGGGCATAGTGGGCAACCGCCGAAAGCCAAACAGCAGAGCCAAGACCACTTCTGGCAACTGTAAACGGCGCGTGTTGTAACGCTCTACCGCCAGAGTATGGCCAATGCGCATCAGGCTGACTTCATCTTCCATCTGCGTCAGGCTGCTCATCAAGTGGCGCATGGTTTCATCGGCCTTGAGGTCTGGGTAGGCTTCCATGCGCACTGCCAAAGTTTCGTGCAGCTGTCGCTCAGTGTGGAGATAGTGACTGCTGTCGGCTGCCGTCCAATCCCGCTTATCGAGCTGCTGGCGCAGCGTGGTGATGACACTCAGCAGCTGCTCTTCATGTTGCAAGTAAGCTTTAGCGATTTGCTCCAACCGCGGAATAAGGTCGCTACGCTTCTTCAGTGCCACCTCTATATTCGCCAAAGCCTTGAAGCACCGCTGGCGCAAAAACACCAGGTCGTTGTACATCAGCACACTGAGCGCCAATAGTTGATAGAGCAAGGGAATACCCGCGCAGAGCAGCCAAGGCAACACCCCGAAACTGCCCGTTTGCCCCGCCAAACCTAAGGCCATGGCTAACCCGCCCACCATACCAACCGCCAACAGGATGAAACCGCGCCGTACTTTGTACAGCATGACTTCACGTTCGGTCAGATCGCTGATGATGAAAGGGTCTTCGTCATGGTCGCTGGCACGTACATGCAGTTCAGCACGCTCTGGCGCGACCAACGCCGGGCCCAACACGTACATGGTGGTGTCCGGCTCAATAACGCGCTCGGTGTAACGCAGTTTTCCTTCTGTTCTCACCTCGGATTCGCGGAGAATCAAGTCACTGTGTTGCGGAACTATTTCGATTGATCCCGCCGACGTGTGCGTACTGTCTTCATGCACAAGATTAAACGGCTGCCACTGGTTGTCGGTCTTGATGGTGACCCATTTGGCGTTCTTTCCGCTTCCGCGGCGCTCCTGTACTTGGTATAGGTAGGTGAGACAGGGCCGTTCGGTTAGCGGCCCTGCGAGTAGTGACTGATTCTCTGGCAACGCCGCCTTACCAACCACTTCCGAGAGCCCGTAGGCAACGCCGTTTAATGGCGAGGTCGGTATGTTCTCGATCAGCCGTTTGAGCTTCACAAACTTGAAGCCATAAACCAACCCCAACCAGAGTGCCAGGGCTCCGAAGCCGACAAACACCGCTGCCTGCCAGGTTTTTAGGCGGGTACTCTCAAATGCACTGCTGACTTGCTGCAGCGCAACTTGCTCGGCATCCGTGATGGCCAAAGCGGGCAGAGCAACATCAAGCGCAAACAGTCGTTCGGGCCAATTCGTCAATAGCCGCTCTGTGCGCTCGGCAGAGAGCAACAGGTATTGCCGCACACCCTGCACCCGTTCCTGTTGTGCGGCACTCAAGGTCGCCATCTGCTCGAGTGATGGCAACTCTTGCCATTGACCAGACCAGCCTAAACCGGCCTCTTCAAGCGCCTCCGCAATCGCAATTTGTCCTTGATGCACCACTCGATGCAAGCGATCAACGGCATCCTGCACATCATCACGCGCCATATTGAGGCCCTGATAGACCAGCAACAGCATGATGGTCATGGACATAAAACCAAGAAATACAACGGTTTTATGAATCTGCAAGGCCAGACATAACAAATACACCGCCAGAGCGGCCGCGCCTAGCCCGGCAATAATTTGCAACAAGCTATAAAAGGCGATCTGGCTAC